>NZ_DIMK01000014.1:0-121539 GCF_002425525.1 Pseudomonas sp. UBA5568 | reverse complement strand
TTTCAACAGAGCGGCGACCCCCCGCGGCGTTACAACAACTTGCTGGTACTGGATGCAGCCAGTGCCCGCAATGCCATCGATCAGCTGTCCGGTGATTACCACAGCAGCACGGGCACCGCGCTGATTGCCAACAGTCAGGTCGTGTCTGGGGTGCTCGGCACCCGCGTTCGCGGTCTGTTGGACAACAACACCGTGCGCATGCCGACAGGGGCATCGAACCTGATGCCGGCCACCCCAGAGGCGCAAGGCGGCGCATGGGCACAAGTGTTCGGCAACTGGTCGAAGCTCGATGGCAACAACGGCGCCAGCGGCTTGCACCAACGCACCGGCGGTGTGCTGATCGGCGCAGACGGCAGCATCACCCAGGATTGGCGTGCCGGCGTGTACGGCGGTTATAGCCGCTCCAAGTTCGATGCCGATGACCGCGATGCCAAGGGTCACAGCGACAACTATCACCTGGGCCTTTACACCGGCGCCCAGATCGACGCGCTGCGCCTGAGTGCAGATGTGGGCTACACCTGGCACAAGCTCGACAGCAGCCGCAACGTTGCGTTTGCCGGTTACAGCGACCACCTCAAGGGCAAGCGCGACGCCAACACGCTGCAAGCCAGTGGCGAAGCGGCCTACCGCATCGGCCTGGGCGCGGTGGCGTTGGAGCCGTTCGTAGGGGTGTCCTACGTGAACTACGACGCCGACCGCTTCCGTGAAAAGGGCGGCGCAGCGGCGCTGAACGTGTCGAGCGAGAAACAGGACACCTGGTTCTCCACGGTCGGCATGCGGGCTTCGACCCACACACGCGTGGCCAATCACGATACCCAACTGTTCGGCTCCCTGGGCTGGCGCCGAGCCTACGGCGACCTGGACCCACGCAATGAGCAGGCGTTTGCAGGCGGACCGAACTTCGAGGTGCAAGGGATTGCCCAGACGCGAAACGTGGCACTCACTGAAGTGGGGGCGAAGGTGCAGCTGAACCGTCAGACCGATGTAGGGCTGTCGTATCAAGGGCAGTTTGGCTCTGATTCCCGGTTCCATTCGGTCAATGCCGGGATCACGGTTCGCTTCTGAGGAGCGGCGGGGGGAGAGCCCCCTGCCCGCCATAGTGACTGCTACATCCGGGGCTGCCAGGCAGCCCCGGATGGGCTGCGCACGCGCTCGCACAAGATCAATCCCCTGCGGTTGTGCAGGGGCGCCAGCCCATAGCGGCACAACGCTGCCTCAAACAGAGAGATCACATTACCTCCGGCCCGCGCTCACTCAGGGGCGCATCAGCGGCTCGATCCCGATCCACGTCTTTACCGGGTGATAGCACAGTTGCAACGGTGGGATGGCGACGTCCTGACCCTGCACCTGCAGATTGCCCAGGTGAATGGTCCACTTGGACTCGGCGTCAAACGTGTCCGTCGGGAAAATCACATAAACGGACCCGTAACGCTTGTTGTTGGTGATCTTCGGAATCTTGCTGTGCACTTCGTCTGCGTTGATGTCATACGGCGAAGGTCGCGCCTGCTGCGGCGCGAATGTCGGATAGTCATATACCGGGCCATCCAGATAAAGCTCGGGTCTGGCATTCAATCGCGAACCGTCATTGAGGGTGATGAACGCCTGCCGGCTGTCATAGAGGAAGGGTATCGGCGCGGCCCCGCGTGCGGAACCGGACGCAGGCCGCTGACGCCCCTCGTTGTAAGCGATCAGTTGTACATAGAATTCCGGTCGCGGGTATTTTTCCCCTGGGTACTGTACATGCAGCACCTGCTCGAATGGTTCGTCGCGCCAGCGCGCGGAGTAATCATAGAGGTAGGTTTCGAGGTGGATGGGTCCGCCGTCTGGCAGGCCTGCAACCTGAAGTTCATGCTTCGTTTCGCAGACATCCGCGTACGCTGCGCGCTCCCGTTTCCACGGCACGCAGGCAGTAAGCGAGGCTGCACAAAAAAAGATAAGGAGTGAAGGCGTGCACGTGCGATAAGTCATGACCGGCCCTGGTCTGGCGTGATGAGTGATTTCAGGTACTGACGCGTGGGTTCGATATCCATGTTGCCCATAGGCGAACGTACCAAGGTATTGGACAAAGGTGGATGAGCTAGGTCCGTGTGTTCAATCATCGAAGACGCCAAGGGGTGACAGTGCAGCAATCGCATTGCAAAAAAATCAGATTTAAGCCCTTCCCTGTAGGCCATTTCCCAAAGATACTCCCTGCGCCCATTTGTTGTTGCACATGAACGGTGTGGAACCTAGTCTCGCCGGGTCGCTGCCAATTCAGCGACCGGTTTTGACGGACCGAGAACGCTGCCTCATGTGCACACTTTATGGTGGCTGTACGTGCGGGCACCCTGTGGTGCGCCGAGTGCCAACGTCTCGGTCCGTCAACCCGCGTACAGCTGCCACCCTCATTGCTTGACGGCCTGAATGTGGTAGTTCCTCCTTCCACGTTGGAGTTGAACCATGCTCAAGATCGTCCCCGATCCCCCTCTTCACAGTGGCTCCCTTGAAGACATTTTGGTCCAGGCCACCGAATACGCCACGTGCTCGGCCGCCGTGGTGCAACAGGCCATGTCACTGGGTTTCAGGTCGCCCGCTTCGGTGCTGATGCTGACCTCTCTGCATGAACTCGAGACGCTGAAGGCTCTGCTCGAGTCAGCGGTAACGCATGTCCAGATGCGACCGAAGCATCCAATCTGCCATTGACCCGTAACTGTTGAAAAGTGCGCTCGCATGGCGAACCGTCCGTTCACCCCGCTGGGTGTTGGTTCGCCAGCGATGTGGCTCGTGCAAGCACTGCACCCTTTTGAGGAGAACGAAGATGTCCGGAGAAGAAACCACGTTTACCGTTGGCCAAACCACCTTCTATCAGGGCACCGACCAAACAAGCCCTCTCTTCCGTATCGAGCCCGGTATACCCTGTGAGATGGCCCGCGAGCAGGCCTCGGAGCTGATGGGTTACGCTCGGGACATGACCCTTGACGGCTTGATGGAAAACAAGCAGCACTTGATCTGGGCTTCCCACTACCTCTGCGCGATGGCCAAGGCCTTGCTTGACGACGCGCAACTGGGCGAAGCGCTGAGCCAGCATTAAGCGTGCAGGCCAACCCGAGCGCGCTACCCTCGCTGCGCCGGTTGCTTGCGATAGGCCAAAGGGTTGCACGCAGACAATGCCACACAGCTCAACACCGCCACCGCCCCGGCGAGTACACCAAACCCTGTGCCTGATACCGCACTCACACCCATTGCCACAACGGCTGCGCTGCCAATCTGGCAAAACCCCACCAACCCCGATGCAGTGGCCGCATGCCCATGTTCACTGGCGATAGCCCCCGAAATCGCCAGCGACAACGACGAGCCGTTGGCCAGGCTGACCAGGCACATCGGCAGTACCACGGCCGTCACGCTGCGCCACCCCATGGCATAAGCCAGAAGAAAACCCATGGCGCCCAGTACGAAGCAGGTAATGCCTATCGCGACAATACGGTCGTAAGGCAAGCGGTCAAGCAACCGCCGGGCCAACCGGTTAGCTCCGATGATGCCCAAAGTAAGCGGCACGTACAGCCACCCGCTTTGCGCCTCGCTCAAGCCTGCTTGTACGAAAAGAAATGGCGACTGCGTCAAATAAACGAACCAGGCGCAGTAGATTGAACACACCACTACTGTGTAGCGGCAAAAGTTGCGGTCACCCAGTACGCGGCCGAAGCCGGCGAAGGGTCCCGTCCTGGTACGCGTCGCGACCGGTAGCGTTTCAGGCAATACAAACAGTGCCAGAAGCAGTGCTAGCGCCCCGAATGCGGCAACGAACAGAAAGTCGGCTCGCCAGCCGAACGCCACGGCCAAGTGCCCGCCGATTGCGGGGGCCAAGGCCGGCGACAGTGACACAAGGGGGTAAACCACGGCGTAGACTTTCGCCGAAGTGCGCTTGTCGCAGGTATCGGCAATCAACGCGCGACCAATCACCAGCCCCGCCGCTGCTCCCAGCGCTTCTACCATACGCCACGCTATAAAGCCCATGTAGCTGCTGGACAGCGCGCAGCCCATGGAGCCCAGCAGATAGAGAACGCCACCGGCCAGCAGCACGGGCTTGCGTCCACGTCGGTCAGACAGTGGGCCATAAACCAACTGCGCAAAAGCCAGTGCCAGCAAATAGAACGAGACGGTTTGCGGCATTTGCCAACTGGCAACGCCAAATTCAGTGGCCATGCCCGGCATCGCGGGTAGGTAGATATCCGAGGCGACGAGGCCGAAGGCGCTCAGCATAGCGACTGTCAGGATGAAAGATAAGCGAGGCATGGTGCTCCTGATACCCGGCTTAAGCCGGCTGCGTGATTCGGACGGTGATTCAAGCCCGCTATGTTATGCAGCGTGCATCAATGCGAAAATGCACGTAATCGCAGCCCAGGGCTGCATATTTGCATCTTCAGGAAGCGTGCATTGATGAATTGGGATGACGTACGCATTTTCCTCGCGGTACACCGTGCCGGCACCCTGCGGGCCACAGCCACGGCGTTGGGCATCGACCAAACCACAGTCGGTCGGCGTCTGGCGGGGCTTGAGCAGACGCTGGGCAGCCGACTGTTTCTTCGCAGCACCGGTGGCCTGGCGTTGACTACCACTGGGCAACAGCTCGTACAGAAGGCTGAGGAGATGGAGCGGATGGCCGTCTCCTTCGAGCGCCAGGGTGAGGGCAACGATCCTCATCCATCGGGTGAGGTGCGCCTCACCACCACCGATGCGCTGGCCGTGGATTTCGTCATACCTGCGATCGAGCAACTGCGGGTCACTCATCCGCAGGTGCGGGTAATTCTGACCACCACCACTCGTCTACTGGACTTGGGGCGCAGGGAGGCCGACGTGGCCGTGCGCACCGTACGGCCGGAGCAACCTGACCTGATCGTGCGCCGGCTGGCTCACTGGCCTGTGGGGCTGTATGCGGCACAGCGGTACCTTGACCTGCGTGGAAAGCCAGAACCTGGCAGCGCCTTGGTAGGCCATGACATCGCCTTTTACCAACAAGGTGTAACCGCCCGGCAGGACGATACACTGGCGGGAGAGCCCAGGTCCGGCGGCCGGGTAGTCGCGGAGCTGGACTCGAGCCTCATGTTGGCGACCTTCGTGCGCGCCGGGCTGGCCCTGGGTGAGCTGCCGGAATACATGGCCCAGCGCGATGCCAGTTTGGTGCGCGTCTGGCCTGATCGACAGCGGGCCACGCCCTATGAAGCCTGGCTCGTGTTGCATCGGGACCTGGCACACACGGCACGGGTGAGGGTTGTAGTGGATGCGATTGTTGCGGCTTTTGCCGAGTGAGGGTCATCTAGGCGCTGCTGGGCCTAACCCCTCATCGCCAGTGAGCCTTAAGCTTTCTGAACCCAGCTACCCTGGGCGTGACATCTGACTGGGTGAGCGATGGTATTGCCTTTCTCAGATGAGCTGTGTGTTACTGCTGTCGATCAACGGATCTTATGGAGCGTACATGTTCAGCCACATTCAGCTAGGTGCTCGCGACCTGCCGGCCATGATCAGGTTCTACGATGCCGTACTTGCCACCCTGGGGCTTGTTCGCATGCCCGACAACCACGATGGCGGCCCGCAGGGCGCTGGATGGCAAAGGCCAGACAGGGAGTGGCCTCAGTTCTATGTGCAACTGCCGTTCAACGGACTACCGGCGACATGGGGAAACGGCGTGCAAATAAGTTTTGCCGCCGCTTCGCAGGATCAGGTGCAGGCGGCATGGCGTACAGCCTTGGCGATGGGTGCTCAAGATGAGGGCGCACCTGGGTTGAGGCCGCAGTATGCCTCGGATTACTACGGTGCTTATTGCCGGGATATTGAAGGGAACAAACTCTGCTTTGTGCATGCAGCTGGCGTGATGTCGCCAACATGATCAAACAGGACGAATTCCCCACCTTGTTAGTGCTAGAGGTGGTTTTTTCTGAGAGACTCCCGGTTCTACGCGTCCGCCAGTAAACGCTGGTAACGCACTCCCCTTCTTTTTCGCACTGACCAGACTACAGATCAAGACGCTGTGGCCGTTGGGAGATTCGTTTGCGCAATGATTCCAAGCACCCGGCCAGCGATGACCGCCTCAACCACGTGCTCAATGCCAGCGAGCGCCTGGCCAGGGCCGAATCCGTGGAAGAAGTCGTTGCCGTGTTGCGAGACAATGCACGCGCGGCGGTAGGGGCTGAAGGTATTACAGTCATCCTCGAAAATCACGGCAAGTGCCTCTACGTAGCCGAGGATTCGGCATCTGCCCTATGGCAAGGGCAGGATTTTCCAGCCGACACCTGTGTTTCAGGGTGGGCCATGCAGCATCAAGAAACGGTTGTCATCGCTGACATTCGGCTCGACTCACGCATACCCATCCAGGCGTACTCCTCGACTTTCGTCCGCAGCCTTGTGATGGTGCCCATCGGGCGGCCTTTGCCGGTGGCTGCGTTGGGCGCATATTGGTCCGAGGCAAAAGACCATGATCTCGATACGATCAACAGGTTGGAGAACCTGGCGCGGCTGGCAACGATTGCCATCGAAAATGCGCGTCTGACCCAAGCGCGTAACCGTGGGGCGGCACTTGCAGCGGCGCAAAACCGAATCCTGGCACTGGCGGTTACATCGACCCCTCTGAGCACCACGCTGGAGGCGATCGTTCGCGAGGTGGAGGGGCTATCGGTTTCAGGTTTCGTTGGGAGCATTCTGCTCTTTGATGAGCGGGTAAGCCATGTGCACCACTGTGCAAGCCCCAGCCTGCCTGGCGTCTACCGTGAAGCCCTTGCGGGCGCCCCCATCGACTTGGAGCTGGATGCCTCGAGCACCCTGGCGGCAGTGGACATCAGCACCCGCTCTCGGTGGGCCACCCTTGGCGATTTGACCTTCGAACATGGGCTGCACCCCTGCTGGTCGACATCGATCCGTTCAGCCCAGGGCGAAGTGCTTGGCCTATTCGTCCTGTACCACGCTGAGCGCCGGGAACCACTGCCCGCCGATATGGAAATCATCGATTTCGTGACCCAGACCGTGGGGCTGGTCGTGCACCGCTCCCGTTCGGACTGCGCGGTTCGTTCCAGTGAGCAGAGGCTGCGTCTGGCAGTTGACCATGCTGACGTAGGCTTCTGGGACGTGGATTTTATCAATGACACGCTGGTATGGCCTTCGCAGACCAAGGCGATGTTCGGGATGTCAGCTGACGCGCCGGTCACCCTCCAAGATTTCTATGCAGGCATACACCCTGACGACTACGAGGCAACGATCGACGCATTCGCGGCAGCGATCGATCCGCTGCGCCGTGCACTCTACGACGTGGACTATCGAACCGTCGGCCGCAATGACGGCATCGTACGCTGGGTGGCGGCCAAAGGCCGTGGCGTCTTCGACCACGCCGGCCGGTGCTTGCGCGTGACCGGGACAGCGATAGACATCACTGCTCGCAAGGTCGCCGAAAACGCGCTCAAAGAGCTCAACGCCTCCCTCGAAGAGCGGATCGCCAGAGCCATTGCAGAGCGTGAAGAAGTACAAAAAGCATTGCGTCAAAGCCAGAAGATGGAAGCGATGGGGCAACTTACCGGCGGCGTCGCTCACGACTTCAACAACCTCCTCACCCCTATCGTCGGCACCTTGGACATGCTCCAGCGCCGGGGCGTGGGCGGCGAACGCGAGCAACGGCTGATCGCTGGTGCGATGCAGTCGGCAGAACGTGCCACGACGCTTGTCCAGCGGCTGCTTGCCTTCGCACGTCGACAACCCCTTCAGACGAGTTCGGTGGACGTGGCAAAGTTATTGAACGGCATGGCCGACCTTGTGGCCAGCACCATTGGGCCGCAAATCAAGGTCGTGGTCGATGTTCCGGCAAATCTGCCAGCGGCCATCGCGGATCTCAATCAACTCGAGATGGCCATGCTCAATCTTTCGGTGAATGCGCGTGACGCGATGCTTGACGGCGGCACGATGCGCATTTCCGCCAGCACGGAAATGGTCGACATTGACCACCGCTCGAAACTTCCGGCAGGCGAGTACCTGTGCCTGTCAGTTGCTGATACGGGGATTGGCATGGATGCGACCACCCTCGCCCACGCGGTGGAGCCATTCTTTTCAACCAAAGGTATCGGCAAAGGCACCGGGCTGGGCTTATCCATGGTGCATGGCTTGGCCTCGCAACTCAACGGTGCGCTCACCCTTCATAGCGCTCCAGGGCTAGGTACGAATGTAGAGCTTTGGCTGCCTCGCAGCACAACCGAACCCAATGAGGCACTGCGCATCGACCCACTCCAGGAGTCACCGCTGGTGCGCGGCACCGTGCTGCTGGTGGACGACGAAGAACTGGTGCGGGCAAGTACGGCGTACATGCTCGCTGAGCTGGGATACTGCGTGGTCGAGGCTGCGTCCGGTGAGCAGGCATTGGAATTGATGCACACTAAACAGCCGTTCGACCTGCTTGTCACCGATCATCTCATGCCCGGCATCAGTGGGACCGAGCTGGCTAGAGAGGTTCGCATTAGCAGACCTGACATTGCGATTCTGATCATCTCCGGCTACGCAGAACGTGAAGGCATTGATCCGGCGCTGCCTCGGCTCAACAAACCCTTTCGAAAGTATGAGTTGGCGACAAGGTTAGCTGGGCTGCGCGGCGGATCGAGGGACGCGCCTTCATTGCCTCAGGTGGTTTGACGGGTCAGATTTTGCAGTTGCACTCATCCATCAGTTAGGCAAGTACGCGCCTCAAGCCCGCTTGCGATACCCAGCTATGAGCAATGCCAGCCCAGGCGCCAGCAAGCCGACTGCGGTATAGCCGAAAGCGGCCTGCCCTGAGGCGCCAACGGCTGCAAATGCCGTACCCACGGCAATCAGGGGTATGGCGACGAAGTAAAACGGTTTAGCTACCTTGCTCATATCGAACCTCCTGTTAGCACTCATGTGTGCGGGGCTTCCAAGCTTACATGCACGCGTGTTCGGTAGGGTAGCCATGCTTGACCAAGCCCCCCTACTTGAACGCCGATAACTACAGCCCGCTTCGACCGTTCGAAAAAGTTAGTACGCAGGGTTGCGCCGCGTCGCAACCGTAACTGTCCGCTCGGCGATTGATGGCGCGTCTTTCAACCCTGGCGACTAGAGGCATTCATCTGGCAGAATCGAGGGATTCCACGCCAAGCTCGTTCCACACCGATTCGGCCAGGTGGAAGGTGGCGTTGGCAGCCGGGATGCCGCAGTAGATGGCGCTCTGCATCAGCACCTCCTTGATTTCCTCTCGCGTTACGCCGTTGTTCTTGGCCGCGCGCAAATGCAGCTTCAGTTCACCTTCGCGGTTCATGCCGATGAGCATCGCAATAGTGATGAGGCTGCGTGTGTGGCGCGACAGGCCCGGGCGAGTCCAGATATCGCCCCAGGCATGGCGGGTAATCATTTCCTGAAACTCCTGGTTGAACGGCGTCAGGTGCTTGAGACTGTGATCAACATGGGCTTCACCCAGCACAGCGCGGCGTACCTGCATACCGGCTTCGTACCGTTGTTTCTCGTCCATCGGATGGTCCTCGCGCGCTTAGGCGGTCAGGAAGGCCAGCACGTGCTGGCTGAAGGCATCACTGGCCTGCACGTTGGAAAGGTGCGCGGCGTGGAGTTCGACCAGTTCGGCACCGACAATGCGCGCCTGCATCAGGCGGCCGTGCTCGATGGTAGTCACCGGATCGCTGCTGGCGCAGATGATCAGTGTCGGCACACCGATAGCACCGAGCTGCTCGCGATAGTCGGCGTCGCGCACCGCAGCACAACTGGCGGCGTAGCCTTGCGGTGAAGTCTGGGCCAACATGTCGACAATGGGCTCGACCTTGGCGGGCTCTGCCTTGGCGAAGTCGGCGGTGAACCACCGTGAGATCGAGGCATCGCGCAGATCACGCATGGCCTGAACGCCACCGGCCAGCACGACTTCGATGCGCGAATTCCACACCTGCGCAGTACTGATTTTTGCAGCCGTGTTGCAAAGCACCAGGCGCTCGATACGCTCAGGGGCATGGATCGCCAGCCACTGGCCAATCAGCCCACCCATGGACAGGCCGCAGAAGCTTGCACGCTGAATATCAAGTCCGTCGAGCAACGTCAGCACGTCGCCCCCCAGTTGTTCGATGCTGTAGGGGCCCTCGCTGACCAGCGACCGCCCATGGCCTCGGGTATCGTAACGAAGTACTTGAAAGTGCTCGGTGAAAGCCACCATTTGCGCATTCCACATGTGCAGGTCGGTGCCCAGCGAGTTGGACAGCACCACTACGGGCGCACCAGGCGGTCCTTCGAGTTGATAGTTGAGGTCGCCATCGGCAAGTTGTAGGGTAGGCATCTAAAGCTCCTCACGCGAAACGTTCGAATGTTCAGCGACAGCACATTGGACCCATCGGCGCGCTTGCCCGAGGTATTGGGCCGGGTCGAGCAGGCGATCAAGCTCAGTGGCACAGAGCTGTGCGCTGACTTCGGTGTTGGCCGACAGCACTGCGCGAAGGTGAGTCCCCTCCTCCACCGCCTCGCGGCAACACTGTTCGATCAAGTGGTGGGCGGCATCCCGTCCGATGCGCTGCGCCAGAGAAATGCTCACCGCCTCGGCCAGTACCAGACCTTGTGTCAGTTCAATATTGCTGCGCATGCGCTCGGCATCCACCTCCAGCCCAGACACCACCAGCAACGCCTGCTGCAGTGCGCCGGAAATCATGCAACACAGCTCCGGAAGGGTTTCCCATTCTGCATGCCATAAGCCCAGACTGCGTTCGTGCTCCTGCGGCATGGCCGCGAGCATGGTGGAGACCAGCCCCGGCGCGCGTACGGCCACGCCGATCAGCACGGCGGCACTGACCGGGTTGCGTTTGTGCGGCATGGTCGAAGAGCCACCCTTGCCCGGCGCGGAAGGTTCGAAAACTTCACCGACCTCGGTCTGCATCATCAAACTCAAGTCCCGGCCCAGCTTGCCCAGACTGCCGGCGATCAAGCCGAGCAGGCTCGCGAACTCGACCAGGCGATCGCGATGCGTATGCCAAGGTTGTTCAGGCAAATTCAGCCCCAACTCGCGGGCCAAGGCCTCGCTGACTGGCCAAGCCTGCTCGCCCAATGCTGCCAGGGTGCCGGAAGCACCCCCGAACTGGAGCACCAGTAGACGAGGCTTTAGCTGCTCAAGGCGCTGGCGGTGGCGAGTCACTACACCGAGCATGCCTGCCAGTTTCATGCCCAAGGTTACCGGCGTGGCCTGCTGCAACCAAGTGCGCCCGATCATTGGGGTATCGGTATGACGCTCGGCCTGCGTTGCCAAGGCGTTGGCTAGATCGACGAGATTGTTTTCGAGCACCTCGACAGCGGCGCGCAGCTGTAGCACCAAGCCACTGTCCATGACGTCCTGGCTGGTGGCGCCATAGTGTACGTAGCGTTCTGCGTCTGGGCTTTGCGCGGCGACGCGCTTGCCCAGCGCCTTGACCAGTGGAATCGCCGAGTTGCCAGCGTTGACGATTGCATGTGCCAACTCCGCCGGATCGTAGAGGTCGGCGTTGCAGGCGGCGACGATCGGCGATAGCACCTCAGCGGGAATCAAACCGGTGCTCGCCTCGGCACGTGCCAACGCGGCCTCGAAATCCAGCATACCCTGCAGTCGTCCACTGTCGCAGAAGATCGCACGCATGGCCGGCCGGGTGAAATACAAGTCGAAAAGTTGATTGCTTGGGCTGCTCAAGCGGGTACTCCAAAAATCGGGAAAGTTATCTGGGGCGCAGCGTCTGCCTCAGGGGGCCACCGGCAAAATCAGGACCGCTGCGCGGACATTCCTTCGAGCTGAGAGGCCGCAAGGGCAGCTCAGGCCCGTTCGACAGCCAGCGCGCCAAGCCCTGACTACGCTCCTGGCGACGGCTCGGCAACAGAGCCAGCGCCAAATGGGTACGCTCAGCAGTCAAAAAAAACGGTTTCCCCCTCGCCTTGGATCCGCATATCGAAACGGTAGGCCAGATTGCCATTCACCTCGCAGCGTTTGGCGATCAACGTCTGGCGACGCTGTGGCTGCTCGATCAAGTTGAGTACCGGATCGTCCTGATTGGCCTGGACTTCATCATCGAAGTAGATACGCGTATGCAGGTGGATATTGATACCCCTGGCGAAAAGCAACACGTTGATGTGCGGTGCCATCGGCACTCCAGCGGCGTTTTTCACCACACCCGGCTTCACCGTCTGCAACGTCCACTCGCCAGCATCGAAGGTCGTGGCGGTACGGCCGAAGCTGTTGAACGACTTCTCCAAGTCAAAGCGGGTGTCGTAGACCCCTTCATGGTTGGCCTGCCAGATTTCAAGGAAGGAATCACGCACCAAATGGCCATTGCCATCATAGACATGGCCGAACAGCAGAATGTGCTCGCCAGGGGCATCTGGCTTGGCCAGTTGATTCCAGATTTCCTGCGCACGTGGGGCAACACCGGCGGCTTCCAGAGCCAGTCCGATATGAACGTAAGGTCCGGCGGTCTGCGAAGGGGTTTCGGGCAGCAGTTCAAAAGGCATGTGCGTGAGTCCTCAGCGGTTTTCGAAGTGCGTCTTGCGCTGGCCGCGCAACACGATGTCGAAACGGTAGGCCAGGCAATCCATGGGGTTGGCCATGCCCATGTCGAGCTTGGCTATCAGGCTCTGTACCGCTAGCGGGTTTGCGATCGACTTGACGATGGGGCACATCGCAATCAAGGGGTCGCCTTCGAAATACAGCTGGGTGATCAATTTAGCGGAGATCGACGGGCCACTGATGGAGAAATGGATATGCGCTGGCCGCCAGTCATTGGGTCCGTTACGCCACGGGTACGGGCCGGGCTTGACGGTACGAAACATGTAGTTGCCTGCGCTATCTGTCAGCGTGCGGCCGACACCCCCAAAGTTAGGGTCGATCGGTGCCAAGTAGCGGTCGTTCTTGTGTCGATAGCGGCCACCAGCATTGGCCTGCCACATCTCCACCAAGGTATGCGGGATCGGCTTGCCGTATTGGTCCATGACCCGGCCGGAGACGATGATGCGCTCGCCGATCGGCAGGCTGCCGGTGTTGAAGTTGAGCAGCAGGTCGTTGTCATGATCGCCCATCTTCAGGTGCGAAAAGTCCGGCCCTGTGGTCTCCGAAATAGACTGCGCAATGCTCACCAACGCCTGTCGCGGCGAGCGGGTGATCGACGTTTTATAATCGGGCGTAAGGGCTTTGGGGTGCCAGTTGCGGTCTCGTATGACGAAACGGCCGGTGTCCAGTTCGGACATGGCGGTCTCCTGTTGTTGGCGTTATAGGAGCCTGGAAACTATCAGGCATGTGCGCCGCAGTTTCCGCGAGCCTGCCGGATCTGAAAACTGAAAAGGCGCTGCGTATCCATAACCAACGGGTTATGGATACGCGTGCACGCGATACTCCTGGCCTAGCTCGCGCAACACTTCCTGGCACCAGCGTGCGCCGAGGGACAGTGGTAAGGCGGCGTTGCTGCAGATGCCCACCGAGCCACCCCCCTCTTGCAGCTGCGGCGCCAGTTCCACCAACTCCCCTTTGGCCAGGGGGCTGCGCACGGCATCGGTCGGCGCCACCCAAACCGCTTCGCTGGTATCGACATAACGCCGGCTCAGGCTTAATGACAGGGTTTCCAGTCGTCGATTTGGCAAACGCAGACCGTGCTCGACGAGCAGGCTTTCGATGCGTTTGCGGATAGTAGTGCCAACTGTCGGAAGGACCATTGGATAGTCCTCCAGCGCGACCGTATCGAAAGCCCTCTCGAGCAGTGGATGGCCGGCTCGTACCACCAGGGTCAGGGGCTCGTTGTAGAGATGCTCGAAGGTCAGTCCTTGGATCTGCGGACTATCAGTCATGCGCCCGACAACCAAGTCCAGCTCGCCCACGCGCAGTTGCGACAGAAGAGGCGCGCTGGGCCCGGTAACCACGCTGATCACCAGCGAGCAATGGCGCCTGTGCAGACGGCGCACCACCTCCGGCAGAAACTCGCCCTCGACCGTGGACAGCACGCCAAGGCGCACGTTGCTGGGTTGGAAGTCTCCGCCGCGTAGGCTCTCCACCCCTTCGCGCAGTGTCTGCACGCTGGGCCCGGCATAACGCAGGAAGACCACCCCGGCCTCAGTCAGCGTGGCGCCTTCCTTACCACGCTCGAACAACTGTGCGGTCAGCGCATCCTCTAGCTCCTTGAGCGTCTTGGAGACGGCAGGCTGGCTGATCGCTAGCCGATCGGCTGCACGCGCCAGGCTGCCTAGGCGTGCCACCTCCAGGAAGCACTGCAGGTGACGAAACTTGATGCGTTTGTCGATGCTCATCGGTCACTCCAGAAGGCCTTGGGCCACTGCCCCGCGTCGGGGTTGGAACAGGCCGTGAACGTACACCAGCACGCAAAAGCTCATCGGGTTGAAGAGCGGCTGCACCGTCATACCGGCGTAGCTGAATTGCGCTTGGCCTCCTGCAGCCGGCGCTGAGTGATCACATGCGGCATTTTGCTTGTCCACGACCTCACGGCGGCCGACCACTATAAACGCCGTAACGGCGACATCAAACGCTCACGTTGGGCTGGCTACCCGTCAAGGACCTATAACTGCCAAAGGTAGACGCGGCACTGGCAAAGAACCAACGGCGCCATAAATGCAGGATGAGCATCAATCGCTGATGCGCCCGGGAACTCAGGTGGTCATTTTCGTCAATCACTGGGGTCCACCGTGGCCAGCCAATGTCCGTCAGAAAGGTCAGGCTGATGAGAACAGGCGGCTGCCCGGTCTGATGCCTGACGGCTCAGCCTACACATGGCCGTGACAAATCGATGTCTTTAACGAAATTTTCACGTCATTAAACTCGGCATGTTAGAGAACATTACCCACACATTTCGATAATTTCGTCGCATCTTGGCAAGATTGAAATGGTCATGCGCTTTCTATGAGAAAAATGTACTAACTTGTTAATTAGCTTGCTAAGGGCTTATGCTTTGCGCATTCCATCGCGAGATCCTTGGCATGAACGACTCACCGCGCGCATCTGGCGCCTCGAAAATCATTCTGGTTGGCTTTGGCGCGGTCATCGCCTTGCTTGGCCTACTGCTGGCTGCTGGCGGCATCAAGCTGGCCAGTCTGGGCGGCTCTTGGTACTTCCTGATCGGCGGTTTGGCCATGGCGATCGCCGGCATCCTTATCGCCCGCAGCAAGGTCGCTGGGGCCTGGCTGTATGCCGCATTCCTGCTCGGCACTGCACTGTGGGCCGTGATTGATACCGGGCTGGTGTTCTGGCCATTGTTCTCGCGCCTGTTCATGTTTGCCGTGATCGGTACCGTCGTCGCGCTGGTGTACCCGCTGCTCAAGCGCGCCAACGGTACCGGTACGGGACGCGGTGCCTACGCTGTCGCTGGCGTGATGGCGGTAGCGGTTGTGGTCGCGGCCGGCAACATGTTCGTCGCCCACCCAAGCGTGGCCCCGACCGGAATAGGCCCGGGGCTGACCGCAGTCGCACCTGCGCATGCGCAAAAAGACTGGGCTCACTACGGCAATACCGAAGGGGGCAGCCGCTTTGCCGGCCTTGATCAGATCAACCGCGGTAACGTCGACAAGCTGCAGGTCGCCTGGACCTACCACACCGGCGATGTCGCTATCAGTGATGGCAACGGTGCCGAAGACCAGCTGACCCCGCTCCAGGTCGGTAACAAAGTATTCATCTGCACGCCGCACAACAATCTGATTGCACTCGATGCCGACACCGGCAATGAGCTGTGGAAAAACACCATCAACGCCCAATCGAAAGTCTGGCAGCGCTGCCGCGGCCTGGCCTACTTCGACGCCACTGCGCCACTGGCCCAGCCCACCCAGCCGAATAGCTCACCCGTCGTTGCAGCTGTGCTAGCGCCTGGCGCCAACTGCCAGCGCCGCCTGCTGACCAATACCATCGACGGTCGCCTGATTGCAGTCGACGCTGACACTGGCGAGTTCTGCCAGGGCTTTGGCACCAATGGTCAGGTCAACCTGAAGGCTGGCCTGGGCGATGTACCGGACTCCTTCTACCAGCTGTCCTCGGCACCGCTGATGGCCGGCACCACCGTGGTTGTTGGCGGCCGTGTTGCAGACAACGTACAGACCGACATGCCAGGTGGCGTGATCCGTGGCTTTGACGTCATCACTGGGCAAATGCGCTGGGCCTTCGACCCAGGCAACCCTGAGGACCGCAATGCCCCCGCCAACGGCAGCACCTACGTGCGCAGTACGCCGAACAGCTGGGCGCCGATGTCCTATGACCCTGCGATGAACACCGTGTTTCTGCCGATGGGCTCATCGTCCACCGACATCTACGGTGTTGAACGCAGCAAGCTCGACCACACCTACGGCGCCTCGGTATTGGCCTTGGACGCCACTACCGGTGACGAGAAGTGGGTTTACCAGACCGTCCACAACGACCTGTGGGACTTCGACCTGCCGATGCAGCCGAGCCTGATCGACTTCACCAAGGACGACGGCCGGACCGTCCCTGCGGTGGTAATCGGTACCAAGGCCGGGCAGATCTACGTGCTCGACCGTGCTACCGGCAAACCGCTGACCCAGGTCGACGAGGTGCCGGTCAAGCCAAGCAACATCCCCAACGAGCCGTACTCACCCACTCAGCCCAAGTCGGTCGGTATGCCGCAGATCGGTGCTCAAACCCTGACCGAATCGGACATGTGGGGCGCTACGCCATACGACCAACTATTGTGCCGCATCGACTTCAAGAAGATGCGCTATGACGGCCTTTACACCGCACCTGGCACCGACGTATCGCTGAGCTTCCCGGGCTCGCTGGGCGGCATGAACTGGGGCAGCATCTCCACCGACCCGGTGCATGGTTTCATCTTCGTCAACGACATGCGCCTGGGGCTGTGGAGTCAGATGATTCCGTCGCAGAATCAGGCTGAAGCTGCCAGTGGTGGCGAAGCACTGAACACCGGGATGGGGGCGGTACCGCTCAAAGGTACGCCGTACGCGGTGAACAAGAACCGCTTCCTGTCGATTGCCGGAATCCCGTGTCAGGCGCCACCGTTCGGCACCCTGACCGCAATTGACATGAAGACCCGCCAGGTCGCCTGGCAAGTACCGGTCGGCACCGTTGAAGACACGGGTCCGCTTGGCATCCGCATGCACCTGCCGATCAAGATCGGCCTGCCAACGCTGGGCGGCACCCTGTCGACCCAAGGCGGCTTGGTGTTCATTGCCGGTACCCAGGACTTTTACCTGCGCGCCTTCAACAGTGGCAACGGTGAAGAAGTCTGGAAGGCTCGCTTGCCCGTCGGCAGCCAGGGAGGCCCGATGACTTACGTGTCGCCCAAGACTGGCAAGCAGTACGTGGTCGTCACCGCAGGCGGTGCCCGCCAGTCGACTGACCGTGGCGATTATGTAATGGCCTACGCCTTGCCATAACTGGCGCCTCTCCCGTACAGCACGAGGCCGCTTCTGCACACACGTTGCAGTGGCGGCCTCATGCATTGAGCGGCGCCGTTCATCATCACCTTGCGATTTCCAGGAAAGCTGCGCAATGTCCTTCGTGTTCCGTTTGTCCCCTGCTCCCATCACCGCCGGCCTGCTTCTGGTCCTGGCCAGCAACGGTGCCATGGCCGAAGCCGATCTGCTGCGCCGCAGCACCTTCACTGGCGACTGGGGCGGCCTGCGCCATCAATTAGAAGACAACGGCGTCAAGTTCAGCGCTGACTACAGCGGCGAAACCGCCTACAACGCCGATGGCGGTCTGCACCGCTCGGCGCGCTATTCGCAGAACATCAAGCTTGGCGTGCAGTTCGACTTGTCCCGCTTGTACGGACTGGACAACGCCGGCAAGGTCCAACTGAGCATCAACGATCGCCGCGGGCACAGCGCTTCGGAAGAACTGGTAGGCAACCGCCTGCCGATCCAGGAAAACTTCGGTGGCCTGTACACCCGCCTCACCGAGCTCAGCTATGAGCGCAACTTTACCCCGGCGCTGAATATCAAGCTCGGCTACATGGCCATGGGCAACGACCTTGGCGGCCTCGACAGCGGGATCCTGTGCAACTTCATGAATGCCGGCTTTTGCGGGCATCCGCTGAACATGTCCGGCGGCAGTGGCTGGACCAATTACCCCAACGCGCGGCTCGGTGCACGGGTCAAATACGACCTGTCGCCAGCCTGGCAAGTGCGCGTGGCGGCGTTCAATGTCGACCCCGAGAGCAACGGCAACTCCAGCCGTGCCTGGAAGCTTGGCCCCAAGCACACCACAGGCACAGTGGTGCCGGTGGAGCTGGTGTACAGGCTGCTGGGCGAGCTACCGGGTGAGTACAAAGTGGGTTATTACTACGACAGCTCAAACGTCAAGCGCATTGGCCGCAATGACGAAGTGGCCGGCCGTGGTGGGCACTACCTGCTGATCGATCAGGCAGTATGGAATGACCCGGGCGTGGCAGGCCGCAGTTTGCATGCCTTTGGTCAGTACTCGGCATCGAGCAAGGCTGCATCGCCGTTTACAAAATGGTATGGCACGGGTGTTGTGCTGTATCAGCCGTTTGCAGGGCGCCCGCGGGATACCTTGTCGCTGGGCTACGGCCGCGCCGTACCGAACCCCCGTAGTCGAGCTGTGCTGGAGGATGCAGCTGCGCGCAATGATCAGGAGTTCCCGACCATCGACAGTGCCGAGCAGTTGATCGAGCTGAGCTATGGATATCAGGTCACACCCTGGCTCAATCTGCGACCGGATCTGCAGTACATCATCGAGCCTGGGGCATTTACCGGCGCTGATATTGATAATGCGCTGGTAGTCGGATTGCAGGTCAAGGCCAGTTTCTGAAGCGCTCTGGATGGCACGGCTTGGTAGTCCTTTCCGCTTCCTGGGTGTCCTCTCGTCATGCTTGCAGCCCCTGGGGTCGGGGCAACGAGACGCCCCGTGATCGGGCATGGCGATAGCTAGAGGGCGCGAACACGGCTGTAGCAACAAAGCTACGCGTGGAACTGTATGACAGGCCCCAACACAGCGCATTCAAGTTTCGCGCTGCCAGGCAGCCGAACTTTGTGGTTCGGTAATCGCACATATTCAACGCGCAATCACGTACATCGATTGACGAATTAACCAGATAGTACAAACATCGGAGCTCCCAATAACAACACAGTGATCTGCCAATGACGCCCCGCATCCTCGTGCTCAACGGCCCCAATCTCAATCTGCTTGGCACACGCGAGCCGGACCAGTACGGTCGCGAAACGTTTAGCGACCTCGCTGACAGCTGCGGCGCCAGCGCTCGCGATCTGGGCCTGGACATCGAATTCCGCCAGACCAACCACGAAGGCGAATTGATCGAATGGATCCACGCTGCCCGCAGCCGTTGCGCCGGTATTGTGATCAACCCAGGCGCGTGGACCCATACGTCGGTGGCCATTCGTGATGCACTGGTGGCCAGCGAGCTACCGGTGATCGAAGTGCACTTGTCCAATGTGCACAAGCGCGAGCCGTTCCGGCATAACTCATTCGTTTCATCGATTGCAGTCGGGGTGATATGCGGTCTGGGCAGCGCAGGTTATCGCATGGCGCTGGCACACCTTGGGCACATGTGTGTCGAGCGAGCAGCATGAGCGAGCAAAGCATTCTGGTTGGCCTGATTGGCCGCGGCATCCAGGCATCGCGCACCCCTGCTCTACATGAGTGTGAGGGCGACGCGCAATCGTTGCGTTACGTGTACCGGCTGATCGATGCCGATGAGTTAGGACTCAAAGACAGCGCCCTGCCCGATCTGCTCGATGCTGCTCAGCGCACCGGTTTTACCGGACTCAACATCACCTTCCCGTTCAAGCAAGCGGTCGTGCCGTTACTCGATGAACTGTCCGATGAGGCGCGTAGCATCGGCGCGGTCAACACGGTGGTCTTCAAGGACGGCAAGCGGATGGGCCACAACACCGATTGCCTGGGCTTCGCCGAGGGGTTCAGACACGGCCTGGCTGACGTCCAAAAACGGCGTGTGGTGCAGATGGGCGCCGGTGGCGCCGGGTCTGCCGTCGCCCATGCGCTGCTGACCGAAGGTGTCGAACAGTTGGCGCTGTTCGACATAGATTTCGCCCGCGGGCAAGCTCTGGTCGACAACCTCAACGAGCGCTTCGGTGCAGGCCGAACCAGCCTTGGCATTGACCTGGCCGCCACCCTGGCTGACGCCGATGGCCTAGTCAATACAACGCCGGTGGGTATGGCCAAGCTACCGGGCACACCCGTGCCCGTCGGATTGCTGCATGCACGGCTATGGGTCGCCGAGATCATCTACTTCCCGCTTGATACGGCACTCCTGCGCCACGCTCGAGCACTCGGTTGCCGGACCCTGGACGGTGGCAAGATGGCGGTGTTCCAGGCGGTCAAGGCATTCGAGCTGATCAGCGGCAATGCTGCTGATGCTGGCAGGATGCAGGCGCATTTCGCCAGCATGGACTGAAGTGAGCTCGCCTGTTGGTGTAGATACCTGACACTGACGGGCCCAGGGCGCCTGATCAGGCAGTCGTTCATGAGCGCCGCACCGTGCTGATGCCCTTGCCGGACCGCTTCGATGCATTCGCCGTGGATCAGCCCAGCAAGGGCATCACGCTTTGGCTGCTCAATGACGATCAGGCGTTTTGCGGTCATTGGGCAGGTACAGCACGTGCCGTCTCTTTCATGCCTGGATATAGCGCAGCACCACGTCGCCGATCATCTGTTTGTGGCGCTGCTTGATCTGCTCGTCGGTCATATCGATCTGGAAGATCTCACCGAAGGTGTGTCGGTTGGAGACCCGATAGAAGCAGAACGAGCTCATCAGCATATGCAGGTCGATGACTTCGATACCCGTGCGAAAAACGCCCTCGGCAACGCCGCGTTCCAGCGAGCGGCCGAGCGTCTTCAACACCACGCTGCTCATCTCGCGGATCACCGGTGATTGCTTGACGTATTCGCCATAGTGGATATTTTCGGTCGAGACGATACGCACGAAGTCGACGTTGTGATCATGGTGATCGAAGGTGAACTCCACCAGTCGGCGGATGGCCTGCTCCGGCGGCAATGACTCCAGATCCAGGCTGTGCTCGGTCTTGCGAATGTCGCCATAAAGCTTGACCAGGCACTCGACGTAGAGCTGCTCCTTGCTGCCAAAATAGTAATAGATCATGCGCTTGGAAGCAGCGGTACGCTCGGCGATGGCGTCGACGCGGGCACCGGCCAGGCCCTGCTGGACGAACTCGCCAATTGCGGCCTGAAGGATATCCTCGCGGGTCTTCTCCGGGTTGTTCTTGCGCGATTTACGGCCCCCGTCGGAGGCAGGCTCGCCAAGGCTGACTACGGAATCATTCATACCCACTCACAGCCTGATTATTGGAATGGGTGGGATTATCCGTCACTGGTGCGACGCAGGGAAGCGCGCGGAGGGTGGCACCGGTCAGGTTTTGTCACAGGGGCGCCGGCCCAGGGCCGGCATCTGCCTTACAACACCGGTTTGCGCGGGGCCCCGCTGCGGGCTTTGGCCATGGCCGCCAGGCGGACCGCAACATTGGCAGCGCCATAACCGGCATACCCACCCTTGCGCTGAATGATTTCGAAGAAGAAACGCTTCTCGAAGGGCTCGGTATACACATGGAACAGCTCGCCACCCTGCGCATCACGGTCGTACAGCACATTGTAGTAAGCCAGTTCGCTAAGGAATTCGTCGTCGAAATCAAACCTGGCCGCGAGGTCATCGTAATAATTCAACGGGATCTCCAGCAGCGGCACGCCAGCGTTTTTCGCCCGCGCCACCTCGCCAAAGATGTCGGCACAGTCAAAGGCGATGTGGTGCACTCCCGAACCACGGTAGCTTGACAGCGCGTGAGCAATTGCGGTGTTGCGATTCTCGGAAATGTTCAGTGGCAGGCGCAGTGTGGAGCATTGGCTGCGCAAGGCACGGCTCTTGACCAGGCCATAGGGATCGGGCAAGACCACTTCGTCGTCGGCCTCGAAGTCGAACAGGCTCTTGTAGAACAGCACCCAGCTGTCCAGCGATTCGGCCGGAATGGCCAGGGCCATGTGATCAATGCGTTGCAGGCCGCCGCCAGCGTCGGGGGCGGCATCCAGGCGGAAATCGCTGTCGTAGATGGTATGCCCGGCACCTGCCTGCTCGACCAAGTAGATCAGGCTGCCATCCGGCGAACGAACGGCCGGGATCTCGCGTTCGTTGGGCCCGACCAGGCCACGGAACGGCTGCCCACCGTAGGCGGTAGCGCGCTGCAAGGCGGCCTGAGCGTCCTTGACCCGTAGTGCGATGGCGCACAACGAGGGACCATGGGCTTCGAAGAAGTTGTGTGCAAATGAATAGGGCTCAGCGTTGAGCACGATGTTGATATCGCCTTGACGCAGCAGTCGAACACCCTTGCTGCGGTGAGCGCCGGCTTCGACAAAACCCAGACGCTCGAGCCAACCACCCAGACGTGCACCGACTGACTCATCGACGGCAAACTCAAGGAATTCTACACCGTCGTAGGCACTGGCGGGGGCTGGGTCAAACAGTACCCCAGGCTCGATCCGCTGGGCTTCGTGCTGCAATTGCAGGCGCGTCTTTTCTTCCAGATACAGGAGTGAACGCAGTCCATCGGCGGCAATCTGCCGGGTAGGTGCGGCGCGAAAGCCATCGTTGAAGATTTCCAGCGACAACGGCCCGCGGTAGCCGGTTTGCAGAATCGGTGCGAGAAAGCCCGCCAGGTCCATCTCGCCCTGCCCTGGGAAGCAGCGGAAATGACGGCTCCACTCCAGTACATCCATGGCCAGGATGGGTGCATCCGCCATTTGCACGAAGAAAATCTTGTCGCCTGGAATCTGACGGATAGCGCTCGGGTCGCCCCGCAGTGACAAGGTATGGAAGCTGTCGAGGATCACGCCCAGCTCCGGATGATCGGCCTGGCGGACCAGGTCCCAGCCCTGCTGGTAGGTATTGACGTGCCGGCCCCAGGCCAACGCTTCATAGCCAATACGCAGGCCGCGGACACCGGCACGTTCGGCCAGCAGCCGCAGGTCGTCGACCAGAAGCTGCCCATCGCCCAGTGCGTCCGCCTGACTGTTGCTGCACACCAGCATCAGATCAGTGCCTAGTTCCTGCATCAGGTCGAATTTGCGTTCGGCGCGCTCGAGGTTTTTCTCCAGACGCTCGCGGCGACAGCCTTCGAAATCGCGAAATGGCTGGAACAGGGTGATGGCGATGCCTAGATCGGCGCACATCTGACGGATCTCGCGCGGGCTACCGGCGTAGTAGAGCAGGTCATTTTCAAAAATCTCGACGCCGTCAAAGCCGGCTGCGGCGATGGCTTCGAGTTTCTCCGGCAGAGTGCCGCTCAAGGATACGGTGGCAATCGAACGCTGCATGCTGGGGTTCCCTTTATCTGAAAGGCATCAGCCAACGAACCCTTGCAGGCGCTTGGCGCACTCGATTATTCGCGGGTAAAGTCACGCCATCAATGGGTTTTGTACGAAATGGTTAGTTTTCGTTCGATTACCGAACGAAAGCGGGTTTGTCGAATTGATTCGCCGCTCACGCCTGGTTGAACATGGATCCAGTTACAGATCATTCGAGCATTTCACTGCCCTGCGAACGCTCAGCAGATCCTGACCTACAAGCCCAACGTCACGACCTAACAAGTTCAATAACAAGAACAACGGAGACAACAATGGCTCACTCCAGCTCCCAAGCTAAGAAAGCGACCGCCAGTGGGTGGATAGGCTCGGCCCTCGAGTACTATGACTTTTTTATCTACGCCCAAGCCGCAGCTTTGATCTTCCCGCAGTTGTTCTTCCCGTCGATGGACCCCACGATGGCCATCATCGCGTCGCTGGCAACTTATGGCGTCGGTTACCTGGCCCGTCCCGTGGGTGCGGTTGTCCTCGGTCACTGGGGCGATACCCGCGGTCGCAAAAACGTTTTGCTGCTGTGCATGTTTCTGATGGGTATTTCGACCATGGCCGTAGGCCTGCTGCCCACTTACCACGACATTGGCATCATTGCCCCAATTGTTCTTGCGCTGCTGCGCCTGGTTCAGGGCTTTGCAGTCGCTGGTGAAATCTCCGGTGCTAGCGCCATGATCATGGAACATGCGCCCTTCGGACGGCGAGGTTACTACGCCAGCTTCACCTTGCAGGGGGTTCAGGCCGGTCAGATAATGGCTGCTGCGGTGTTCCTGCCACTGGCCTACTTCATGCCAAGCGAAGCGTTCAGCGATTGGGGCTGGCGCATTCCTTTCCTGCTCAGCGCATTCGTGCTGGTAGCCGGTTTCATCATCCGCAAGGAGGTCCATGAGACCCCGGCCTTCGTCGAGGGCGAACAGGTAGACAAGATCGCCCGCTCGCCCGTCAAAGAAGCCTTCAAGTACAGCTGGAAGCACATGGTGCTGGTCGTGTTCATGGCGCTGATGAACGTCATTCCGGTGGTTGCGACGGTGTTCGGCGCAGCCTATGCAGTTCAGCCGGCCTACGGCATTGGTTTTGACCAAAGCGTCTACCTGTGGATCCCAGTAGTGGGCAACATCGTCGCAGTGCTCATGATCCCGTTCGTTGGTAGCCTGTCTGACAAGATCGGCCGGCGTCCGATCATGATCATTGGCTGTCTGGGCTCGGGGCTGCTGGCTTTCGGTTATCTGTATGCGATCAGTATCCAGAGCGTGCCGCTGGCCTTTGCCGCTTCGATCCTCATGTGGGGTATGGTCTACCAAGGCTACAATGCAGTTTTCCCAAGCTTCTTCCCGGAGCTGTTCAACACGCGCTACCGCGTCTCGGCCATGGCCATCGCACAGAACGTCAGCACCATGTGCACCGCCATGCTGCCAGCCATCTTTGCTGCCATTGCACCACCGGGCTCGGACAACATCTGGCTTATTGTGGGGGGGTCGGCGTTTTTCATCACCTGCATCTGTGCCTTAGCCGCCTATGTCGCGCCTGAGACATACCGCTTGGCGATGGAAGATCTCGGCAGCCCAGACGCCAAGCCGATCGATGAAAATGCATACGGCGCCCTCTGCCAAGACAGGCTCAACACCGCTGCCACTCAGTGAAAACGGTTTGGGGTGCATCTTGTGCATAGCGCTGACTGCTGCCGATGAGTCCAGCGCTGTGGTCTAGACCTCGATCAGGATTCACAACTTAAAGCACACTTTCGGTCAGGGCCTTAAGGCTGCAGGGGTAACGAAGGAGGATCGCGAGTCGTGTTTGGACACAAGAATGGCAGCGTGACCAGGCAAGATCTGGGTTGATCACATTCGGAACAAGGGAAACGAAGCCACCCACGAAATTGCACTTGTGAGCAAGCAAGACGCTAACGAGCTGGTAAAATTCACCGAGATGCTGGTGAAGTTCGTGTATGAATTTCCTAACTCAGTGTCGCTCCCTGAAGCCTAACTGTACTGCAGCATTAACGGAATATGCGCTCCTAAAGCCGCACAAATCTGCGGCTCCCAAGGCATGACTGTCTAATGCCCTTGCCCCATTTTCAGCGGGTTTAGCCTATTGAAAGCGCAATGCTTCAAGGGAGTATTAGACAGCGTGGCCACCCTCCTCCGACGCTCTGCCGAATCCAATCCCTAACCCTGCTACACGGTCGTGATCCCGGACGCTGAACAGGACCACACCTCACACCTCGAACGTATCGCCCTCCATGACCCTCGAGTCCGCATTTATCAGGGATGGGGAAAGAGGATGCGCTTGATCAATCACTAACGCTTTGGAGCACCCTGCTCAACCAGGGCACGCCAGGCTTGATAGCTAGGGCGTTTCTGCATACCGTCATGCCATGCTCGCAACGCGACGCATTCTTCGGGTACCTGCAGCTTCACCAGCGATGCGAAGATCATACCGCCCAGCACGGCGATGTCCGCCATTGAAAACGTGTTGCCGGCAACGAATGGCTGACCTTCGAGCAGATCGTTGAAATAACGCATACCTCTGATCGCTTTCTCGCCCATCTTGGCACCCCACTCAGCGTTCTGATACAGCTCAACCTCCGGGCCCAAGCCAGGAGTGGCGTGGTGAAAGTAAACGCTTACGGCATCAAGAAATTCGATTTCAGCGCGCTTGGTCATCATGTGGATCAGCCCCTTCTCCAGAGGCGTTTCGCCTGTGAGCGTCGGATTACCGTCCAAGCTATCCAGGTATTGCGTAATCGCGGTGCATTCCGCAATCAGAGTTCCGTCTTGCAGCTCCAGCACAGGGAGCGTGCCAGAGTAGTTGATTGCAAGAAAATCAGGTTGCTTGTGTTCGCCTGTCCACAGGTTCACCGAGACGAACTCGATATCCTGAAGGAGGCCTTTTTCAGCCAGGGCGATACGTATCCGGGCTGGGTACGGCCCATCGAACCAGTCATAGATTTTCATAGAAGGAGTACTCGGGGTGTCAACGTGCTGCTGTGGAGTGGTCATGGCTTTCTTAACTACCTATCAGTTGGTAGGTTAAGATTGAGCTAGCTTTATAGGCGTGTCAACCCCTACCTGTCAATTGGCAGGTAGCTTCTTGATGGGTATGATGTGCAGCACACATAATCTGATCCGAAAGGCACCAACGTGAATGAAAACGCCCGTGAAGCCATCTTGGCTGCGGCAAGATCCGCAGCGCAGCTGCATGGATACAGCGGCATCAATTTTCGCAGTATTGCTGAAGAGGTGGGCATCAAGAACGCAAGTATCTACTATCATTTCGCGAGCAAGGCTGATCTAGGCGCTGCCGTCGCAGAACGCTATTGGCAGGACACACTAACGATGCTTGCAGAAATACGGGCTTCGAATACTGATCCGCTTCAGTGTTTGCTGCTGTACCCCTCTATCTTTCGTAAATCCTTGAAGGACCATAATCGGCTCTGCCTATCCAGCTTCATGGCCGCAGAATACGAAGATTTACCCGAGCAAGTATCCAAAGAGATCAAAAAGTATGCGGACGTTAACGTGAGATGGCTTGCAGCCGTATTGGCAGATGCTGGCTGGGGCGCTGGCGCAGCCTGTGAGCGTCGTGCACGCGCCATCTACACGGCCGTCGCTGGTGCGCAGCTGATTGCGCGGACTTCCGAGGATCTCAATCTATTCGATGATCTGGTGTCAACTTATCAAGAAGCAGGACTCATCCCAACCTGATTGCTCAACAGCACAGTTTGTTACTGTAGCGGCCGTGGGCCAGCCCCCGAAGCGCGGCAGCGCGTGCGTCTGGATCGTTGATCAATACCACGGCAGCCGCTAAGCCAACCCAGGGGTTCACGTCAGGATCCGCCTGATGCCCTCATCGATCAGCGTGGACGGATACGGGTTGATGCCGTTTTCGTGCACGATGATGCCGACCACCCGTTCGCGCAGGATCTGCGGCCTGAAGATGACAATCGAGTTGCGCACGCCGACGCCCAGGCGCTTGGCGATGGCTTTCGCATAGGCATTGGTGTCGTTCTCGCTCGCTGGCGCCCACCGGTTGATGAACTCCAGCGGAGTGTCGATACCAGGCCGGCCAACGCCGGGCATCCCATCCTTGCCCCGATAATTGAGCAGCAGCTTGCCCAGGACACGGACGCCGTTCTCTGGATGGTCGAAGCGGGCGAAGCGCGGCTTGGTCACGCCTACCTCCAGGCCCAGTTGCTCTTGCCAGGCGTTGCGCGAGCTGTAATCGATGTTCCCTGGATGGTGTTGCGGACACCGCGGGGTGTAGTCATAGGTTTTCTCCGGACAAAAAAGCCCACACTGGGCGGGCTTGGATGTGCCTTATTGGTTGCACGAACGTCCAATCTGCATCATCCGATACGCGCCACTGGATATGGAAAATGGATTTTTCGCACTAGCGCCATTCAGCTGGCTGCTTACTGGCTGCTCCCACTTCTCCAACAGCACCTACGGGAGCCCCACTAACAAGCATGAGATTGCGTGCGATGACACTCCTGCGAATCAACCGGGCTGCTACAACCGGCAATACCAGGAAGGCATCCTCAACAAGCTGCTCGACTCGCTTTCTTGAATCACGGGTGGTCTTTGAGATCTGTGTCACCAAAGCACGACGACCTCGGATACAGTGAGCCTAGCAATACCGAGCAATGCAGGCGTCGACGAGCGGGGCTATCCCCGCTACTGCTAAGCGATACGATAGTGCAATCTATGGAAGGAATTTCTTTATGAAGCGTGTTGCTGCATCACTCATATTCACTGCGCTGGCGGGCTGCTCTCACTACAGCTCCAGCGATGACACTACGGAGGTAGGCTCTAAGGGATACGCCGTTCGGTGTGATGCTTCGCCTGCTAACCAGCCAGGCTGTTATGAGCCACCGCCGTCTTTCAACTGGTGGCCAACCGATAAGCTGAAGTTTCAAATCGGTAGGAAATGAGAGGCACCGCTACTCGCGCATGAAGCGCTTTGAAAGTAAATCGACAGGCACAAATAGCCCACGCCGAGCGTGCCGTATGGTGAAGCATAATAGCCAACTGCATCTGCGTGCCAGTGTAGGCCGGATCTATGAGAGCAATGACCCCCTGAGTATCTGGCCCACGAGGTGGTCAACGTAAAGGTAGGCGCGTTCGACGTCTTGAAAGGCGTCCCGTCTGCGAGCAACACGCTGGCTACAAGTATTGGCCCGAGACGGAGCCCCTGGAAGAGGGCACGGGTAAGAGCGGCGAAACCCTGGCAGGAGGACAACCTTCGCCCCGCTCACCCTGGATATGCCTTGATCAGGATTCACGATTTCAAGCATACCTTCGGTCGACGACTGCTGGCAGCAGGCGTTACTGAGGAAGATCGGAAATCACTGCTCGGGCACAAGAACGGCAGCATCACCAGTTATTACTCCGGCGCAGAGCTGGGCAAGCTGATTGAGGCTGCGAACATGGTATCAACAACGAACTCTAGAGGCCCTGTGTTGACGATCTTGAAGAGGAAAATCGGATGATGTCCCGAAAATCTCCCCAGATGCAGAAATGAAAAAGCCACCCTAAGGTGGCTAAGTCATTGAATATAATGGTCGGGACGGAGTGATTCGAACACTCGACCCCTTGCACCCCATGCAAGTGCGCTACCGGGCTGCGCTACGCCCCGACTCGGTTTGAAGCATGTTCTCGTTACCGCTGAGAACGATGAAGAAGATACCCTAACCTTTTGATTAATGGAAGCTTTTTTTCAAAAATTTCCACTCATCTTAAACAACGGTCACTTCTTCAACACCACCAGCACATCTTCCAGCTCCACAATCATCTGACGAATCAGCTGTTTGTACTGGCTCGACTCATCCTTGGCCTCATCACTGGAAAGCCGCAAGCGCGCCCCGCCGATGGTGAAGCCCTGGTCGTAAAGCAATGCGCGGATCTGGCGGATCATCAGCACGTCTTGGCGCTGATAATAACGCCGATTGCCCCGCCGCTTCACAGGATTGAGCTGATCGAACTCCTGCTCCCAATACCGCAGCACGTGCGGTTTTACAGCGCAAAGTTCGCTCACTTCACCAATGGTGAAGTACCGTTTGCCCGGTATGGGGGGCAGTTCGTCGTTATGGCTTGGTTCCAGCATAGGCCTCAACCCGGGCCTTCAACTTCTGCCCTGGACGAAAGGTGACGACGCGCCGTGCGGTGATCGGGATTTCTTCCCCAGTCTTGGGGTTGCGGCCCGGCCGTTGGCGTTTATCGCGAAGGTCGAAGTTGCCGAAACCGGACAACTTGACCTGCTCGTTCTCTTCAAGTGCGTGCCGAATTTCTTCGAAAAACAGCTCGACCAGCTCCTTGGCCTCACGCTTGTTAAGCCCCAGCTCCTCGTACAGCCTCTCGGCCATCTCAGCTTTCGTCAGAGCACCCATGCCGTTATTTCCTTAACGTGGTGTTCAACCTTTGTTCGAGCGAGGTGAGGATAGTGTGCAAGGTAGTGTTCACCTCATCGTCGTTAAGAGTGCGCGATGGATGCTGCCAGGTCAAGCCGACTGCCAGGCTTTTTCTATCAGGATCAATGCCTTTACCCTGGTAGACATCAAACAGCCTGAGGTCTGTGAGCCATTCGCCTGCATTGTCACGAATTACGTCAAGTACGTCTTGAGACGCTACATCACGTCCTGCGATCAACGCCAGGTCACGACGAGTTTCCGGGAACTTGGACAGCTCGCTGAATTTCGGCAACCGGCCTTCGACCACATCGGCCAGCACCAACTCGAAAACGAAGACTTGACGGTCCAGGTCCAGGGCTTTTGCAAGCTCGGGATGAAGCGCGCCCAAATAGCCAACAACCTTGCCTTCACGCTGGATTTCAGCCGTCTGACCAGGGTGCAAGGCTGGATGCTTGCCAGCGACGAAGGTGAAATCGTCCAGCGCGCCGGAATGACCCAACAAGGCTTCCACATCGGCCTTCACGTCGAAGAAGTCGATGGTGTCACGGCCATTGGCCCAGCCTTCAGGCAAGCGGCTGCCCGTAACGACGCCGGCAATCATCGGCTCCTGCGCCAAGTTGCCCAGTTGGCCAACGAAACGCAGGCCACTTTCGAACAAGCGCACCCGGTCCTGCTGGCGATTGAGGTTGTGCTGCACTGCCTTGACCAGGCCCGGCCACAAGGAGGCACGCATGGCCGCCATGTCGCTGGAGATGGGGTTGGCCAGCAACAGTGGCTCTACGCCTGGGCTGAACAGCTCGAACAGTTTCGGATCGATGAAGCTGTAGGTAATGGCTTCCTGATAACCACGAGCAACCAGCAGACGACGCAGGTTCGGCAGCTCGCCACGGGTTTCCGGACGGGCTTGCGGCGCCAGGCGTGCCTGCGGGTAACGCACGGGCAAGTTGTTGTAACCGTACAGTCGCGCGAGCTCTTCGATCAGGTCGACTTCAAGGCTGATATCGAAGCGGTGGCTCGGAACGTTGACCGTCCACTGCCCTGCCCCGTCCGCCTGGGTAGCCAGACCAAGGTTGTTGAGCAACTGCTCGACCTGGGCCGGGTCCATTTCCATGCCAAGCATCTGGGCGATGCGCTCGGCACGCAAGGTAACCGGGGCGATGCTGGGCAGGTGTTGTTCGCTGACGGCTTCGACGATGGGGCCGGCTTCACCGCCTACCACTTCCAGTAGCAACGCGGTCGCACGCTCCATGGCTTCACGGGCCAACTGGGAATCGACGCCGCGCTCGTAACGGTGCGAGGCATCCGTGTGCAGGCCGTAGGAGCGGGCTTTGCCTGCAACGGAAATCGGCTCGAAGAACGCGCTTTCCAGGAACAGATCGCGGGTTTTGGCAGTATCGACGCCGCTGTGCTCGCCGCCCATGACGCCGGCGATGGCCAGGGCGCGGGTGTGGTCGGCGATGACCAGGGTGTCGGCACGCAGTGCAACTTCCTGGCCGTCTAGCAGGACGAGTTTTTCGCCCTCTTCGGCCATGCGCACGCGAATGCCGCCGTTGATCTCTGCCAGGTCAAAAGCGTGCATCGGCTGGCCGAGTTCGAGCATCACGTAGTTGGTGATATCTACGGCAGCGTCGATGCTGCGCACGTCGCTGCGGCGCAGACGCTCGACCATCCAAAGCGGCGTCGGCTTGCTCAGGTCAACGTTGCGGATCACCCGACCCAGGTAACGTGGGCAGGCAGCCGGCGCTTGGACCTCGACCGGGCGTACTTCGTCGTGCGCGGCAGCCACGGCGGGTACCAGCGGGCGGGTAACCGGTACGTCGTACAGCGCGCTGACGTCGCGGGCCAGACCAGCGATCGACAGGCAATCACCCCGGTTGGGGGTAAGTCCGATTTCGATACTGGCATCATCCAGACTCAGGTACTGGCGAATGTCCTCGCCTACCGGCGCATCGCTGGCCAGTTCGAGCAGACCGTCGTTTTCTTCACTGATCTGCAATTCCGCCGCCGAGCAGAGCATGCCGAAGGACTCCACACCGCGCAGCTTGGCCTTCTTGATCTTGAAGTCGCCAGGCAGTTCGGCGCCGATCATGGCAAACGGGATCTTGATCCCTGGCCGTGCGTTAGGCGCGCCGCACACGACCTGGAACGTTTCCTGACCATTGCTGACCTGGCACACACGCAGCTTGTCGGCGTCCGGGTGTTGTTCGGTGGCAAGGATTTCACCCACCACGATGCCGCTGAACTGGCCAGCAGCAGGGGTTACGCTGTCGACTTCCAGGCCGGCCATGGACAGGCGGGCCACCAGTTCGTCACGGGAGACTTGCGGGTTTACCCAACCGCGCAGCCACTGTTCACTGAATTTCATGCTGTTCTTCTCCTGAAGGTTGCGTCGATTGGCTTAGCGGAATTGGGCTAAGAACCGCAGGTCGTTGTCGAAGAACAAACGCAGATCATTGACGCCATAGCGCAGCATGGCCAGGCGCTCGGCGCCCATGCCGAAGGCAAAGCCCTGGAATTCTTCAGGATCGATGCCCGACATGCGCAGCACGTTCGGGTGCACCATGCCGCAGCCCATCACTTCCAACCAGCCGGTCTGCTTGCATACCCGGCAGCCATTGCCCGAGCACATGACGCACTGGATATCCACCTCAGCAGACGGCTCGGTGAAGGGGAAGAACGATGGACGGAAACGCACCGCCAGTTCTTTTTCGAAGAACACACGCAGAAATTCTTCGATGGTGCCCTTGAGGTCGGCGAAATTGATGCCGCGGTCAATCAGCAAGCCTTCGACCTGGTGGAACATCGGCGAGTGAGTGATATCCGAGTCGCAGCGGTAAACGCGGCCAGGGCATACAATGCGAATGGGTGGCTGGGTGGACTCCATGGTCCGTACCTGCACCGGCGATGTGTGGGTACGCAGCAGCATGTTGGCGTTGAAATAGAAGGTATCGTGCATCGCCCGGGCCGGATGGTGGCCCGGGATGTTGAGCGCTTCGAAGTTGTGATAGTCGTCTTCGACTTCAGGACCTTCGGCAATGCCGTAGCCAATGTGCGTGAAGAACTGTTCGATGCGTTCGAGTGTACGGGTGATGGGGTGCAAGCCACCGGTGGCCTGGCCACGGCCTGGCAGGGTCACATCAATGCATTCGGCAGCCAGGCGAGCGCTGAGCTCGGCTTCTTCGAAGGCTGCCTTGCGTGCGTTCAGCACAACGGTGACGCGCTCTTTGGCGTCGTTGATCAGCGCGCCCACTTTGGGCCGCTCCTCGGCTGGCAGGTTGCCCAGGGTCTTCATCACCTGGGTCAGCTCGCCCTTCTTGCCGAGATAGTTGACCCGGATCTGTTCCAGGGCATTGATGTCTTCAGCGCGCTCCACGGCCTCCAGGGCTTGGGAGACCAGCGCATCCAGGTTTTCCATGTACAGACTCCAGATACGAAAATAGGGGAAGAGCTTTGAAGGCTCTTCCCCTATCGATGACGTTCAATGCCCGGCGACGCAGGCGTCGCCGGGTGATTGTCGCGGGTACTTAAGCCAGAACGGCTTTAGCTTTCTCGACAATCGCAGCAAACGCCGCTTTTTCGTTCACTGCCAGATCGGCCAGAACCTTACGGTCGATTTCGATCGAAGCCTTTTTCAGGCCAGCAATCAAACGGCTGTAGGACAGACCGTTGGTGCGGGCACCGGCGTTGATACGAGCGATCCACAGTGCGCGGAACTGACGCTTCTTCTGGCGACGGTCGCGGTAGGCGTACTGGCCTGCCTTGATGACCGCTTGCTTGGCAACACGGAATACGCGCGAACGTGCACCGTAGTAACCTTTAGCCAGTTTCAGAATTTTCTTGTGACGCTTACGGGCGATGACGCCACGCTTAACACGAGCCATGAGTAACTTCCTCTATCTTAACCAGAATTAACGTACGCGCAGCATGCGCTCGACTTTTGCCACGTCGGACGGGTGCAGCAAGCTGGCACCGCGCAGTTGACGCTTACGCTTGGTCGACATTTTGGTCAGGATGTGGCTCTTGAAAGCGTGCTTGTGCTTGAAGCCCGAAGCGGTCTTCAGGAAGCGCTTCGCAGCACCGCTCTTGGTTTTCATTTTTGGCATGTTGGAACTCCGCATTCGATAAAAATTACACAATAATCATCAGGCCTGCCGTGCCCGGGAGATTACTTCTTCTTTTTGGGGGCGATGACCATCATAAGCTGGCGTCCTTCCATCTTAGGATGCTGCTCGACGGAACCGTATTCGATCAGGTCAGCTTCAACCCGCTTCAACAGCTCCATGCCCAGCTCCTGGTGGGCCATCTCACGACCACGGAATCTCAGAGAGATCTTGGCCTTGTCCCCTTCGGTAAGGAAACGTACCAGGTTGCGTAGTTTTACCTGGTAATCCCCTTCTTCCGTCCCTGGACGAAACTTGATTTCTTTAATCTGGATCTGTTTCTGGTTTTTCTTGGCTTCGTTGGCCTGCTTCTTCTTCTCGAAGAGGTGCTTGCCGTAGTCCATCACCTTGCAGACGGGCGGAAGCGCGTCTGCAGAGATTTCCACCAGATCCAGCTTCGCTTCTTCAGCGATACGAAGCGCTTCATCAATCGAGACGATGCCAACCTGCTCGCCGTCTGCGCCAATTAACCGAACCTCGCGGGCCGAGATATTCTCGTTGATCGGGGCCTTCGGTACAGCACGTTTATCATTTCTCATTTCACGCTTAATAGTCATTACTCCGTTGTTTGGCGACCACGCCGGGAAACCGCTTGCGTCAGGAGCTCAGCGAACTGGGCGACGGGCATGGAGCCCAGGTCAGCGCCTTCGCGAGTACGCACTGCTACGGTCTGCGTTTCGACTTCGCGGTCCCCTATAACCAAAAGGTACGGGACCTTGAGCAAAGTATGCTCACGGATTTTAAAGCCGATCTTCTCATTTCTCAAGTCCGACTTGGCACGGAAACCGCTACCGTTCAGAGTTTTCTCAACTTCAAGGGCAAAATCGGCCTGTTTGTCGGTGATATTCATGATCACCGCCTGCGTCGGCGCCAGCCAGGCAGGGAACACGCCGGCGTAGTGCTCGATCAGCATGCCGATGAAGCGCTCGAACGAACCCAGAATGGCGCGGTGCAGCATCACCGGGCGCACGCGGCTGTTGTCTTCGGCGATGTAGCTGGCGTCCAGACGCTCCGGCAGGTTCGGGTCGTACTGCAGGGTGCCGCACTGCCAGTTACGGCCGAGGCAGTCACGCAGGGTGAACTCGATCTTCGGCCCGTAGAAGGCGCCCTCGCCCGGCTGGTATTCCCACTCCAGGCCAGATTCGTTCAGGGCATCGGCCAACGCGCCCTCGGCACGGTCCCACAGCTCTTCGGAGCCAACACGCTTGGCCGGACGGGTGGACAACTTCATGGCGATGTCGCTGAAGCCGAAGTCCTTGTACACATCCAGGGTCAGCTTGATGAAGTCGGCCGCTTCTTTCTTCACCTGCTCTTCGGTGCAGAAGATGTGGGCATCGTCCTGTACGAAGCCGCGCACACGCATGATGCCGTGCAGGGCGCCAGATGGCTCGTTGCGGTGGCACGCACCAAACTCGGCCAGGCGCAGCGGCAGGTCGCGGTAGCTCTTGAGCCCTTGGTTGAAGACCTGCACGTGGCACGGGCAGTTCATTGGCTTGACTGCGTAGTCACGGCTCTCCGACGACGTGGTGAACATGTTCTCGGCGTAGTTGGACCAGTGGCCCGAACGCTCCCACAGGATGCGGTCGACCACTTGCGGGGTCTTGATTTCCTGATAACCGTTCTCGCGCTGGACATTACGCATGTACTGCTCGAGCACTTGGTAGACAGTCCAGCCGTTAGCGTGCCAGAACACCATGCCCGGTGCTTCTTCCTGCAAATGGAACAGGTCGAGCTGCTTGCCGATCTTGCGATGGTCGCGCTTCTCGGCTTCTTCGATGCGCTGGATGTAGGCCGCCAGCTGCTTCTTGTCCGCCCAGGCAGTGCCGTATACGCGCTGCAACTGTTCGTTCTTGGCATCGCCACGCCAGTAGGCGCCGGACAGCTTGGTCAGCTTGAATGCCTTGAGGAAACGGGTGTTGGGCACGTGCGGGCCGCGGCACATGTCCACGTATTCTTCGTGATAGTACAGGCCCATGGCCTGCTCGTTCGGCATGTCCTCGACCAGGCGCAGCTTGTAGTCTTCGCCACGGGCGGTGAACACGTCGATGACTTCAGCGCGCGGAGTCATCTTCTTGATGACGTCGTAGTCCGTGTCGATCAACTGCTGCATGCGCTTCTCGATGGCCGCCAGGTCATCCGGCGTGAAGGGCCGCTCGTAAGCGATATCGTAATAGAAGCCTTCGTCGATCACAGGGCCGATCACCATCTTGGCGGTCGGATACAGCTGCTTCACCGCGTGGCCAACCAAGTGGGCGCACGAGTGACGAATGATCTCCAGTCCCTCTTCATCTTTGGGGGTGATGATCTGCAGCGTAGCGTCGTTCTGGATCAGGTCGCACGCGTCGACCAGCTTGCCGTCTACCTTGCCGGCAACGGTAGCCTTGGCCAGACCGGCGCCGATGGATGCGGCGACCTCGGCAACGGACACGGGGTGATCGAACGAACGCTGGCTGCCATCGGGAAGAGTAATGGTGGGCATTGGCGCCTCCTCTCCTAGTGGTGACCCCTACCAAAGGTCACGTGGGTTGGGATGAGCCAGTACAAGATCCGAACCTGCCTTCCGTTTGACGGGAAGCCTGCCTCACAGTGGCAGAAGCCTTTGGGCTTGCGGGGACGAACCAGAGTGACTGGAAAGAAAATGGAACAGCAGCGTGGACGTTGTCAGCTGCAAGCCGGGCATGCTAGCACGCAGTCAGAGCCGTGCGCAGGAATATTTGGAAATTGCCGCCGGCGGTGAACTTCCGCGACAGCTTCCCTATCAGACGTGTGGAAGCAACCTGCTCTTGATGAGAACTGACCCAAGGAGTAATCGGTTATGCGAGTTCCGTCTCTTCTGGCCGTTGCGGCCGCTGGCGCCCTGCTGATGCCAATGGCCGCGAACGCTGGCAACTTCCCTGCCGGCAAGGAAAATGCCTATATGGCCCAGTGCACGCAAGTTGCCACTGGTCAGGGCGTTGATGCCGCCGCAGCGAAAAAGCACTGCGACTGTGGTGCAAAAGCGATCAAGAAGAATTTCTCCGACGCTGAAATTGCCGACCTCGACAGCAAGGATGGCGTTGACGCCAAACTCATGCAAAAGGCGCAAAGCGTCGTGAAACAGGCCTGCGCACCTAAAAGCTGACGCTGTGTAGCTACCGGTGGTCCGCCAAGAAATTGCGCTGGATCACACTGGGGCGAAGGTAAAAGACGCGACAGCCGCAGAATTAGACTATGATGTACCCGTGCTCCGTAGCCTTGGCCGCATTGCACCACCGAAAATACTAAATGTTCTGGAGATTCACCCATGTCCAATCGCCAAACCGGCACCGTCAAATGGTTCAATGATGAAAAAGGCTTCGGCTTCATCACCCCAGCAGGCGGCGGCGACGACCTGTTCGTTCACTTCAAAGCCATCGAATCTGACGGCTTCAAGAGCCTGAAAGAAGGCCAAACTGTTTCCTTCGTCGCCGAGCGCGGCCAGAAGGGCATGCAGGCTGCGCAGGTTCGTCCGGAGTAATTCGGATAGCCGTAAAAAAACCCGCCCTCGTGGCGGGTTTTTTTTGACTTGGCTTTGACGGCTCACGTACAGGGCACAGGCGCCCTCGATACGCGAGGTAGATCTTTAGCCGCAGTTGACGCGTGTCACGCGCCCTTGCTCGTCGACGTTCAAGTTGAGCCGCTCTGAGCGGTATTCCAGGGTCACCACATCGTGGGGCTTGAGGATGCGCGCCATTTGCGAACCGCTCGCCTTGCGGGCCTGCTCCAGCAGCTCTGCGCTCCCCATCTTGCCCACTGCAAAATCAGCGCCGCTGGCCTGGCAGCGTCCATCATTGCCCGCAGGTGCCTCAGGCACTTGGCCGCCAGTGGAGTCTCCACCAGTGCTGCAGCCCGCCAGGACAGCAGCCACCGCCAGGGTCGCCAGATAAGCACGGGTACGTAACATGAAGCCTCCTAGATCATTTGGGAACTGCCTGATCCGACAGCCTCACCTTAAATTCGTTGCAAAACTGGCCAAGTCTGCACCATCAGGGCGGCTGATGGGGGACACAATCGTGACCGAATTTTACCGCCCGGCCCACACGCCGCTTGGTTTGGCCTGCAAAGTCATGATTTACTTTAAGAAGTGAAGGCATAGTGCCTGCTACGAATGCCAGGTTTGGACGTTCGTTCTTTCATCCCGCGCCGCAAGCGAGAGCTTTTCATGAGCACCCACAGCATCGATGCCGACATCAAGGTCAAATGGGCGGAGGGGCAAAGCGCCTATAGCCCCAGCACCCCGGAGGAGTTGCTGCTGATCGCCATCGACCTCCTGGTACGCGACCGCGGCGCAGAGGCAGCGCGCGGCTTCATCGACCAGGTGGTCGAACGGTATGCGCCACGCCTTGCTACTTCAAACGCGCCAGCCGCTCGCTAAGCAGGTCGAACAGCCCCTGGGCATCCCCCTCCTCTACCCACATGACATTGGCCGGTTGCTTGAGCACCCCGTACCAGTCTGCCACTGTCTGGCCGAAGGTCGGCCCCTCGCGGGTGTCGATCGTCATGTGGATCCGCCGGCCGCTGAACTGGTGGGGTTTGAGCAGATAGGCGATGACGCTGGCGTCATGCACCGGGCCACCGGGCATTCCGTATAACGCCATGTCATGGGTGATGTAGGCATTGAGGATGTCCACCACACGCTTGCTGGCCTGTGTGTTGACGCCGGCCAGTTGCTTGAGCCGTGCGTCGCTGGTCAGCAGCTTGTGGGTAACGTCCAGGGGCAGGTAGGTCAACGGTACGCCACTTGCCAGTACCACGGCAGCCGCGTGTGGGTCGGCATACAGGTTGAACTCGGCCGCAGGTGTGATATTGCCACCGTTGAAATGAGCCCCGCCCATCACCACCACTTCCTTGATGCCCTTGGCGATCTCCGGGCGCTGGATCAAGGCCAGCGCCAGGTTGGTCTGTGGCCCAAGCATGGCCAGCGTCACGCTGTGTGGCGGGGCGGTACCTAGCGTGTCGACCAGGTACTGAACAGCGTTGCCGCTCGCCAAAGGCTGCTTGGGTTCATGTACCTCTACCCCGGTGACACCTTCTTCACCGTGCACTTCGGCCGCGTAAATGGGGGCGCGCACCAAGGGGCGACCCGCACCGGCGTACACCGGAATATCCTCACGGCCTGCCCATTCGCGGGCAAGACGGGCGTTACGGGCGGTCTTCTCCAGACGCACGTTGCCGGCAACTGTCGTGATGGCACGAATCTTAAGCTCATCAGGCGAAGCCATGGCCAGAAAGAGTGCAACCAGATCGTCAGCCCCCGGATCGGTGTCGATGATCAAGTCGATGGGTGCCGCTTGTACGGCAGACGCTGCGGCCATGAGAGCGAGTCCTTGAAGCAGGGGTTTTAGCATGACGAGGCACTCCTGTTGCCAGTGGATAACGAGTAGGAAACCGTCAGTGTCAGAACGTTACGCCAGACACCAGGGCGATATTGCTGTAGGGCTGGCACTCACCCGTGCGTACCATGGCCCGCGCCTTACGCGACAGTAGCTTGAATGCTTCATGGGGCATGTATTCACGCTCGCCCAGCGTGCCCTTCAGGCGCTCGATTTCTGCAAAAGCCGGCGGCGCCACGGTTTGTATTTCTTCGGCCAACAGGTGACGCTCGACCTGCAGTTCGCTCAGCACACAACGCAGCACACTGGCGAAATCAGGCAGCCCCGGGGTGACGGCCAAGTCGATCAGCTCGACGCCGGGCGGTACGGGTAACCCGGCATCGCCGATGATCAGGATGTCGCCATGGCCCATGCTGGCAATGGTCCGGGACAGTGCAATGTTCAGCAAGGGCGTCTTCTTCATGGCAGTAGCTCCGCGAGCCTGGGAATGGAAGGTTGCGCGCCGGCGCGGGTCACCGACAGGGCAGCAGCCCGTTGCCCGAAGCGGATTGCCTCGCCCTCCTCCAGGCCCTGCACCAGCCCCGCCGCAAAGCCTCCGATGAAGGTGTCCCCTGCGGCAGTGGTGTCCAAGGCTTGCACCACGGGTGCTGGATAATGCTGGTGGCCAGCGGGCGTGACCAACAAGGCACCTTGTGCGCCGAGGGTGATGATCACCTTGCCAGCTCCCAGCGCCAGCAGGCGCGCGCCTGCCAATAAAGCGCTGGCCTGATCGTGCACAGCAACACCGGTCAGCGCCTCGGCCTCGCTTTCGTTGGGCGTCAGGTAATCGACATGGCTGAACCATTCGGCGGGCAGCGGCCCTGTTGCCGGCGCCGGATTGAGTATCACCCGCTTGCCGAGCTGACGACCCCTGGCCAACGTCCAGGCCACGGTAGCCAATGGCACTTCAAGTTGGCAGATGATCACCTGCGCCGCCTGCAGCAGGCCGTCGAAGCGCGCTACGGCGTCTGGCACCAGCAGCCCGTTGCCCCCAGGCACGATCACGATGCAGTTCTGGCTGGCCGCATCCACGGTGATCATCGCCACCCCTGTGGACACGCCGGTGCAGGTGACCACGCCCTGGCAGTCAATGCCTTCTACTTCCAGGGCATTGCGCAATTGCGGGCCGTAGGCGTCGTCGCCTACGCAGCCAATCATTGCCGCGCTGGCGCCCAGCCGCGCGACCGCCACGGCCTGGTTGGCCCCCTTGCCTCCGGCGGCGGTGAAGAAGGTATCGCCGGCCAGTGTCTCGCCAGGCCGTGGCAGGCGTTGGGCGCGCGCCACCAGGTCCATGTTGAGGCTGCCGACTACCACGACCTTGGCACTCATGTTGTTTCCTTAGCGGTAATCGTTGAACAGGTCCGGGCGCGGCCCGGTGGACTCGCGCAGAACGATGCGCGGGGTGACGATGCGCTGCTGCGATGCGCTGTTGCAGGGCTGAGCGATACGCGCCAGCAGCAGTGCCGCAGCGCTCTCGCCAAGCTCGCGGATCGACTGCCCCACTGTGGTCAAAGGTGGGTAGACGTAGCGGCTCAGCTCGATGTCATCGAAGCCGATGACCGACAGCGCACCCGGCACGTCAATGTGGCGCTCGGCCGCTGCGCGCAATACGCCGAAGCCGATCATGTCGTTACCCGCGAAGATGGCCGTCGGCCGCGCCCCTGCCAACAGCTCGGCAGCTGCAGCGTGGCCGCCGGGGCTCGTGAAGTCGCAGTGGCGCACACGCTCAGCGGCCACGGTAACGCCCGCCTCGGCCAAGGCCCGACGAAAGCCGCCCAGGCGCATCTGCGTCACCCCGGTTTCTGCTGGCCCACCGATGTAGGCAATATCCCGATGGCCAAGCTCCAATAGATGGCGCGTAGCCAGGTAGGCGCCCAACTCGTGGTCGATGCGCACCAGGTCGGCGTCGACGCCTTCGAGCTCCCGGTCCACGATGACCATGGGTGTGCGAACCCCTGCAAGGCTTTGCAACAAGTCGTCATCCTGCCCTACCGACCCTACCACCAGCCCATCGATGCGCTTTTCGAGCAGCACGCGCAGGTAGTTGCGCTGTTTTTGGGGATCGTCGTCGGAATTGCACAGGATCACGCAGTAGCCATTGCGCTCGCAGGCGTCTTCAATACCTCGGGCCAGCTCGGCGAAGTAAGGGTTGACGCTGTTGGGCACGAGCAAGCCGATGGTGGCCGTGCTGCGCGCCTTCAACGACCGCGCGACGGCGCTGGGCACGTAGTCCAGTTCCCGAATGGCGGCCTCGACTTTGAGCCGGACAGGCTCGCTCACCGGTCGCGTTTTATTCAACACATGGGACACTGTGGTGTAAGAAATCCCCGCCAGCGCCGCGACGTCTTTGATGGTTGCCATGGTTCAGTTCCGCCGGGCTGCGCGCCGGCTGCGATAAGTGTCGAGCACCACGGCAATAACGATCACAGCCCCGGTAATGATGCGCTTGGTCGGCTCACTGGCCCCGATCTGCGCAAGGCCTGCCGCCAGCACCGAAATGATGAGCACGCCAAAAAAGGTGCTGATGACTGAGCCACGCCCACCCATCAGGCTGGTACCGCCGATCACGACAGCGGCAATCACCTGCAACTCCAGGCCGGAGCCCGCGTTGGGGTCGGCTGCTTCCAGGCGCGACACCTGAAACAACGCAGCCAGGCCAGCCAGCAGCCCCATCAGGGCGAAGACCAGCACCTTGTAGGGGCGCGGGTCGATACCGGCCAGGCGCACAGCCTCTTCGTTGGTGCCGATCCCGATCAGGTAGCGCCCGAATACGGTACGGGTGAGTACCAGGTGAGCGATCACGATCACCAGCAAGGCGATGATGAACGCGGGCGATATCCCGAAGGCTATCGGGTTGGAAAACCAGGCATAGGCATCACCAATGTAGGCCGTGCGCGAATCGGTGAACTGGTAGGCCAGGCCGCGAGCCATTTCCAGCACCCCCAGCGAGACGATGAACGAAGGGATACGCCAGGCCACGGTGACGACGCCGGTAACGCTGCCAGCCAATGCGGCTACCGCCATGCCCAGCAGTGCAGCCGGCACGATGCTCCAGCCCCAGCCAAGGATCGCCACGCTGACAGTCGATGCGGCCAGGGCCAGCACCGAACCGACCGACAAATCGATGCCGCCGATGATCAGCACGAATGTCATACCCACGGCCAATACCATCAGGTCAGGTATCTGGTTGGCCAGGGTACTGAAGGTACTGTATGACCAGAAATGGCTGCTCAGCATCGAGAACAGCACGATCATCGCCAGCAAAGCGCTGGCCAGGCCCAGGTAAGTACCAAGGCCCAGGTAGGTGCCGCTGCGGCGTGCCGGGGCAGCGCTTTGGTTTTCGAGCGGTGTGGTTTTCATGCGTCCATCCTGGGGGCTGCAGGGTGCAGCAGTGCGTCACGTTTCTGATAGCCGGCGAAGGCTGCCGCCAGCAACTGGTCCTGGGTCCAGTGGTCACGTTCGAAGGTGTCGATCAAGCGACCGGCAGACAGGACCGCGATGCGGTCGCAGATCAGCATCAACTCGCGCAGGTCGCTGGAGACCACGACCAAAGCCTTGCCCTGCCGCGCGAGTTCGGCGAGCAACCCGTAGATATCGAACTTGGCACCGACGTCGATGCCGCGCGTGGGCTCGTCGAACAGCAAGACCTGGCAATCGCGCTCAAGCCAGCGGCCGATCACCACCTTCTGCTGATTACCACCCGACAGCTCGCCAACGACCTGATCGGCGCCGGCACTGCGAATGCGCATGGCCTGTATTTGCCGCTCGGCCAGTTCGCGTTCGGCTCCGCGGTCCAGGACACCGGCCCGCGACACCGCACCCAGGTTGCCCAAGGCGATGTTGGCGCTGATCGACTGGCTCAACAACAGGCCTTCGCCTTTGCGATCTTCAGTGATCAGGGCAATACCCGCGCTGACGGCGGACTTCGGCGAATCGATGGTGACAGGCAGCGGCGGCTGGCCAAGGGCGATGCTACCGCTGTCAGCGCGGTCGGCGCCGTAGATCAACCGCAGAAGCTCGGTACGACCCGCGCCGATCAGCCCGGAGATACCGAAGATTTCCCCTGCACGGACTTCGAAGGACACCTCACGCACCTTCTCACCACGGCTGAGCTTGTCCACCCTGAGCAATGGACCACCGATGGAGCGACGGCCCAGGTCGATGTGTTCTCCCAGCTCACGCCCAACCATCAGGTTGACCAACTCGGCGCTGCTGTAGCGCTGGATCGGCTCGTCGCATACCAGCCTGCCGTCGCGCAGCACGACGATGCGTTGCGCGACGCGCTGCAGTTCTTCGAGCCGGTGGGAGATATAGACGATGGCCACCCCCCGGGCGCGCAAGCGCTCGATCTGGGTGAACAGCAACTCGACCTCGCGGGCGGTCAACATGGCGGTGGGCTCATCGAAGATCAGCACGTGGCAGTCTCCGATCAGGTTGCGGGCAATCTCGACCATTTGCTGGTGACCGATGCCCAATTCTCCGACCGGTGTATCGGGGTCAATCGCCTCGAGCCCGACCTGGGCCATGGCATCGACAGCCATCTGGCGTAAGCGCTTCTGGCTGATCCAACCGAAGCGGCTGGGTAGGTTGTCCAGAAACAGGTTTTCTGCGACGGTCAGGGTGGGTAACAGGTTCAGTTCCTGCATCACCATGCGCACGCCGAGGCGCTCGGCCTCGCTGCGACTGACCGGCGCATATGCCTGCCCACGGTACAGCATGTGCCCGGCAGTGGGGGTTTCCAGGCCGCTGAACAACTTGGACAAGGTGCTCTTGCCGGCGCCGTTCTCGCCGGTCAAGGCCAGTACCTCACCAGCACGCAGCTCCAGGCTCACCTCGCCCAGCACTGGCTGGGCGTACGTCTTGCCGAGGCCGCGGGCAGTCAGGACCACGTCATGGACCGATGCGGACATCGCCGTGTCTCCTGGCAGCATCAAGGCTTCTTCGTGATCAGTTCGACCGGGGTCTGGATGACGTTATCGGCATCCACATCGGGCTTCTCGCCCTTGACCATTTTCAGCGCGGCCTGGATACCGAACACAGCCTGCTGGCTAGCTGCCTGGTCAAGCGTTGCCAGTACGCGGCCATCGGCAATCATGGGCTTGATGGCATTGATGTTGTCGTAACCGACAACCTGCACCTGGCCAGCCTTGCCAGCGGCTCGTACCGCCGAGACTGCACCCAAGGCCATGCTATCGTTGCCCGCCAGCAATGCCTTGAGCTCAGGGTATTCGTTGAGCATGGATGCAGCGACGGCATTACCCTTGTCGATTTCCCAGTTGCCGCTCTGTGTAGAGACGATCTTGATTTGCGCAGCGTCCATCGCATCATTGAAGCCTGCGGTACGCTGCTGGGCATTGGTCGTGGTCGGCACGCCTTCGATGATGCCCACCTGATCGCCCGCCTTGAGTTTTTCCTTGGCCAGGTACTCGCCCACCAGGCGTGCGCCTTTGCGGTTGTCAGGGCCTACGAACGGTACGCTGATGCCTTTGCTCTTGAGCAGTTCAGGGTCAAGGCGGTTGTCGATGTTGATCACCACCACCCCCTGGTCCATCGCCTTTTTCACAGCTGAGACCAATGCCTTGGAGTCGGCCGGCGCGATCACCAGCGCCTTGGCACCGGCGTTGACCATCTGCTCGACGATGCGGATCTGCTCGCCCGTGTCGGTCTCATTCTTGATGCCGTTGGCAACCAGGTCGAATTCGTCTGCATGGGTTTTCTGGTAGGCCTTGGCGCCGTCTTCCATGGTGCGGAAAAACTCATTGGCCAATGACTTCATGACCAGCGCCACCTTGGGTTTGTCTTCGGCATGAGCAGCAGACAGTGGCAGGGCCATGGTCAAAGAAGAAAGAACAGCGGCGGCCAACAAGCGGCCTGGGAAAGGCAGTTTCATGGGCGATGACTCCGAATCTTGTTTTTTTATCGGAAAGCAAACGTTTGCGCTGGGTAACTATGCGAACGCGGTAGGCGTTTGTCAAATACGTTTAGCTGAAGCCAGCGCAAGATTATCCGTAAATTTTCGGATAACCGAACACGTTTCCCTACAATTAATCGGGTTTTCGAATGAAATACTTCCGGCCCTGATTACGCAAGTCATTCGAAGCCCCGGCCAAAACATCATCCTCAACAGCGCCCGCTGCGGGGTTGAACCTGTCCGAGCGCGGTGTCACGAGCTGTTACAGAGGCCACCGGGGACCTGGTACGGAACATGCCTTACCGACTGCGCGACGTACTAAAACCATCTCATTAGGAAGAGAGCACAAAAACGATGAATGCCGCACTTAAATCCTTTGCCCCCAGCGCACTCGCCCTGCTGCTGATCCTGCCAACCACGGTTTCGGCCGAAGAAGCCAAAACCCAGCAGAAGCTCGCCAACGTGGTCATCCTGGCAACCGGCGGCACGATAGCCGGTGCCGGTGCCAGCGCCGCCAATAGCGCCACTTACCAGGCCGCCAAGTTGGGCGTCGACAAATTGATCGCCGGCGTACCCGAACTGGCAGACCTGGCCAACGTGCGTGGCGAGCAGGTCATGCAGATTGCCTCCGAGAGCATCTCCAACGACGATCTGCTCAAGCTGGGCAAGCGGGTGGCTGAGCTGGCCGACAGCAAGGACGTGGATGGCATCGTCATCACCCACGGTACCGATACGCTGGAAGAAACCGCCTACTTCCTGAACCTGGTCGAAAAAACCGACAAGCCTATCGTGGTCGTCGGCTCCATGCGCCCCGGCACCGCCATGTCGGCAGACGGCATGCTCAACCTGTACAACGCCGTCGCCGTCGCCAGCGATAAGCAGTCGCGCGGCAAGGGCGTGCTGGTGACGCTCAATGATGAAATCCAGTCGGGCCGTGACGTCAGCAAGTCCGTGAACATCAAGACCGAAGCCTTCAAGAGCGCCTGGGGCCCGATGGGCATGGTCGTGGAAGGCAAGTCCTACTGGTTCCGCCTGCCAGCCAAGCGCCACACCCTGGACTCGGAATTCGACATCAAGCAGATCAGCAGCCTGCCTCAGGTGGACATTGCTTACGGCTACGGGAACGTGACCGATACGGCCTACAAGGCGTTGGCACAGAACGGCGCCAAGGCGCTGATCCACGCAGGCACCGGCAACGGTTCGGTATCTTCGCGCGTAGTGCCCGCACTGCAGGAGTTGCGCAAGAATGGCGTGCAGATCATTCGCTCTTCCCACGTCAACCAGGGTGGCTTCGTGCTACGCAACGCCGAGCAGCCTGACGACAAGAACGATTGGGTAGTGGCACATGACCTGAACCCGCAGAAAGCGCGCATCCTGGCCATGGTCGCCATGACCAAGACCCAGGACAGCAAAGAGCTGCAGCGGATTTTCTGGGAATATTGATCCCAATAACGCTGGAGCCGATCACCGGCTCCAGCGTTATCAGCCCACTACTTGAACTGATATTCCAAGCCAGCACCGGCGTACCACGAACGCCCTGGGGCTGCCTCGTAGTAGCGTTTATTGCTGTCACCGACAATCACCGAACCCACGTATTGACGGTCGAACACGTTGTCCAGACGCACCAGTTGATGGAAAGTCCAGGGGCCGACCTGCTGCTCGAAGCGCGTGCGCCAGTTGAACACAGCATAGGCAGGCGCAGCTTTCTGCTGGTTGCTGTCCTCGACGAATACCTTGCTACGGTACTGCCCCTCGAACCCCATGCTGACCGAAGCGGTCGGTTTCCACACCACTTCTGCATACAGATTGTCTCGCGGCACGCCCGGCAAGCGATTGCCACTGTCGATGACTTGTCCGCCTTGCTTGAAGTCATCGGCGTAGCGAGCGTCGGTATGGGTGAACACCCAGGTGGTCTGCCAGTGCTCGGCAAAGTCGCTCTGCATGCTGGCTTCAAAACCACGGCGCACAGTCTGCCCGGCGTTGTGATAGCTGGTGCGGCCGTTGGTGGAATTATCGACCACGATTTCGTTATCCGTGCGGATCTCGAACAGGGCAGCATTCAGCCGCGTGGCCGCGCCCAGGCGATATTTCACTCCTAGCTCATATTGCTTGCTGGTGGCCGGGTCCAGCCCGAAGTTGAAACTTTCCTGCAAGCCTGGCGCATAGGCCATTTCAGCCTGCGTAGGCGTTTCGAAGCCCTTTCCCACGCTGGCATAGCCACGCAGATCAGGCGTGAAGGCGTACATCACCGACAGCGTCGGGTTGGCCTGCTGATAGCGCTTGACACCGCTGGCGTCACCGTTTTCCAGGTAGTGGTCATCGACCTTCATCTTCATGGTGCTGTAGCGCACGCCCAGCTCGCTGGTCCAGTTGCCGATTTCCCAGTGCGCCTGCACATAGGGGTCCAGGCTGGTCGCGATGTCTTTCTCGTCGCGCTTGAGCTCGCCCTTGACCCCCAGTTGGTCGCCCCGGAAGTTCTGGAAGCCCCGACGGTCATCCGTGCTCTGGTCGTAGTCGGCACCCACGGTGAGCGTGAAATGGCCGGGAACGGCCGGTACCGGCTGAATCCAGCGCAGCGTACCGCCGTGAAACTCGCGGTCAAAATCCACCACACCGCCGCCGCGCTGGCTGTTGGAGGCGATTTGCCGAGGAATCGACAGGTACTGCACCACGCTCCGACGCCCTGCGTAGAGATTGAACTGAAGGGTAGCGTCGCCAACGTAGCGCTCGTAGTTCATGCCCACCTGCTGGTGATCGATGCTCTTGCGCGTGTTGTAATCCCTTGCGCCATCGGCGACCGAACGTGGGTCGTGCTTGTAGCTGGACCAAAGCTGACCCAGCGGGTCTTGCGTGTTGTTCTGTTCCAGGCTGCTGTAGGTCAGCGCCAGGCGTGAATCGGTATCCGGCCTGATGTGCACCTTGGCGAACGTCTGGTCGCGCTTGGCCGCGCTATGGTCGCGATACCCATTGGTGTCCATGCGCGAAGCGTCCAGCACGAAACCCCCGATCTCGTTGCCCCCCTGTGCCGACAGGTGATGCTTGCTGAAGCCATCGCTGCCAAAGGTGGTTTCGGCACCCAGGCGAGCCGGCCCCACCCCGTCACGGCTGAACATCTGGATGACACCGCCAGCGTTGCTGCCATAAAGCGTAGCGGCCGGGCCGCGCAGCACCTCGATACGGTCGGCCACATCCAGGTTCAGCGTGGCTGCCTGGCCCTGTCCATCCGGGGTGCTGGCTGGGATACCATCGCTGAGCAGCTTGATACCGCGCACGCCAAATGCAGAGCGAGCACCAAACCCGCGGGATGATATCTGCAGGTCCTGGGCATAGTTCTGGCGATTCTGCACCACTAGGCCAGGGACCTTCGTCAGCACCTCTGACAAGTTGACGCCAAGTTGTCCATCGGTGCCATTGGACAGGTCGACCGTGTCCACCGAGAACGGCAGATCGAAGCTGCTGGTAGGCGCGTAGGCACCCGTGACAACCATCGGATCGATAACGATCGCGGTTGCCGGGTCGGCCCAAGCTTGATTATGAGAAGTGACACCACCGACAAACAACAGGGCGAGGTGCGTGGAAGAGGTAACGCGTAAGACCAATCGATACATGAGCAATTTCCGGAAAGTGCCGCTATTACAGCAGACCCTGGCCTGAATCGCGAACATGGCGAGGGCGATCCACAGAACTTTGCCTTCAAGCTGTTGCGAAATCCCTTACAGTGAAATACTGTACGTGCATACAGCAAAAAAAGGAAATGCCTGTGTCTACCTCCTCGCCCTCACCTGCCAGCTACCAACAACTGGGCATGCGCATTCAGAAAATCATCAACAACCCCATTGCCCAGCGCAGCCGGGCGGCTTTGATTTTTCGCCTGGAACAGGAAACACCAGAGGATTGGGACACGTTGCTGGCCGAGATTGCCGAAAATGACAACGTTACCCTCGCCCACCGCGACGATGGTGGCGTACAGCTTTTCTGGACCGTGCCCAAGGAAGACTGACCGCGCCATGAGAGTTTCGCTTATTGCAGCAGCCTGCCTGCTGATGGCTCCGCTTGCCTATGCCGATGCGCCCCGCACGTTCCAGGAAGCCAAGAAGGTGGCCAGGCAACTCTACGCACCACAATCCACCGAGTTCTACTGCGGTTGCAAATACAACGGCAACAAAGTCGACATGGCTTCATGTGGGTATTCACCACGCAAGAATGCCCAACGCGCTTCACGCATCGAGTGGGAGCACATCGTGCCGGCCTGGCAAATCGGCCATCAGCGCCAGTGTTGGCAAAGCGGCGGTCGTAAGGCCTGCTCGCAGCACGACGAGGTATACAAACGCGCCGAAGCCGACCTGCACAATCTGGTGCCAAGCGTTGGGGAGGTCAACGGCGACCGCAGCAACTACAGCTTCGGCTGGCTGCCGGAACAACGTGGGCAATACGGCCAATGCCTTACCCAGGTGGATTTCAAGGCCAGGAAGGTCATGCCGCGGCCTTCGATCCGCGGCATGATTGCACGCACCTATTTCTACATGAGCAAGCAATACAACTTGCGCCTCTCAAGGCAGGACCGTCAGCTGTTCGAGGCATGGAACAAGACGTATCCGCCGCAGCCTTGGGAGTATCAACGCAACCAGCGGGTCGGGTGCCTGATGGGGCACGGTAATGAGTTTGTAGGGCCGGTCGACCTCAAGGCGTGCAGCTGATCGACCGGCCACGAGCGCTTAGCGGGCTGCGCCGTGCTGGATGACCACCGAGTCGGTGCCAAGCTTGGCCATGACTTCATCGCGACGGGCCTGCGCCTGCTCCCGGGTAGGAAACGGCCCCAGCAGCACCACAGGCTTGCCGTCCCGGTACTCCACCGAAGACGGAATACCTTTCTCGATCAGACGCGCGGTCATGTCGCTGAGTGCACCCATGTTGGCGCCCTGGACCACTTCGACGTCCCATCCCTCTGGCGCGGGCTCACCTTCGAGCGCTTGCGCACGGCGCTGCAATTCAGCACCCCCACACAGCTCCCGAATACGCAGGTTGTCGCCATTGTCGTCGACAATGATTTCGTACTGACCGTCGCGTTTGATGGCCACATAGCTGCGGTAGGCCTGGAATTGGCCGGCATCGTCCTTGCCGCGCACCTGACCGCAGATCGTACCCTGCGTATCGATGCGAACGTTACCGAACTTGGCGGTCTTGGGATTTTGCAGGTGTTCGGCCACACGCTTGTGCACGCCCTCCACCTCGTTGTCACAGCCCGCCAGGGCCAGCACTGCCATTACCACCACCAGTTTGCGCACGCGTGTACCTCCAGGTTCGAAGAGGCGGATTCTACCACGCGAGACTGAGCATCGAACTGCGGCCAAAGGTTACAGGCTGATTCCGCCGGGCATGCAAAAAGGGCGATCATTTCTGATCGCCCTTTTTGGGATTTGGTAGGCACAATTGGACTCGAACCAACGACCCCCACCATGTCAAGGTGGTGCTCTAACCAACTGAGCTATGTGCCTGTCGTGTGGTGCGCATAGTAGAGACTCACTGAACACCTGTAAAGCTTTTTTTTCGATATAAATCAAAAACTTTCGAGCAGCCGGAGAATTGGAGCCATCTAAGCGCTTCCAAAGCAAAACGCAAAAAAGGGTGACCCTTGCGGATCACCCTTTTTCAATTTGGTAGGCACAATTGGACTCGAACCAACGACCCCCACCATGTCAAGGTGGTGCTCTAACCAACTGAGCTATGTGCCTGTCGTGGTGCGCATTCTACGCAATTACAAAGGCGTGTCAACAGTTTTTTTGAAGCTAACCCACTGAATTGCAAACTCTTTATAAAGAGGGGTCAGGCGCGAGCACTGTTCATGATTTTCGGCGGACGACTAGCGGGTGTTTATTATTATTGATAGCATCGCTACATTCGTTAAAAATATAAAACACGAGGTTCTGCAGCATGGCTAACACCCCCTACCCCCAGTCCTACTACGCCGCCTCGGCCAACCCGGTGCCGCCACGTCCGGCGCTGCAGGGTGAGGTGCAAACCGATGTCTGCATCATCGGCGCGGGCTACACCGGCTTGTCCAGCGCCCTGTTCCTTCTGGAAAATGGCTTCAAGGTAAGCATTGTCGAAGCGGCCAAGGTAGGCTTCGGCGCATCGGGCCGCAACGGTGGCCAGATCGTCAACAGCTACAGCCGCGACATCGATGTCATCGAGCGCACCGTGGGTGCTCGCCAAGCCCAGCTGCTAGGCCAGATGGCCTTCGAAGGCGGGCGCATCATTCGCGAGCGGGTGGCCAAGTACAACATCCAGTGCGACCTCAAGGACGGTGGCGTGTTCGCTGCGCTGACCAGCAAGCAAATGGGTCACCTGGAATCGCAAAAGCGCCTGTGGGAACGTTTCGGCCACAACCAGCTGGAGCTGATGGATCAACAGCGCATCCGCGAAGTGGTGGCCTGCGACAACTACATCGGCGGCATGCTCGACATGAGCGGCGGGCATATCCATCCACTCAACCTGGCCCTCGGCGAAGCTGCTGCGGTCGAATCGTTGGGCGGCACCATCTATGAACAAACTCCGGCGGTGCGCATCGAGCGCGGCGCCAACCCGGTCGTGCATACCCCACAGGGTAAAGTGCGCGCCAAGTTCATCATCGTGGCGGGCAACGCCTACCTGGGCAACCTGGTCCCGGAGCTTGCCGCCAAGTCGATGCCTTGCGGTACACAGGTCATCACGACCGAACCCTTGGGCGATGAACTGGCGCGCACACTGCTTCCCCAGGACTACTGCGTCGAAGACTGCAACTACCTGCTCGACTACTATCGCCTGACCAGCGACAAGCGCCTGATCTTTGGAGGCGGCGTGGTTTATGGTGCACGGGATCCGGCCAACATCGAGGCGATCATTCGTCCGAAGATGCTCAAGGCCTTCCCGCAGTTGAAGAACGTCAAGATCGACTACGCCTGGACCGGCAACTTCCTGCTCACCTTGTCGCGTCTGCCACAAGTCGGCCGTATCGGTGACAACATCTATTATTCCCAGGGGTGTTCAGGCCACGGGGTCACCTATACCCATCTGGCAGGCAAAGTCCTGGCCGAGGCCATGCGTGGCCAGGCGGAGCGGTTCGATGCCTTTGCCGGGCTGCCGCACTACCCCTTCCCGGGCGGTCAGATGCTGCGCGTGCCCTTCAGTGCCTTGGGCGCTTGGTACTACAGCTTGCGTGACCGTCTGGGCTTCTGAGTCAAGACGTGGCAACCGGTAAAGGGCTGCCACTGGCGTGATGGGGTTCACTCATGTTCGCCGGGCCGCGTTGCGGCCCATGCCGACCAGCCCAGCGCCCCGGCAAGGCCACGCCTTCAGTGACCGTGGGAAGCCTGATGCGAGCAGCCTCACTTGAGGCTGTCCAGGGCCTGCCTGGCCGCCAGTTCCTGGCCCGCACGCGCCAGATCGTCAGCGGCCTGTTGCCAGCGCTGACGGTCAACGTTCGCCGGCAACTCCCCCGGCGGCTGCACCAGGATTGCCCAACGGCCCTCTTTCGCCCAGGCAGAGGCGAAATCGTCGAATGCCATCACCAGGCGGCGCTGCATGCCTGCACGCATCAGCACACGCTGTTTGTAACGGTCATACCCTATCAATACCGCATACCTGGGTTCGCTCCACCATGCCGAACCGTCCTGGTAGCGAACCAGCACCGGGTTTCCAGCGGCCACCTGCGTCAACAAGGCATCTAGCCGCTTGTCCAAGGGGTACACCACCCTACCGTAGTCGCGCGCAACGCGCGGGATGCTGGTATCTAGGCTGTCGATACCTGTGGGCAGGTTCAGCGGCTGATCGAGCAGCCCAGGCGTGATGGGCGCACCTTGCTGCGACAGAATCGCGGCCAATGCCATGGCTGCGCTGTGGTTGGCGTTACCGCGGTAGAACGGAACGCTGCTGAGCTCCACCCGCTGGGGCAGGCCCTGGAGTGCGGTAGAAGGTGTCCCGGCACAACCTGCCAAGGTGACACCCAACCAGCACGCCAGGATGAGCTGGCGAACGACCTTGGTCGGCGACGAGAAGGTGAAATTGGGCATGGATACTCGCTTGCTGAACGCAGGGCAGGCAGCGCCCTGCTGTGTTCGCGATGATAGGTCCCACAACGATGGCGGTACAGTCCGACAGGGCATGTTGGCGAATCATCTCGGCACCGCAGGCGTTATTCGATGGAACGTACCCACGCAAGGGCTACACTAATCAAGTGTCTGGAAGGCAATCGCTGGCGTATCAAGCGCTCGCCGTAGAGATGGAGGCACAAATGAATATGACCTTGGCAATCATCATGTTGGTGTGCATGTGGCTCAGCGTTGCAGCGGCCATGCTCTGGGGCGTACTGCGCATCGCACGGCGGCACGCTCAACCCGTTGCGCAACCACAGCCACGCCCTCAACCCGCCCCTGCACGGCGTGCTCCACACGCAGCAGCGGCGCACTGAACCCACCTGAAACATGCAGCGAATGGGGCGCCATGCGCCCCGCCTGCTGTCATCCTTGCTTGGCCTCACGCTTCAGCCGTGCTCGACGCGCCAGGATATTCAGAATCTCGATAGCGGTTGAGAACGCCATGGCGGCATACACATAGCCCTTGGGCACGTGGGCTCCGAAGCCCTCCGCGATCAGCGTCATGCCGATCATGATCAGGAAACCGAGCGCCAGCATGACAACGGTTGGGTTGTCGTTGATGAAGTTGGCCAGCGGATCGGCCGCCACCATCATCACAATCACGGCAGTGATCACGGCGATGATCATGATAGGCAAGTGCTCAGTCATGCCTACTGCGGTGATAATGCTGTCTACCGAGAACACAATATCGAGCAACAAAATCTGGAAAATCGCTGCGGCGAAGCCCAAGGTAACGGTAGAAGAAGCCTTGGACTCTTCCTTGGCACCGTGTGGGTCGACGTTCTCGTGAATTTCCTTAGTGGCCTTCCACAGCAGGAACAGGCCGCCGGCGATCAGGATCACATCCTTCCAGGAGAAGGCGTTGCCAAACACCTCGAACACAGGGTCGGTCAGCTGCACGATCCAGGCAACGGTGCTCAGCAGTGCCAGGCGCATCACCAGTGCCATGCTGATACCGATGCGGCGTGCCTTGGAGCGATACGCGACTGGCAGTTTGTTGGTCAGGATGGAGATGAAGATCAGGTTGTCGATACCCAGTACAACTTCCATGGCCACCAGCGTGGCGAGCGCCACCCAGGCTGTCGGGCTAGCGGCAAGTTCCAGCAAATATTCCATTGTTCACATCCTGTCACGCGGGTTGGGGATCAAATGTCCTGGGTTTCGGAAGCGGTGTCATCTTGCTCGGGCTCTCGCCGGTCGGTCCCAAGCGCGTCGCTCAAGGCCTGCTGGGCCGCCTGGTTGGTTTGCTCGATCACCTGCTGAGCCGACTTCGCCGCCTGGTCAAGCACTTGCTGGGCAGACTTCTCGGCCTGATCGCAGCCGGCCAGGGCCAACAGCGTCATGCCCATGACCAGCGCAGTACCCATTGATTTGAAATACAGCATAGGCGCCTCCGGAATGATGTGCGCAGGCGCGTATCCGCCTGAATGAAGTGGATTCTAGAGGGCGCAATACTTCTGTAAAATTCGTATTTTCAAGCGATATACTTCGCTTTTTCCGAATCGGCATCTGCGCTAATGCTTAACTATCGCCAGCTCCACTACTTTTGGGTGGTAGCCCGAACCGGCAGCATCGTTCGGGCGAGCGAGCAATTGAATCTGACGCCACAGACCATCAGCGGTCAGATCACGCTATTGGAACAGGCTTATGGCGTCGAACTGTTCCAGCGGGTTGGCCGGCAATTGGAACTCACTGAGACCGGACGCCAGGCGCTGACGTATGCCGAGCAGATGTTCCAGCTGGGGGGCGAACTCGAAGCCATGCTGCGTGCCGGCCCTCAGGAGCAGATCCTGTTCCGGGTCGGGGTGGCTGACGTGGTGCCCAAGTCCATTGTCTATCGATTATTGGCACCCACCATGGAGCTTGAGAACGTGCTGCGCATCAACTGCCGTGAAGACAAGCTGGAGCGGCTCCTGGCCGACCTTGCCATTCAGCGACTGGACCTGGTCATTTCAGACAGCCCGATGCCGCCCCACCTGGACATCAAAGGGTATAGCCAGAAACTGGGAGAATGCGGCCTGAGCTTTTTCGCAACCCCAACATTGGCCCTTCAGCACGATGGCCCGTTCCCTGAATGCCTGCACGATGCGCCGCTGCTCATACCCGGGCAAGAAACGGTGCTGCGCAGCCGCCTTCTACGCTGGCTTGGTGATCAACATCTTCAACCGCGCATCGTCGGCGAGTTCGACGACAGTGCCTTGATGCAGGCGTTCGGGCAGTCTGGCAGCGGCATCTTCGTGGCGCCCAGCGTGATTGCCGAAGAAGTGTGTCGGCAGTATGGCGTACAGTTGATTGGGCAAACCGAGGCCGTGAACGAGTCCTTCTACGCCATTTCGGTCGAGCGCAAGGTCAAGCATCCTGGCATCGTTGCCATCACCGAAGGGGCGCGACGCGAACTGTTCAACTGGTAGCGCTCCCCACAACGGGCAGTAAGTGCCTGGGCGAGGTCTATGGTAAAGTCCAGCCCTTTTCGAATTTCAGGACCTCGCTGCGCATGACACCGCTTCTTCGCCTTCTCAACCGCACCGGCCTGGTGACGCAAATCGTTATCGGCCTGGTGGCAGGTATCGCGCTTGCCCTGATCGCCCCCACCGTTGCCCGTGACCTGGGCTTTCTCGGTACGGTGTTCGTCAGTGCCTTGAAGGCGGTGGCGCCAGTGCTGGTCTTCGTTCTGGTCATGGCATCGATTGCCAATCACCGGCACGGACAGGAAACCCATATCCGCCCCATCTTGGGGCTGTACTTGCTCGGCACATTCGCCTCGGCTGTCGTGGCGGTGGTTGCCAGCATGGTATTTCCTTCGCACCTGGTACTGAACGCAGCGGATGCCGCCCTGAGTGCACCGGGCGGCATCAGTGAAGTGTTGAAGAACCTGTTGCTCAGTGCGGTCGACAACCCGATCAACGCGTTGCTCAATGCCAATTTCATCGGCGTGCTGACCTGGGCTATCGGCCTGGGCATCGCGTTGCGCCGCGCCGGTGACACCACCCGCAAGGTGGTCGACGACCTGTCCAACGGCGTCACGCTGATCGTGCGCATCGTCATTCGCTTTGCGCCACTGGGCATCTTCGGCCTGGTCACCTCCACCTTGGCTCAGTCAGGGCTCAAAGCCATGTTGGGGTACCTGCACCTGCTGGCGGTACTGATCGGGTGCATGCTGTTCGTCGCCCTGGTCATGAACCCGCTGATCGTATTCTGGAAAACCCGTCGAAATCCCTACCCACTCACCCTGCTGTGTCTGCGTGAAAGCGGCATCACTGCATTTTTCACCCGCAGTTCGGCAGCCAACATCCCTGTGAACATGGCGTTGTCCGAACGCCTTGGGCTGCATGAGGATACTTATTCGGTATCCATTCCGCTGGGGGCCACGATCAACATGGCTGGCGCTGCAATCACCATCACCGTATTGACGCTGGCGGCGGTGCACACCTTGGGGATTCCCTTGGACCTTCCCACGGCAGTGTTGCTCAGTGTGGTAGCGGCGGTCTGTGCCTGCGGTGCGTCCGGTGTGGCCGGCGGCTCCCTGCTGCTCATCCCATTGGCCTGCAGCTTGTTCGGCATTCCCAGTGAGATCGCCATGCAGGTTGTGGCTGTGGGGTTCATCATCGGCGTGCTGCAGGATTCTGCCGAGACCGCGCTCAACTCCTCCACCGACGTGCTGTTCACCGCAGCCGCCTGCCAGGCCGAAGCGCGCCGCAGCGCCTGATTTAGCCGGGCCGTCTTGCGGCCCTCCCCTCATACACCTACGCTAATGGCCTTTTCCCAGCAATGAGACAGGGCCATGTCCGAGCAAGACACCACCACTGAAGGTCGCTTGAGCAGCGTCGAGATTCGCGTGCTCGGCTCGCTGATCGAGAAACAGGCCACCAGCCCGGAAAGTTACCCGCTTACCCTCAACGCCCTGCTCCTGGCCTGTAACCAGAAGACCAGCCGCGAGCCGGTGATGAACCTTACCCAGGGCCAAGTGGGTCAGGCGCTGCGCAGCCTCGAAGCACAACAGATGGCACGCTTGCAGATGGGCAGCCGCGCCGACCGCTGGGAACACCGGGTGGACAAGGCGCTGGAATTGGTTCCTGCGCAGCTGGTGTTGATGGGGCTGATGTTCCTGCGTGGCCCGCAAACCTTGAGCGAGTTGCTGACCCGTAGCAACCGCCTGCACGATTTCGACGACACCGACCAAGTTCGCCACCAGCTAGAACGTCTGGTGTCACGGAACTTGGCCGTGCACCTGCCGCGTCAGGCTGGCCAGCGTGAGGACCGTTACACTCATGCGTTGGGTGACCCGGCAGACATCGAAGCCATTCTGGCTGCAAAGCAGCAGGAGAGCTCAATGCGAAGTGGTACCAGTACGGTTACGCAGGATCGAATCGAGGCACTGGAAGCGCGTATCGCTGCACTGGAAGCGCGCCTGGACGCACTAGGCGGCTAGTCTTCAGCGGTCTGATTTGGGGAAGTTGCGGCAGCTCTTGCGCTCGGTCATTTCGCGATCGCTTGGGCGCTGGTCGACAAACACCGTGTGGCCGTTGCTGTAGATCTCAAGGTAGCCCCAGTGCAGGTCTTGTTCAGTCTGCCCGGGCTTTGGCGGCACTAGCCACCAGGGTTCGCGGCTGATCAGGGTCATGGCGTGGCTCCTGAGGGGTCTGCTTGTAAGCATAGACACCCTCATGGCTCGTGGGTTTAGCCAGGCCCATGACAAGACCCCCGCATGCGCTGCGCCGTGGGGCACGGCCAGTTCATGCGAGGGTTGCGGTTCTGCTGAAATGTCGCTTATGCAGGCGCGGAGGCGCGGATCAGGTGGTCGAAGGCGGCCAGAGACGCCTTGGCCCCTTCGCCAACGGCGATCACGATCTGCTTGTAAGGCACCGTCGTCACGTCACCTGCGGCGAACACACCGGCAATACTGGTCTGCCCTCTGGCATCGACGATGATTTCGCCGCGTGCCGACAGTTCAACGGTGCCTTTGAGCCAATCAGTGTTCGGCAACAGACCGATCTGAACGAAAATCCCCTCCAACGCCAGCTCATGCTCGATGTCGCTGGTGCGGTCCTTGTAGCGCAGGCCAGTCACTTTCTCGCCATTGCCGATCACTTCGGTGGTCAGTGCCTGGGTGATGACCGTCACGTTAGGCAAGCTATGCAACTTGCGTTGCAGCACCGCATCGGCACGCAGCTGGCTGTCGAATTCAATCAACGTCACCTGCGCCACGATCCCCGCCAAGTCGATCGCCGCTTCCACGCCAGAGTTACCACCACCAATCACCGCCACGCGTTTGCCCTTGAACAACGGGCCGTCACAGTGCGGGCAGTAGGCCACGCCACGGCCACGGTATTGCTGTTCGCCCGGCACATTCATTTCGCGCCAGCGAGCACCGGTGGCCAGGATGACCGTCTTGGCCTTGAGCGAAGCCCCGCTCGCCATGCGCACTTCATGCAGGCCACCGTCGGTAGCCGGAATCAGTGCTTCACCGCGCTGCAGGTTCATGATGTCCACGTCATACTGCTTGACGTGTTCTTCAAGCGCGGTGGCCAGTTTCGGGCCTTCGGTTTCATGCACGGAAACGAAGTTCTCGATGGCCATGGTGTCGAGCACCTGCCCGCCGAACCGTTCGGCGGCCACGCCAGTGCGGATACCCTTGCGCGCGGCATAGATGGCGGCAGAGGCACCCGCCGGGCCACCGCCTACGACCAGTACATCGAATGCTTGTTTGGCGTTGAGCTTCTCGGCCTGACGTGCGCCGGCGTTGGTGTCGATCTTGCCAAGAATTTCTTCAAGGCCCATGCGCCCCTGGCCGAACACCTCACCATTGAGGTACACGCTGGGCACGGCCATGATCTGGCGGGCATCGACTTCAGCCTGGAACAACGCACCGTCGATGGCTACATGGCGCACGCTTGGGTTGAGCACCGCCATCAGGTTCAATGCCTGGACCACATCCGGGCAGTTCTGGCAGGACAGCGAGAAGTAAGTCTCGAAGTTGAACTCACCTTCCAGCGTCTGGATCTGCTCGATCACTTCCAGGCTGGCCTTGGAGGGGTGGCCGCCCACTTGCAGCAGCGCCAGCACCAGGGAGGTGAACTCGTGGCCCATGGGAATACCAGCAAAACGCAGGCTGATGTCGCCGTTGGGGCGATTGAGCGAGAACGAAGGGCGGCGGGCGTCGTCGCCATCGGCTCGCAGGGTGATGAGGCTGGACAAGCCGGCGATTTCCACCAGCAGGTCGTGTAATTCGCGGGACTTCGCACCGTCGTCGAGGGAGGCAACGATCTCGATCGGCTGGGTGACCCGCTCCAGGTAGGTTTTCAGTTGCGATTTAAGCGTGGCGTCCAACATACGGGCGATTTCCTTTTTCAAACTCAGATACAAAAACGCCCAGGCGAAGTCGCCCGGGCGTTTGACGGGGCGGTAAGTGGTTCAGCTGTGGCGGCTGCTTACCGCCCGCGTTTGGCACATGACTGGCTGCTCATCCCGCAAGGCCTGTGCGGCGCTGCCGCTGCACAGGCGCTTATCGGGCGACAATCAGATCTTGCCGACCAGATCCAGCGACGGCGCCAGAGTGGCCTCGCCTTCTTTCCACTTGGCTGGGCAGACTTCGCCTGGGTGGGCGGCGACATACTGGGCAGCCTTGACCTTGCGCAGCAGCTCGGTGGCGTCACGACCCACACCGCCGTCGTTCAGCTCGACGATCTTGATCTGGCCTTCGGGGTTGATCACGAAGGTACCGCGGTCCGCCAGGCCGGCTTCTTCGATCAGCACGTCGAAGTTGCGGGCGATCACATGGGTCGGGTCGCCGATCAGTGGGTACTGAATCTTGCCGATGGTGTCGGAGGTGTCGTGCCACGCTTTGTGGGTAAAGTGGGTGTCGGTGGAAACACCGTAGATCTCAACGCCCAGTTTCTGGAACTCGGCGTAGTTGTCAGCAAGGTCACCCAGCTCGGTCGGGCAAACGAACGTAAAGTCGGCTGGATAGAAGAACACGACAGACCATTTGCCTTTCAGGTCGGCTTCGCTGACCGGGACGAACTCGCCCTTGTGGTAGGCAGTGGCGTTGAACGGTTTGACCTGGCTGTTGATGATAGGCATGAGAGACGCTCCTTCATGGGTTGAAATCAGTTGACGGAGAGAATCCTAACCGCATGGACCGATAAAGGCTCATTGGCAAACCTGATGCTCATGATTGGTTTTGGCTATGAATGGGACAGGTTACAAAGCGCTTACCGGGGTAATGCCCAAGCGCGCGGCTAGCCTATGAAACCGACCGCGCATGGGGCGACGATTACGTAATCGTCGCCCCGCAAGCTGGCCGCACGTTGCATGCGGCCTGGGCTGAGTCAGCGGGTCACCGTGCGCAGAGTCACGAACTCTTCCGCTGCCGTGGGGTGCACGCCGATGGTTTCATCGAACTGTTGCTTGGTCGCGCCCGCCTTGAGTGCGATGCCAAGGCCCTGGATGATCTCGCCTGCATCCGGCCCGACCATGTGGCAACCCAGTACCTTGTCGGTCTTGGCATCTACCACCAGCTTCATCAAGGTCTTTTCCTGAATGTCGGTGAGGGTCAGCTTCATGGCGCGGAAGCGGCTTTCAAAGACCTTGACCTCGTAGCCCTGCTCGACGGCCTGTTCTTCGGTGAGCCCTACCGTGCCGATGGGCGGCTGGCTGAACACGGCCGTGGGGATGTTCTGGTAATCCACGGGGCGGTACTCCTCCGGCTTGAACAGACGCCTGGCCACGGCCATGCCTTCGGCCAATGCCACCGGGGTCAACTGCACACGGCCGATTACATCTCCAATGGCCAGGATCGAAGGCGCCGTGGTCTGGTACCGATCGTCTACGCGCACATAGCCCTTGTCATCGAGTTCGACACCGGTGTTTTCCAGGCCAAGGTTGTCCAGCATCGGACGCCGGCCGGTGGCGTAGAAGATGCAGTCGGCAACCAGTTCCCGCCCGTCCTTGAGCGTCGCCTTGAGGCTGCCATCCTCAAGCTTGTCGATGCGCTGGATGTCAGCATTGAACTGCAAATCGAGCCCGCGCTTTTCGAGCTCCTCCTTCAGGTGAGTGCGCACCGAACCATCGAAGCCGCGCAGGAACAGATCGCCGCGGTACAACAACGTTGCCGCGGCGCCCAGCCCTTGGAAGATCCCGGCAAACTCCACTGCGATGTAGCCGCCGCCCACCACCAACACCCGCCGCGGCAGGTCCTTGAGGTAAAACGCTTCGTTGGAGGTGATCGCCAATTCCTTGCCCGGGATGTCCGGCACCTGGGGCCAGCCGCCAGTGGCGATCAGGATGTGCTCGGCACTGTAGCGCTGGCCTTCGACTTCGACCTCGTTAGGTCCGGTGATGCGCGCATGACCTTGAACCAGGGTCACGCCGCTGTTGACCAGCAGGTTGCGGTAGATACCGTTGAGCCGTTCGATTTCACGGTTCTTGTTGGCAATCAGGGTGCCCCAGTCGAAGTGCCCTTCTTCCAGGGTCCAGCCGTATCCAGCCGCCTGCTCCAGCTCATCAGCCACATGGGCGCCGTACACCAGCAGCTTTTTGGGCACACACCCCACGTTGACGCAGGTGCCGCCCAAATAGCGGCTCTCGGCAACCGCTACCTTGGCGCCAAAACCGGCAGCGAAACGTGCGGCGCGCACGCCACCGGAGCCGGCGCCAATCACGAACAGATCAAAATCGTAGGCCACTTTTCGTTCTCCAAAAAAAAGCTGCAAGCTTCAAGCGGCAGGCTGCACGAACGGGCAGCGTGGCTTGTCACTTGCAGCTTGGTACCGGCAGTTTCAAGCTTCAAGCATCAGGCGGCAAGAAAAAATGCGCCTGGCTTGCAGCAGGGGCTCAGTAAGCCTTGCCAGCCTTGTAGTAGTTCTCGAAGCAGAAGTTGGTCGCGTCGATGTAGCCCTCGGCGCCACCGCAGTCGAAACGCTTCCCTTTGAATTTGTACGCGATCACGCAGCCGCTCTGGGCTTGTTTCATCAAGGCGTCGGTAATCTGGATCTCACCGCCCTTGCCGGGCTCGATGTTCTCGATGATATCGAAGATGTCGGGCGTCAGGATGTAACGGCCGATGATGGCCAGGTTGGACGGCGCATCCTCGGGTTTGGGCTTCTCAACCATGTTGGTGACACGGAAAATGTCGTCACGAATCATGTCGCCGGCAATGACACCGTATTTGTTGGTTTCCTGCGGATCGACTTCCTGAATGGCGACGATCGAGCAACGGAACTGGTTGTACAGCTTCACCATCTGGGTCAGCACGCCATCGCCTTCCGGGTTGACGCACAGGTCATCGGCCAGCACCACTGCGAACGGCTCGTCGCCGATCAGGGGACGGCCAGTGAGGATCGCGTGACCCAAGCCTTTCATTTCGGTCTGACGGGTGTAGGAGAACGAGCACTCGTCCAGCAGGCGACGAATGCCTACCAGGTACTTCTCCTTGTCGGTGCCCTTGATCTGGTTTTCCAGCTCGTAGCTGATGTCGAAGTGATCTTCCAGTGCGCGCTTACCGCGGCCGGTAACGATGGAGATCTCGCTCAACCCTGCATCCAATGCTTCCTCAACGCCGTACTGGATCAACGGCTTGTTGACCACTGGCAGCATTTCCTTCGGCATGGCTTTGGTGGCTGGCAGGAAGCGAGTGCCATAGCCGGCTGCCGGGAACAAGCATTTCTTGATCATAAACGTCCTTAACAAAGGCTAGGCCTGGGGGTTACGGCGCAGTCTAATCAGGCGGCGGTCACCTTACAATGCCCCGCCTGTGGCCGATCGTTGGGAACATAGAGGCAACCGCTCACGGATAGTTCAAAGGGCCGCCCAATATTCCTCACCGGTACGTCACCCCTCCAGGCCGTTGCCCAGCTTTCAGCGACCGGTGCCCTGCCCGATCAACACACCTTCGATCTTCTGGCCGTAGAGATTGATCCCATCATTGGCATGGAACTTCAGGCGGGTTTTCTCGATGGAGCCCTCTACCAACCTCGGGTCCTGGGGCCGCTCGTGCCGGTTTATCCAGGCCGCCACGTCCCAGGCCTGCTGGTCGCTGAGCGAGCCCGGTCGACCCAGCGGCATGTTGTACTTGATGAATGACGCCGCCGTATTGATCCGGTGCATGCCCGCCCCCCAGTTGTAGGCGTCCCTGCCCCATAGCGGCGGCATCACATACTCGCCCGCCACCTTCTGGCCTTCGCCCTTCTTGCCGTGGCAGATCGCGCACTGCTCGAGGTACACCTGCTGCCCACGCTTGAAGTCATAGCCCCCCGCTGGCGGCGCCACTTCCGGATAGCCTCGCCCGGCCAACGGCACACCGGTCGGCGCTTTGGTAGAGAGCCAGTAGGAATAAACCGACAGCGCGGTCATCTCCGGGCTGTCAGCCGCCGGCGGCTTGCCGTTCATGCTGAACTGAAAACATCCCTGGATTCGCTCGGCATACGTGTTGACCTTGTCGTTTTTCTTTCGGTAGGCCGGGTACATCGGGTAAGCGCCCCACAGAGGGGCCGAGTGCGCCATGCGCCCTTGATCAAGGTGGCAATTAGAGCAGTTCATGCCGTTGCCAACCGCTTCAGGCATCAGACGTCGGGTATCGACGAACAGGGCGTGCCCCTCGCGCACCCTCTTCCCAAACGCATTGTCCGGCAACTCGCCCTCTGCCGGCGGCACGAAGCGCGGTTGCGCCTGTGCATTCGGCACTTTGAGCTGGGACTGGTCTTCCATGGTCACGGGGCTGGCGTGAACGCTACCTGCTGCCAGCAGCAGGGCTGTAAGCAAAGGCTTCATGGCTTGGCCTCCAGGTTGGCAGGAAGAGCGAAAAACGCGGAAACGGCCGTGATCTCGTCGGGGGTCATGGCCTTGGCCACGCCGACCATCAACTGGTTGGGGTCGTTGCTGCGCGTTCCATCACGCCAAGCGTTCAGTTGAGCCGCCAGATAAGCGGCGGGCTGGCCAGACAACGGCGGGAAATGCTCGCCTACGCCGCTACCGCCTGGGCCGTGGCACTGGATACATCCAGGGACGTGCCGGTTCCAGTCGCCATAAAGCGCAAGCCGCAGCGTTGGATCATTGGCGATTTGCTGACGACGCAGGTCACCGGTTGCCGGCGCCGGCAAGCTGGCCAGGTAGGCACTCACCGCTGTGATCTCGTCCTCGGACAATGCCTTTGCCAAGGGCGCCATGACCGCCTGCTGTCGAGTACCATTGCGCCAGTCACGCAGTTGCTTGCTCAAGTAAGGGGCCGGCAGGCCGGCGAGCCGTGGGAAGCCTGCTGCGCCGATACCGTTGCCATCGGCACCGTGGCATCCGATGCAGGCGAGGGCTGCAGGGTCGGCGCCCCCCTTGGGTAAAGACTTTCTGGCCATCTGCAGCGTGGGCCGATGCCCAGGCCAGGGACATCAGGCCACCGATCACCATGACGCTGAATGGTCTCATCACGAACCTCCTTTTCTATTGTTATATGCTTAGGCCCAAAACATATAAGCAAAAGGAGGTCGGTCACTTGCGCTGGGTCAATCCCCGGAAATACAAGCCGTCGCGGCTTTACGCACATCACCCGGACGCAATGGGAAGTTGCTCAGACGTTCATGCAACTTGATGCTGCTGCCATTGTTGCCACGCTGGCTGATATCCAGAAGCGCGCCTGGGCCCTCGCCTGGCGAAAACTTCTGCGGCACGATCAAACGCAATCCATCACCGCGTTTTTCTTCCGTCAACGGGCCACGCGAGTCGGCCAGCCGGGCCTTCACGCAGTCGGCATATTCACGTGGCGTCTTGCCTGACATCACATCCATCGTCTCATGGGATTGTTCTAGGTCAGACACACTGGCGCACCCGGCCAGGGTCAGCATCCACGCCGCCAACATCCACTTCATCTGCTGCACCTCTGTCATCAGGAACACCGTTCGACCGTGATCTGGCTCTTTTGCTCCCTGTACTGGCAGATTTATCTGCGCCCGGTCAGCAGCCCGGCGCGCTCACCGCGCATCGTGTTATCGTGCGCGTTTGCAAAACCAGACTTTGCGGAGCCACACATGAAATTCGTACACCAGCGCGAGCACCTCAACGAGGACGACATCGTCGTCATCGAGTGCTCCCAGCGCTGCAACATCCGTCTGATGAACGACGCCAACTTCCGCAGCTTCAAGAATGGCGGTCGTCACACCTATCACGGCGGCCACTTCGACAAGTTCCCCGCCAAGATCACCGTGCCCAGCACCGGTTTCTGGAACATCACCATCGATACCGTGACGACCCGCCCGATCTCGGTCACGCGCAAGCCCAGCCTTACGCACAAGATCAAGATCATCCGTCGTTCCTCGTCGCAGCTCAGGTAAGGCCAGCCATGACCCAAACCATCAAGTACGTCATCAAGTACAAGCTCGAAGGCCAGCGCCGCTGGGATTTCGCCCTCATGTCAGACGACTCTCGGGAACAAGCGCTACAAGCCCTGCGCAAGATCCATGGTGAAGACGTGGACAAGGTCAGCGACATCCAGGTCAGCAAGGCACTCTAATCGCCCAGTCTCCATCCATTGCGCCTGAAGGAGCGTCGCATGAGCCAGTGGCCCGATCGCCGTATTCTCGATTTGCTGGGTATCGAACTGCCCATCCTTCAAGCGCCGATGGCCGGGGCATCAGGTACGGCGATGGCTATTGCGGTAAGCCAGGCCGGTGGTCTGGGCGCATTGCCTTGCGCCATGCTCACGCACCAGCAGGTACGCGAGCAAATCGCTGTCTTTCGAGCCGCCAGCCCTGGCCGCGCCCTGAACCTGAACTTCTTCTGCCATCAGGTACCTGCATCCGATGCTGACGCCCTCACCGCTTGGAAGCAGGTGCTCGAGCCCTACTATCGAACGCTGGGGGCTGATTTCGAAGCACCTGCACCGGTGTCCAACCGCGCGCCTTTCGACGAACACAGCTGCCAGCTGGTCGAGCACCTGCGCCCTGAAGTGGTGAGTTTTCACTTCGGCCTGCCTCAGGCTGACCTGCTGCGCAGGGTCAAAGCCAGCGGGGCCCGAGTACTGTCCAGTGCCACAACCGTCGAAGAGGCACGCTGGCTGCAGGATCGCGGCTGTGATGCGATCATCGCCATGGGTTATGAGGCTGGCGGGCATCGCGGCATGTTCCTCAGTGAAGACATCACCACCCAAATCGGTACGCTTGCGCTGGTGCCGCAGGTGGTCGATGCCGTCGATGTCCCGGTGATTGCGGCCGGTGGCATTGGCGATCACCGTGGTGTGCTGGCCGCACTGGCATTGGGTGCCTCTGCGGTGCAGATCGGCACCGCCTACCTGTTCTGCCCCGAAGCCACCGTGTCGCCGTTTCATCGGCAGGCGCTGGACAGCGCGTCCGCCAGCGACACGGCCCTGACCAACCTGTTCACCGGTCGCCCGGCCCGCGGTATCCATAATCGCCTGATGCGCGAGCTGGGCCCCATGAGCGCGCAGGCACCCCGGTTTCCGCTCGCAGGTGGCGCATTGATGCCACTGCGGGCAATCACTGAAGCCCAAGGCAGCAGTGATTTCAGCAACCTTTGGGCAGGCCAGGCACTACGCCTCGGCCGGCACTTGTCCGCTGCAGACCTGACCCGTGACATTGCAGACAAGGCATTGGCTCGTCTGAACCGCTAACCGGACCGATCGAGCGCGCCGTGCCTTGCTTGAGCCTCGATCCAATAAAAACAGCTGCAAGCAATTGGCGAAGCGCTATATAGTCAGGCATATAACGAAAACCAGGAGCTTTCCCAATGCGTTCTCGCCTGCCTTACCTAGCCGCCCTCGCCAGCCTGATCACCCTGAACACTGCCTGGGCCGACGAGGTCCAGGTGGCTGTCGCTGCCAACTTCACCGCACCCATCCAGGCCATCGCCAAGGACTTCGAGAAGGACACCGGCCATAAGCTGATTGCAGCCTACGGCGCTACCGGGCAGTTCTATGCCCAGATCAACAACGGTGCCCCCTTCGAAGTGTTCCTGGCCGCAGACGACAGCACCCCGGCCAAGCTCGAGAAAGAGCACGCCATCGTGCCAGGCTCACGCTTTACCTACGCCATCGGCACGCTGGCCCTGTGGTCGGCCCAGCCTGGGTATGTGGATGACAAGGGCGCAGTCTTGCAGCGCAATGCATACCAGCACCTCGCGCTCGCCAACCCGAAGACCGCCCCTTACGGCCTGGCGGCCACGCAAGTGCTAGAAAAGCTCAAGCTGACCGAGGCGACGCGCGACAAATGGGTAGAAGGTCAAAATATCACCCAAGCCTTCCAGTTCGTCTCTACCGGTAACGCAGAACTGGGCTTCGTGGCGCTGTCGCAGATCTTCAAAGATGGCAAGGTGCAGAGCGGTTCGGCCTGGATCGTCCCGGCTTCCTTGCACGACCCCATTCGCCAAGACGCGGTGATTCTGGAAAAAGGCAAGGGCAACCCGGCTGCCAAGGCCTTGGTGGACTACCTCAAGGGCCCCAAGGCAGCTGCGGTGATCAAAGCCTATGGCTATGAAATCTGATGCCGCTCGATGCCAGTGACCTTGGCGCCATCTGGCTCACCCTGAAGCTGGCCAGCCTGACCACCCTGATTCTTTTAATCGTAGGCACACCGGTTGCCTGGTGGCTGGCACGCACGCGGTCATGGTTTCGCGGCCCGATAGGCGCCATCGTTGCCCTGCCCTTGGTACTGCCGCCGACGGTGATCGGGTTTTACCTGCTGATTGCACTAGGCCCGCATGGCTGGCTTGGCCAAGGGATTGCGGCACTGGGCCTGGGCAATGTGGTGTTCAGCTTCTCGGGCCTTGTAATCGGCTCGGTCATCTACTCGATGCCCTTTGTGGTCCAGCCGTTGCAAAACGCTTTTGCCGCCATTGGCAAGCGACCCATGGAAGTGGCGGCCACGCTGCGCGCCGGGCCCTGGGACAGTTTCGTGCATGTGGCGCTACCACTGGCCCGTCCGGGTTTCATCACCGCCAGCATCCTGGGTTTTGCCCACACCGTAGGCGAGTTTGGTGTCGTGTTGATGATCGGGGGCAACATTCCAGACAAGACCCGCGTGGTATCCGTGCAGATCTTCGACCATGTCGAGGCGATGGCTTACACCCAGGCGCACTGGCTCGCAGGCGCCATGCTGGCGTTCTCTTTCTTGGTGCTGCTGTTGCTGTACGCAGGCCGACGCGGCAATGCGGGCTGGAACTGACATGACGCACTCGATCGTGGCACGCCTGAAACTGGCACGCGACGCTTTCACCCTGGACGTCGACCTGCAACTGCCAGGGCGCGGTATCAGCGCCTTGTTTGGACACTCTGGCTCGGGCAAAACCAGTTGCCTGCGCTGTCTGGCCGGGCTGGAGCGCCCTGGCCAAGCGTATGTGGAAATCAATGGCGAGGTCTGGGAGGACACCGCTCGTGGCGTCTTTCTACCGCCCCATCAGCGCCCGGTGGGCTACGTCTTCCAGGAGCCCAGCCTGTTCGCGCACCTGACCGTGCGTGGCAACCTGGAGTTCGGCTGGCGCCGTGTGCCGTGGACCCAGCGCAAGGTGGACCTGGAACACGCCAGCGAGCTGCTGGGCATCGGCCACCTGCTGGCGCGCCGGCCCTCGACGCTATCGGGGGGCGAGGCGCAACGCGTCGGGATTGCCCGTGCGCTGCTCAGCAGCCCCCGGCTGCTGCTGATGGATGAGCCCCTGGCTGCCTTGGACGGGCCCCGCAAGCGTGAAATCCTGCCTTACCTCGAGCGCCTGCACGAGGAACTGGACGTGCCTGTGGTTTATGTCAGCCACGCACAGGACGAAGTGGCGCGGCTGGCTGACCACGTCGTGCTGCTGGAGCATGGACGTGTGGTAGCGAGCGGCCCGGTTGCCCCTACCTTGGCGCGTCTGGACTTATCGTTGGCTCAGGGCGAGGATGCCGGCGTGGTGCTCGAAGGCCAGGTGACAGGCCATGACCCGCACTACGACCTGCTTGAACTGCGCTTGCCTGGCAACAACGGGCTCGTACTACGTTTCGCACACCCCATCCGGGCCCTGGGCAGCGCCTTGAGGGTCAAGGTCCACGCTCGCGATGTCAGCCTGGCGCTCACCGCCGACGGCACCTCAAGCATCCTCAACCGAGTGCAGGTTCAGGTACGCGCCACCCACGCTGCCGACAACCCAGCCCATTTATTGGTCAGCCTGGATGCCGACGGCAGCACCCTGCTCGCCCGTATTACGCGTTTCTCGGCGGACCAGCTTGGGGTACACCCAGGCCAGCGCCTGTATGCACAGATCAAATCGGTTGCATTGCTGAGCTGACGCGCAGAAATGGAGCAACGGCCAAGCGGCCGTTGTCCATTGATCAGTGACTTGATCGAGGCCTGCCGCCCATGCTCGACTGCCCGCTTCCCGAAACGCTGCATTACGTCGACGACAGCCAGCCCGGCTTGACTCGTCGCCGCTGGCGCGACCGCTTCATCTACCTGGACGCCAATGGTGAACGGGTCCGCGACCCTGAAACACTGGCACGTATCGCCGCACTGGTGATCCCACCGGCCTATACCGATGTCTGGCTATGCGCCGACCCGCAAGGGCACTTGCAGGCCACTGGCCGCGATTCCCGTGGCCGCAAGCAGTACCGCTATCATGCCCAATGGCGTGAAACCCGTGACCAGCACAAATACGGCCGAATGCTCGCCTTCGCCCAGGCATTGCCAAAGCTGCGCTCACAATTGGAAACCCACTTGTCACGACCGGGCCTTGACCGTGAAAAGGTCATGGCCCTGGTAGTCAGCCTGCTGGACCATACCCTCATCCGCATTGGCAACCAGCGCTACATGCGCGACAACAAGTCCTATGGGCTGACGACCCTGCGCAATCGACATGTAGAGGTCAAGGGCAGTACCATCCGCTTTCAGTTCCGTGGCAAGCGTGGCGTCGAGCACGATGTGACGCTGCGTGACCGACGCTTGGCGGCCTTGCTGAAGCGTTGCATGGAACTGCCCGGCCAAGCGCTGTTCCAGTATCTGGATGCCGATGGCCAGCGTCACAGCATTGGTTCGAGCGACATCAATCAGTTTTTGCAACAGTTGACTGGCGCCGACTTCACGGCCAAGGACTACCGTACCTGGGCCGGCAGCAGTCTTGCGTTGGACCTGCTCAGACCCTTGGCCTGGGAGCCTGAAACCGAGGCCAAGCGCCAGGTCGCTGCCATTGTCAAACAAGTCGCCTCGCGCCTGGGCAACACCCCCGCCGTGTGCCGACGCTGCTATATCCACCCAGCGGTGCTGGAGCATTACACCCTCGGGCGGCTGGCCGCCTTGCCCAAGAGCCGAGTGCGCAAGGGGCTGGACCCGGAAGAGGTCGCTTTGCTGGTCTTTCTCAAGGCATTGGAACAGCAGGCCGCACATTGAGCTTGTCTATCCACCCCATGATGCAAAGGTATTTCCTATTGAACGAGGCCCCCACTATCCTTCCCAACAGAGCACCTTGTCCTACAAATCCTTTATACGGTAGCTGGCTGTTCGCATCCCTTCTTCGTGCCATAGATTTTGACATTTTGGGAATTACTAGGCTTCTAAAGCGTCTTTAATGGAAGGAAAAGGGATAGGCTCCCACCGCTAGCGCACATGGCCTGCGGACTTTTTTATCACCAAGGAGAAGTACATGCTGATACTCACCCGTAAGGTTGGCGAGAGCATCGTCATCAACGATGACATCAAAGTCACCATTCTGGGCGTCAAAGGGATGCAGGTGAGAATAGGCATCGACGCACCCAAGGACGTTCAAGTGCACCGCGAGGAGATCTTCAAACGCATCCAGGCCGGCAATCCGGCCCCTGAGAAGCAGGACGATTGACACCGATCATTCAAGCGGGCTGCAGGGATGCGCCCACAGCCTTAGCCCTTCAGTAGGCCACGCACGGTCGCAATCATCTCGCCCATGTCGAATGGCTTGTCGAACACTGCCGCGAATAATGTCGGGCATCCCTCGCTGGCCTGGGCGCCGCTCATGAGGATGACCGGCAGCGTTCGCAAGGCAGGATCTGCCCGCATGGCACGTACCAGCTCCTGACCATTGAGCACGGGCATCATGTAGTCGGTGATGACCAACTGCACCTGTACGCGTTTGAGTACCTCCAGCGCTTTCTGGCCGTTACTCGCCTTTTCGATCGCATACCCTTCGTCTTCCAGGGCAAAACCCAAGATCTCGGCTATCAGGTATTCGTCGTCGACGATCAGCACAGTCTTCATGTAAGAGAAACCTAAAGGCTCCCTTGCGGCACGGCTGTGCCAGAAAGGGCCCCGCTGGTGCCTTCGAACGCTCTACGCAGTGAGATCCCAGACGATGCGATTACAAGCTCATGCAAAGACGCGTCGTGAGCACTGTCGCGTACTTTCAGGATGGAGAGCATTCGGCGCAAGGTGCCGTCGTGCTCAACGAATCGCATCAACACCAGGTTGTCGACGATGCTTGATAAATCGGGCGCCGGCGCAGTGATCTCCGCACCAAAGATATCGCGCATTTCCCAGGTCAGCATCACACTCACCTCTCGATTGCGCAGCTCTCCGGTCAACGCGCGAAAAAAGGCATTCAGACGGTCAGGTTCCGTGGACAGGCGGCTCCACGCGCCCAGGCTGTCGATAAGGACTCGCTTGGCCCCGGTTGCCTGCACCTGTTCGATCAAGCGCGCACCCAGCTGATCCAGCAGCACCTGCGTACAAGGCTCCCAGCACAGTGTCAAGCTCTGGGTCTGTTCCATGGCTGCAAAGTCGTACCCCAGCGAAGCCGCCTTGATGCGCAGGCGATCGGGTGATTCGTAGAAACCGAAATGCAAGCCGGGCGCCTGGGGTGTGCTGGCCGCCAGAAACGCCATGCCAAGCGAGGTCTTGCCAATGCCCGACGGGCCGATCAGAAGCGTTACAGAGGCGCAGGACAGTCCGCCATCGAGCATGTCGTCGAGCGTCGACACACCACTGCTGATCCGTGATGCAACTGCACTAGCGGGCGCACTGGGCTTGGCGAACAACGACTCCAGACGCGGAAACACCCTCACACCGGTATCGTCGATCAGGCACTCGTGACGCCCGGACAAGGCTCCACTGCCACGTGTCTTGCGCAACTGAATCGTGCGAACGGCGCGGCTACCCATCATCTGCTCACCCAGTTCGATCACGCCGTCGACCATCGTGTGTTCAGGGCTGCCTTCTTCGAGCCGCGCACTGGTCAACAACAGTACGGTGCAGCCAGCAAAGGCCGCATGACCTTGCAGCGCCGAGACGAATTTTTTGGTATCGAGCGATGTTTCGGCACGTAGGCGGGCATTGAGTACGCCATCGACGATGAGCAGGCTGGCCTTGTGTCGACTGATCTCCTGCCTCAGCAACCTGACCACGGCATCAAGGCCATCCTGCTCCAGGGTGTCGAAGGCGCTGACGAACTGGATCTGATCGCCGACCATCGAGGGGTCGAAGAAGTCCAGCGTGCCCAAGTATTGAAATAGCCGCTCATGGGACTCGCTGAGCAACGTTGCCACCAGCGCCCGGCCCCCCTTGCGCACATGCTCGCAGGCCAGTTGGTTGGCCAGAATGGTCTTGCCTGCGCCAGGTGGGCCCTGCACGATGTACGACGCACCCGCCACCAACCCACCTTTGAGCAGGGCATCGAGCCCGTCGATACCTGTCAACAATCGCTTGAGTGTCTGAGTCATGCTGTGCCCCTCACGGCTCGGTAACTGGCTGGCTTGAATGAACGGGTAAATACAGCCGCATGCACGTGCCGACCCCCAGCTCGCTTTGCACGCTGATGGCACCGCCGCTTTGCCTGGCAAATCCGTACACCTGGCTCAGGCCCAGGCCGGTGCCCTGACCGAAGGGTTTAGTGGTGAAAAAGGGTTCGAAAATACGTGGCTGTACCTCCGCCGCCATGCCCTCGCCGCTGTCTTGCACCTCGAAGCACACGAAGTGGCCGTGCAGGCCATCGACCTCACCTGTCAGCGACACCGCTTCGACGGTCAGCACGATGCGGCCTTCCTCGGCGATGGCATCCCGGGCATTGAACAGCAGGTTGAGCAACACCATTTGCAACTGACCAGCATCCACTTCGATGATGGGAAGATCGGGCTGCACTCGCGCATCCAGTGTGACCGAACTGGGCAGTGCGTGAACAAGCAATCCATGGGTGGCGTCGATCAGTTTGGCCGGCTCTATACAGGTCACCTCGAGCTTGCGATGACGCGCAAAGCTGAGCAGCTGACGGGTCAGGTCGGTGCCGCGCTGGCCAGCTTCCAGAATGTTGTGCAGCATGCGCTGAACGCGCTCTGGGTCCGGGGCGGCAAGGGCCAAGCGTGCAGAGCTGAGGATAATGGTCAGCAGGTTGTTGAAATCATGTGCCAGGCCACCGGTCAACTGACCCAGCGCCTCGAGCTTCTGAGCCTCGAACAGCTGCGCTCTGACGGCGTCCAGTTGCATCGCTGACTCACGGCGGTCGGTAATGTCCCGCGTGACCTTGGCAAGCCCGACGACCTGGCCTTGGTCATCGCGAACCACATCGAGGGCCACCAATGCCCAGAAGCGCGTGCCGTCTTTGCGCTGGCGCCACCCTTCATGCCGCGACACCCCCTGTTCGAGCGCTTGACGCAACAACTGCTCAGGCTTGCCTTCGGCGCAGTCTTCAGGCGTGAAGAACAGGGAAAAATGACGCCCCACCACTTCATCGGCGCTATAGCCCTTGATTCTCTGGGCGCCCGCATTCCACGAGGCGATATGGCCGGTGGTATCGAGCATGTAGATGGCGTAGTCCACCACAGACTGGACCAATTGCTCGTAACGATGAGCAGGCATATCTGAATTGACCTGGCAATCAGTTGAAACCATGCGAGCTCCATCGGCACGGCAGGTGAACATCATCCAAACGGCTAGAGCTCAGACCTTGACGCACGCTGTTCACCTTCATTGCGCAGTCGTCGGCCCGACCATCACATCCAGTGACTTGGCTAACATTGGGCCAAGCTCATGACACTGTCAATCGGCCAGGTGTGATGGGATGCGATGTGCGGAATATGGCAGCCAAGGTTGACTCTGCTATAACGGTGGGTTATAAAGCCGGCTTGATTGCACAGCCCTTCTGTCTGAAGTGAGCCGGCCCCCGTGGCCCTTTCAAGCGTGCGAGTGTGGTGGAATTGGTATACACAGCAGACTTAAAATCTGTCGGCGTGAGCCTTGCGGGTTCGAGTCCCGCCACTCGCACCACATCCTGAAGAAGGCGCCCAAGGCGCCTTTTTTGTTGCCTGTCTTTTGCTGGCCCGCCATCACTCATCCTCGCAGTCGTCGAACCACGCAGGATGATCGCGCTCTTCTTCTTCCAGCGCGTCAAGCGATGGCATCTCGATCTCGTCTTGCGCCCCATGGGCATCCGGCTCGAGCGCGTCTTGTTCATCATGAAATTCATGATCCAGCAAATGATCATGCTCAGGTTCGTGCAGGTCGTCGTCGCGCATAATGAGCCTCAATTCAAGTCGCACGCCTGTATAGGCTCAACGGCTTCTGCGGTCAACGCCGCAGTGACTTAATCCCAGGTTAACGCCCTGCGTTCAACGTAGGAGTTCTCCCTTCAAGACGTTGTTGGCCCGCTCGTTCCTGGCGGGCATTTTTTTGTCGGTCAGCAGGGCCTGCCACTGCCCAGTCGCACATTTTCTTCACGTACGACGTACCCATCACCTTCTCTTCACGAAATGATCACATTCACCTTGGCACTCTGAACGTGCTCCGTATGTTCTTGCAGCCCGCCGCATTCTTGCCGCGGGCTTTTCTTTTGTCGCCGCCCTCAACGCCACCGCCTTCCTATGACCTGCGGCAGTTTTCCACTTGCAAGCGGGCGCTATTCTGCATGGGCTAGCTTCAAGTCAACCGAATAGACACGGAGGTTCGTATGAAAGCTGCTGTCGTAGCCCCAGGCGGTCGCGTTGAGGTGGTCGAAAAACATGTTCGCCCTCTCGAATACGGCGAGGCCCTGCTGAAAATGCAGTGTTGCGGCGTTTGCCACACTGATTTGCACGTCAAGAACGGTGACTTCGGCGACAAGACGGGTGTTGTGCTGGGCCATGAAGGCATTGGCGTGGTGCAGGACGTCGGTCCTGGCGTAACGTCCCTCAAACCGGGCGATCGCGCCAGCGTGGCCTGGTTCTATGAGGGCTGCGGCCACTGCGAGTATTGCACCAGCGGCAATGAAACGCTGTGCCGGCAGGTCAAGAACGCCGGTTACACCGTAGACGGTGGCATGGCCGAGGCCTGTATCGTCAAGGCCGACTACTCGGTAAAGGTACCGGAGGGGCTATCGTCCGCTGCGGCCAGCAGTATCACCTGCGCAGGCGTGACCACGTACAAGGCAGTCAAGACGTCCAACATTCGTCCCGGCCAGTGGATCGCAATCTACGGCCTCGGCGGGCTGGGCAACCTGGCACTGCAGTACGCCAAGAACGTCTTCAACGCCAAGGTCATTGCGATTGATGTCAACGAAGAGCAACTGCGCTTCGCGACTGAAATGGGAGCCGATCTTACCATCAACCCCTCCAGCCAGGATGCTGCCAAGGTCATCCAGGCCCAGACCGGTGGCGCCCATGCCGCTGTGGTTACCGCCGTGGCCAAGGGCGCCTTCGATTCGGCCGTCGATGCTCTGCGTGCCGGTGGGCGGCTGGTGGCCGTGGGGCTACCGTCAGAAGCGATGAACCTGAATATCCCGCGCTTGGTGCTCGATGGCATTGAGGTCATCGGTTCGCTAGTGGGCACGCGCCAGGACCTGCAAGAGGCCTTTCAATTTGCTGCCGAAGGCAAGGTGGTGCCGAAGGTCAGCCTGCGCCCCATCGAGGACATCAATCAGATCTTCGAAGAAATGCTCGATGGCCGCATCAAGGGCCGGATGGTGATCCAGTTCGAGGGCTGAACGAGGCCCTTCACTCAAGCTGTGTGCAGCGGGCAGCGGCCCTGTTCATCGGGGTCGCCAGCCACTGCAAGGGTGGCTGCAGACCGCTGAGCGCCGTGCTCAACGGCCATGACCTCGCACCGCATAGGCCGACGTCGTCGCTTTTCTGCTGCGCCCTTCATAGACCCAGACCTGAGATCCTGGCAGCTGCGCCATGACCTCGGCTTCCTCCACTTCTGCACGCGGTTTCTCACAGGCGTCCTTGGCCTTTGCACAAGCCTGCGCATGCTCACGCTCGTCCGATGCCGCCTTGAGCATCTTGTTCAAAGATTCGACCATACTGGAATAGTCCATTGCCTGACTCCTTTGCGGAAGGTGTTCACCTGATGAGCCTGATCATAGCGAGCCAACCTTTCAGAAACTGGCAACGCAAAACGCAATAAATCGTGGGTCTCTTACTTGATGACCCCCACTGCCGCGCGAGGTTCAGCCAAAGCGATCAACAGGTACCTTGAGACTAGCAGTCCCTGCTGTGTTTATCTGTCCCCGCCTCCACATCAGCCATGATCTCCACGCGCCTCGAACAGTTATCAAGGCGCTGCTACGTTCGTCGGAGAAGGTCACCAACAGCGAAGTATTGCGCTCTACTTACACAGGAGTCCCCGTTCAAGGTCCAGGTTCTATGGGACGTGGACGTTTCTGCTCAACCGGAGTAATCGTCATGACAGAAGAAGAAGCGAGTGATGTTGTAACGCGCATCCAACACGAACTCAGCCATCAAGCTCGTGTTGCTACGCGCATTGAAATACATGATCTGGGCCTCTGGGCACGCCTGGAGAAGGCGCACTTCACGACGACCATTCACGGCAACCAGTTGTTCGAAAAACCCGTCGTGATCGTACCCAGGTGCGATGCGTCATACACCATCCTCTACACCTGTTGAGCCAACGCGTTAACCGGTCGCCACGGGAGTCTCGAATGAGTATCCGTAGTCTTAAGAGGAACCTGCCTGCTGATCCACACAAGCCAGGGTGGGTACTGGGCTGGGGCGTGTTGAGAGATCGTCATCCGTGGCATTTTGTCGACGTCTACGCTGACCAGCGTACGGCCCACATCGAAGCCCAACGTCGAGAGTGGGTATGTGGTGGAATATGGCGCTCATCGCCTGGGCTCGAATGACTTTGTCTGTGGCGTCAGCCTTCCTGAAGGCTGACGCGTGCGCCTGGCTTCATGAGTCCTCTTGATCCTGTGCTGAAATCAATTCAGTAGGGATACCTGTGCGCTCACTCTAAGATGACCCCCACTTTACAGGGACAGACTCAACGAGTGGACCTCAATACTCATGACGCATCAAGCCATTACCTACTCGCTCAAACGCACGCGATTTGACGAACATTATTGCCCGTGCGAAAACACGCGGCTGACCACCAACTTTGCCAACTTGGCAAGGGGTTCACTTCGCGAACAGAACCTTCGCCACACACTGAGCATGATCAATAATCGCTTCAACGCGCTGGCCCACTGGGACAACCCTGCCGGTGACCGCTACACCGTAGAGCTGGATATCGTATCGGTGTACATTCACTTTACAACCGAGGTCACGCATACGCCGCTGCCCTTGATCGAAATACTGTCCACTGCCGTCATTGATCATCACACCGGCCAGCGTTTGCCGGGCATAGCCGGCAACAACTTTTCGTCCTATGTGCGCGATTACGATTTCAGCATCGTGCTGCCCGCCTATAACGTCCACCGCCCGGACTTCAGTGCCCCTGCCGATTTTGGCGTGCTGCACGGTAAATTTTTCAAAGGGTTTGTGGGCTCATCGGTTTACCAGCAACACTTTATCAAGCCACCGGTCATTTGCCTGAGCGTGTCAAGTAGCAGAACCTATCAGCGCACGGGGCATGACCACCCCGTGTTGGGCCAAGAGTACCGGCAGGATGACTATTCATTGACCGATGCTTATTTCAAGCAAATGGGCTTGCGTGTTCGTTATTTCATGCCTGCAGGCAGCCGGGCGCCGCTGGCCTTGTACTGTTCGGGCGACTTGCTCAATGACTACACCTCATTGGAACTGATCAGCAGCTTGAGCACGATGGAAACCTTTCAGAAAATCTATCGTCCCGAAATTTATAACGCCAATGCAACGGCCGGCGCCACGTATCAGCCTAGCCTGCAACACGAAGACTACTCTTTGACGCGCATTGTTTACGACCGTGTAGAGCGCAGCCGTTTGGCCGTTGAACAAGGAACGTTCGCTGAGGCCCACTTCATCAAGCCTTACCACACGCTGCTCGAACAATGGTCTGCACACTTCGCAGGTTGATCGCCTCCTCGCACAAGGTCGAATTTCATGAACACATTGCTCCCCACCTCTACCGCTGGCAGCTTGCCCAAGCCGACCTGGCTGGCTCAGCCCGAAACCCTCTGGTCACCTTGGAAACTGCACGGCGATGCCTTGCTCGAAGGCAAGCAGGACGCACTGTGCCTGGCGCTGCACGAACAGTCGAGCGCCGGGATAGACATCGTCAGTGACGGCGAACAGACGCGTCAACATTTCGTGACCACGTTCATCGAGCACCTGAGCGGCGTGGACTTCGAGAACCGGCAGACTGTGCGCATCCGTGATCGCTACGACGCCAGCGTTCCGACAGTGGTAGGTACCGTGGCCAGGCGCAAGCCCGTGTTCGTCGACGATGCCAGGTTCTTGCGCGCGCAGACTCGACAGCCTATCAAGTGGGCGCTCCCAGGGCCCATGACCATGATCGACACGCTTTACGACAGCCACTACAAGAGCCGCGAAAAGCTCGCATGGGAGTTTGCCGTGCTGCTCAACCAGGAAGCCAGAGAGCTGGAAGCTGCAGGTGTCGACATCATCCAGTTCGACGAACCTGCCTTCAACGTGTTCTTCGATGAAGTGAACGACTGGGGCATCGCCACGCTCGAGCGGGCGTTGGAAGGCCTCAAATGCGAGACAGCAGTGCATATCTGCTACGGCTACGGGATCAAGGCCAACACTGACTGGAAGAAAACCCTGGGTGCCGAATGGCGCCAGTATGAAAAGGCGTTTCCCAAACTTCAGCAATCGAGTATCGACATCGTGTCGTTGGAATGCCAGAACTCACGCGTACCCATGGACCTTATCGAGTTGATCCGCGGCAAGAAAGTCATGGTCGGCGCAATCGATGTGGCCACGCACGCTATCGAAACACCCGAGGCCGTTGCCGATACGCTGCGCAAGGCGCTGGCATTCGTGGACGCCGACAAGCTCTACCCATGCACCAATTGCGGCATGGCGCCCCTGCCCCGCTCGGTTGCCCAAGGGAAATTGCGCGCACTGACAGCAGGCGCTGCAATCGTGCGGCAGGAATTGTCAGGTGCAGAGGGGCAATGAGCGCACGTCAGTTTGCATTCGACAGTCGTCCTCCGCGGCAAAACTGAACACACTGGCGCCACTGAATTGACCGTTCAGTGGCTAGCGGCGACCACCCGAATCAAGGGTTTGCGCCTTGGCGCCTGCCGCACCCTTTGCCATGGCCAAATCGATCAGCACATCTTCACGCATTGCCTGACGCACAGCCTGGCGAGCCGCTTTCACACGGCCCGCCAGGCCCTCTCACGTCGGCAGCGCTACCTTGCTGAACCGCTGCGCCAGAAACGGGGTGATGTCCAATGGCAATGCCTCCTCGTGGATCACCTTGTCCAGCATTACCCCCGTGATTGCCGAGGTCAGCACCCCGGTGCGGAAATGCCCGCAGGCGTTGAAATAACCCGGCATCTCATCCACGGGCCCGAGGATGGGTAGCTCATCGGGCGAGCCTGGCCGCAGGCCGGCCCAGGTACGCTTGAGGTTGACCTGTTCGAGTGCCGGGACGCAGCGTATGGCGCCCTGGACCAGGCTGCTGATCTCCGGGAAGGTCGTGGTGACATCGAAGCCTTTCTCCTCGGTGGTGCTCCCGATGAGAATCTCTCCATTGTCCTTTTGCGCCATGTAGCAGTCACTGGTGGTGATGCACCCATCAAGCAGCTTGGGTAGGCGCTCGGTCAATACGATCTGCCCTTTGACAGGTTTGACGGGGATGGACGTGCCCGTGGCCCACTCGCTCAGTTCGGCAGCCCAGGCGCCGGCCGCATTGATCAGGGTGTCGCAATGGAAGTCACCGGCCTGTTCGGTACGAACCCCTTTGATGCGTCCGCCCTGATGCAACACGCCGGTGACACGCGTGTTGAGATACAAATCGACGCCATTTTGCCGTGCACCTTCCATGTAGGCGTCCCCCAGGCGAAATGGGCTGAGCTGGTGGTCGCAGAGAAACTCCAGCGCACCGTGCGCGCTTTCGGTGACCGATGGCTCCGCCTTGCGAAGTGCCTGGCGGTCCAGCCAACGGATCTGTGACTGCAGGTGAGGGATGTGCTTGACGATGTGCTCGGCGTAAAGCTGATCCTCATCGTCCTGGATCACGTACTTGAGTCCAGTGCGCTCGAACTTGAAGTCCATCCCGTGGCGCTCGATCAGCTCCTGGTGCAGTTGCGGATAAAGCGCATTGGACTGCAACGCCAGATCGAAGAAACATTGCGGCAGGATGTGCGGGGTGCTCGAGTCCACGGCCACCGCCGCACCGTGAGCTTGGCGCTTGGCCTGGGAAGACAGCATGCGAAAGAAAATCACCCCGCAGCCCAGGCCCACCGATTCGCCGATGGCCCACAGCCCGCCTGCCGAAGCACGTGTGGCATTGCCGGGCCGCTTGTCGTCGATCAGGGCAATGCGCAGGTTGCCGCGCTTGGACAGCTGGTACGCGCAGGACGCGCCGATTACACCGGCACCGGCAATCACGATGTCATAGGTCTTGTTCATGTCAGGCCTCCGTGCCTGCGTGCTTGAATGCCGAAAACGGTACCGGGTCTACCGGGAATCGCGGCCGCAACCAGCCTACGTCAGCACGCCCCGTCGCGGCGCGCAGGCGATCGCTGCAATAGCCCACGCACATGCGTCCCTGGCAGTCCCCCATGCTCACCCGCGTGCGCATCTTCAGCCCGGCCATATCCTGAACCCCCTGCTCCAATGCCAGGTCGATGGCCTCGCGCGTCACCTGCTCACAGCGGCAAATCACCGTGTCAGCCTGTGGCAGCTCGACCTGTGCTGGCCCCCGCGCGGTATAGCGCTCGACGCCAGAGCGAAAACGCTTGATGCTTGCCAACTGGCCCAGGTAACGCTCGCGCCGTTCAATGGCCTGCGCAGCGTTCAGCACGCCACGCTGCTGCAGAATTGACACAGCCGCGATGCGTCCGGTCAGCATTGCTGCCTCCCCTCCGCGTATGCCGGCCATGTCGCCTGCCAGGTGAATATGCTCCAGGCTGCTTTGCTGCCATACGTTGCACTCGGCGCGCAGGTAGCCATCGGTGCTGTAACCATGGGCAAGCCCCAATTGCTGGCTAAGCTGCGTACGCGGGATGAAGCCGTAGCCTACCGCCAGCGTCTGCACCGACTCGCGACGCACATGGGTCATGTCCGCTTTCCAGGCATCGTCGTAGGGCGCCACGCTGACTTCGGTCAACTCACCTTCGCCCCGCGCCTCGACCACGCCCCAGCCATAGTGCATGGGAATGCCGTGCAGCTTCAGGTAGGCCAGCATGCTCAGGCCGTCGAGGAACAACTGGGGCTTGTTCATCAGCGCCAGGCTCTGGCGTGCGATACGGTTGAACGCACAGGCCTCGTACACCCCCGCCACCTTGGCACCGGCGGCGTGCAACTGACAGGCAACCAACGGCAGTAACGGGCCTGTGCCAGCGATCAGGGTCGTACCCAATGGCTTGACCACGTTACTTTTGATCTGCAACTGCAACCCGCCGAGCAGCATGACGCCCGGCAGGGTCCAGCCCGGGAACGGCACATTGCGCTCATGGCAACCGGCTGCCAGGATCAGTTGCTCGAAGGCCAGCGACTGCAACTGTTCCTGCTCGTCGAGTACTACCAGGCTATGGTCATCACCGCCTACGACACGGCTATTGAGCCGCAGGTCGATAGACTGCGCACGGGCGGCGAAGTCGGTGTGCAGTTTACCCAGAGCCTTGCTGTAGCGAGCGCCCAGGTAGCCCAGGTCGACACCTGCGCGCAGCGGACCACGATAGACCACCCCGCCGGGGCGCGATGCCTCGTCGATCAGCGTGCAGCGCACGCCCGCGTCCACCAACTCGATGGCGGCAGCCATCCCCGCCGAACCCCCTCCGACAATGACTGGATGCCCGCTCATACCCGCGCCTCCCCGACAATCGGATTGACTTGGGTTTCGACGCGCATGCCGGCCCGCACCAGCGTCTGACAGGCGCGCCGCTTGGGGCGTCCATCGATAGCGACCAGGCAGCAATGGCATACGCCCATGCCGCAGAAAGCGCCGCTGACCTGGCCATGGTCGTTGAGGGCGAGCTGACGCACGCCCACGGCGTTGAGCACACTTAGAACAGTTTCGCCCGGGGCGGCAGTCACGGCCGTGCCGTTGATGGACAGGGGGATTTGTTCAGCCGGGAGTGGCTGTATATCGAGGGTTCGTTCCATGAAATGTCGTCTGCCTTCCGTGATTGAAAGACAGACAGACTAAGGGAGGCGTCAGGCCAGAAAATTGACCTGAGACGGGGTTTTAAAGCTTTTTTACAGCCCTTTTTGAGCGCTGCAAGCAAGCCCTCTACCTGGTGAAGAACGTTTGTAAGCGAAGCCGCCTATTGCCGCTGCAATCAACGCTTCGCAGCCCCGACACTTCACATGCCGTCAGAGGAATCGCTCCACATCCCTGCCGAACACCTGCCGATAACCCTTGCAAAACGCCTCCCACTCGGCCGTTGCCCAGTCAGACCTGCGCTTGACCTGTCGTAGGTCGTGGCGGCTGGCTTTCATTGCGGTCAGCCGCTGCCTGGCTTTTTCGAAATCCAGCAACGCGATCTTGATGCCCGACTCGTCGAAGGCGACGAACACATGCTTCAAGTACAGGCAACCATGCTGCCAGCGGCCAAGGTTCAGCGTGGCCAGTGCACGCCCATACGCTTCAAGAATGTCGTGGTGTAGCTTGGGCTCGATGGTCTTGTCCAGGCCTTGGAGGTAAAAGTCTTCAAGCGATACATAACCGTCCAGCGCTGCCGTGACCATCACCGCACGCCACTCACCGTCCTGCTTGTGAACGTCGCTGTGCAGCAGCGATGGCGTAGCGACGCCCAGCGCGGCAGCGGCACGCAGCGCCTTGGCCTCACGGGCCACTGTCGGATAACCGAACGGGTGCACAAGGCTGCGGTAGATATGGCCGACCTGCTGCTTCTTGTAGAACGTGAAGCCGTCGAGCTCGACCTTCAATACACCGCTCTCACCGCCCCTGCGGATGTTCGGCGGCTCTACCCACACCCCAGGAGCACTCAGAATGGCCTGCACCGGCGGGTGAGAGGCCTCATGGCCAGACGCGCTAACGTGTTTCATTAAAACCTGCTGAATATTGAGCCACACTGCGGCAAGGGGCGAAATATATCAGCCAAATCTGAAAGAAAGCGATTATTGCGACACGGCGTTGATCGTTTTTTACAGGGATGAACAGACAAAACTGCGGGCGCAATCGCCATTGTCTGACAATCCTGCAACCGCCAAGCCCCCGTCGCGCCCGTTCGCCAGCGTCAAGCCGCTTCGCACTCAACCCCTGATGGTCCATAGTTGATCGATTCGCGTGGTGTAGGATTGGCTCATCATCTCCCGTTTCATGCCCCATTCCGGCGCGGCTGGCACGCTGGCTACACGGACCGTTCCCCTGCCCCAACGCTCATTGATGCTGTCCATTACTTCCATGAGACGATCGCAGGCCGCCGACTGCCTTGAGGCGAACAAGTCCCCCGAAAAATCACCCGGTTGACGCAGGTCCATCAGCAACACCTCCGCCTTGCTGTAACGAAGCCCCGGCCGGAAGATCCGCTCTACGGCATCGGTAGCCAGCTGGGTCATCAGCAACGTGTCGCAGGTCGGATAGGGAAGCTCCACCCATGCGCCTTGAGCATGGTGCACTTCGTTCGGGTTGAACATGCCCGTGCGGATGCTCACCCGCATGCGCTTGCACACCGATCCCTGGGCCCTGAGCTTTTCGGCGGCACGGCCGACGTACGTGGCCACTGCCTGCTTGATCGGCGCCAACTCGCTCAGGCGCGTGCCGAACATTCGGCTGCTGCAGATTTCCTGCTTGGGCGGTTCGACATCGTCCAGCTCCAGGCAAGGCGTGCCTGCCAGTTCCCTGGCCGTCTTTTCCACCACCACGTTGAAGCGTTGCCGTAACGTCCAGGCATCGGCGCGGGCCAAGTCCATCGCCGTTCGAATGCCCATGGCCTCCAGGTGCGCCGTCATCTTGCGCCCAATACCCCACACCTCCTTGACCGCAGTATTGCGTAGCACCCAATCCCGTTTTACCGGGTCGGTGATGTCCACAACGCCGCCAGTGTGGCTCTGCAGTCGCTTGGCAGTGTGGTTGGCCAGCTTGGCCAAGGTCTTGGTACGTGCGATACCTACACCGACAGGGATGCCGGTGCACTGGGCAATGCGCAAGCGCAGCCGGTGCCCGAACAACGTCAAGTCCTGGGTCATGCCCGTGAGCTCAGCGAAACATTCGTCGATGCTGTAGACCTCGGTGGCAGGCACCATCGCTTCGATCAGCGTCATCACCCGCTCGCTCATGTCGCCATACAGCGCGTAATTGCTACTGAATGCCACCACACCGTGCCGACGGAGTTTTTCCCGCGCCTGAAAATAAGGCTCGCCCATTTTCACGAATGGCTTGGCGTCATAGGACCGGGCAATGACACAACCGTCGTTGTTGCTCAGCACCACGATCGGCGTCTTCGCCAGATCAGGCCGAAATACGCGCTCACAGCTGGCGTAGAACGCGTTGCAGTCGATCAGCGCAAATATTGGCTCACTGCGCATGATCGCGGACGCTATAGCGCACCACGCCCCAAATGAGCAGATCATCACCCTCCATGACATAGCGCGGGGGGTAGGCTCGGTTCTCGGACTTCAAGATCACCACACCGTCACGTCGGTGCAGGCGCTTGCAAACGGGCTCACTGTTGATGGCCGCAATCACGATATCCCCGTGCTCGGCTTCGCGCCCCCGGTCCACCACCACGATATCGCCCGAATAGATGCCAGCGCCTTGCATGCTGTCACCCTCCACTTTCACCAGATACACATGCGGTGCGCGGATGTCGAATAACTCATCGAGGGATATGTAGCCCTCAAGATGATCCGCGGCAGGCGACGGAAAACCGGCCGGAACGTAATACGAATAAATTGGAAGTGGTTCAGAGCTGCCACGTGGCGCGCCCAGGAAGGTGATGGTCATGAGAGAAAGTCCAATGCAAACTGTATGCATATACAGTTAATCTGGCATCGGCGGACGGGTCAATCCTGAACGTGTGAATTTCTGACGGACGAGAGGTGAATACATGTGCGGACGCTACTCGATCTACGAGTCGATGGATCACTACTTGCGACAGCTGGCGCTGGACTTGGTCGTGATCAACGGCTACGACCATGAACCGGTTGATCGCTATAACGTGGCGCCTTCTACCCGCGTCGAAGTTATACGCCAGGCTGAGGCAGGTCTGCACGTAGACAAAGTGAAGTGGGGATGGTCGCCTCGCTGGGCCAAAGGCAAGCGACTCGACCCTATCAATGCCCGGGCCGAAACCGTAGCCACTGGCAAGTTTTTCAAGGGTCTGTGGCCACATGCAAGAGCGCTCGCCCCTGCCAATGGCTGGTTCGAATGGCTGCCAGATGCGCAAGATCCCAAGCGCAAACAACCCTACTACATCACCAGCGCCGATGGTGCACCGCTCTACTTTGCCGCGCTTGCCGAAGTTCACCAGAACCTTGAACCAGACGCGCACGATGGTTTCGTGATCATCACGGCCGCCGCTGATCAAGGCTTGATCGATATTCATGACCGAAAGCCCCTGGTGTTGGCGCCGCACCTTGCCAGGGAGTGGCTGGACCCCGCCACTTCAACGCAGCGCGCCGAGGCGATCGTGGCGACAGGCTGCCGTCCGGCCACTGACTTCCGCTGGTATCCGGTCGACAAGGCCGTTGGCAATGTTCGCAACCAGGGTGCGCAACTGATAATGCCGATTGCCGAACAGAGCAGGCAAGGTGATCTCGAATTCTGAAAAGGGCGTTATGCGTGGATGTGCCAGCCAAGACACTCAGCTGGCGTGATAGTCTGCGCACCCGCAGGCTGGCTAGCAGACAACTTGCACGCACCTTGAAATAGACAGACGAAGGATTCCGTCATGGACAGAAAACGCGCCCTCCTCCTCCCGCTTGTTGGGTTGATCACCCTGCTGGCAGGCTGCACCGAAGAGAAAGTGCCCGAGCCAACGGCAGACAATTGTGGCCCGCGACTGTACGGAAAAAACCTTGCCAGCTTGTCAAAGGATGCAAACCGCAATGTGTTCATCGCGAACTGCGAAAGTTTCCTGGCGGCGAAGAAAATGACGGAATGGAAGTTCGAGAAAAGCCCCAAGGGCAAGTACTGAGCGGCTGGCCGAGGTAATTGCCAATCCGATGATCTAGCCGCGGGGTCGTCAAACTTGCCGAGCAGGAACGCCGCCTTTACAGGCGGCGTTTTCAGGCAGACTCAGGGCGCTCAGTCCTTCGCGTACGAGCACGCCTTTAGCAGAAGCGGTGACTGCACTGGGTCATTTCTTGGAAAGGTGAGCCAAGGTTTACCAGCACGCGCCCCCGCCTTATCGGCCACCACCGATCATTCACGAGCCGGATCGAATTGTTTCTCACGGATGCACAGCAGCGGGATCATGCCGCAAAGGAAATAAGCAGCGCCAACGATCAGGAAACCGACACCGATCGAGCCCTGGCTGGCGAAGAAGCCAATGGCAGCCGGTGACACCGCAGCACCGATACGCCCGATATTATAGGCACCGCCAACCGCAGAGCCACGGAACTTGGCCTCGAAGCTTTCCGTCATGTACGTGGCGTTGACGCTGTAAGGCACGCCATAGAGGAAGCCGAAGACGATCAACAGCCACAGAATGTTTTCCGGCTGGTTGAACAGCACGATGATCGGCAGGAACAGCGCCGTCCCCAGGCAACCCGCGGCAAACACTTTGCGCCGCCCGAACTTGTCCGCCGCCATGCCGGCGATGACCTTGCCAAGGATCGAAGCGGTGTAGGTGCCGACCAGGAACGTGGTCATCTGCTTGAACGCCATGCCCAACTCGGTCTCCAGGTAGCTGGGCATCCAGTTGTTGACGCCATAGTTACCAAACTGCAAGAAGCCTGCAGTCAGCGACCAGAGAACGAACATCTTCGCGGCGTTGGGGTTGGCGAAGATCTGTTTGTACTTGCCGCCCTCCACACGCTCACGCGCCTTGCGCTCTGCACGATCGGCACTCTGCAAGCGGGTCCAAGTCGAAGGTTCCGGCACCATCTTGTGCATCAGCAGGGCAAGAATCACCGGCGTGACGCCCACGAAGAACAACGTGCGCCAGCCGTAGCTTGGCAGTATCCAGGCAGCGAGCAGCGTTGCAACGATATACCCGACCGACCAGCCCGCTTGCAGGCTGCCAAGAACGGTATTTCGGAACCGGGTAGGTACGTACTCGGCCATGAGTGTATTACATGCAACGTACACCGAACCAAGGCCTAGGGCCGAGACAAAGCGGATGATCGCAAACTGTACATAGTTCTCGGTAAAGCCCAATAGCCCCGTACCGAGGCTGAACAGCAGCACACTGAGCACCACGGTGCGCACCCGCCCAAGGCGGTCGGTTGCCCAGCCACCGTAAATGCCCCCAACAGCCATGCCGGCCAGGGTGCAGCTGCCGAGCATGCCTGCCTGCAGGCCAGTCAGGCCGAATTCCGTTTTGAGCGTGGCCAGGCTATAGGCCAGGATCATGACATCGGCGCCATCGATGACCATCGTCAGGAAGCAAAACACGAAGGCTGTGATCCAGGTCCGCTCGGTGGACGCGGCGATGANNGACCCCGGCGGGGTTAGGGTTGTGCATGTTTTATCCTTATTATGGCGGGTTACGACGTGCCTGTTCCGGCACTACACGGCGCTGCAGTAACAGCGCAGGCGGCGGGCACAGCCCACCGTCAAAGGCCGTCACAACCTGCGGTAAAAGCTATGTTCACGCAAACGAAAAAATATCGGGCCTGCATTCCCGGTAGGAATGGCCTGATTTGCAAGGTACAAGCCGCTGTGACTGCCGACTCAGCATGCCGTGGCACTGCCGGTGCACGTACCAGACGCCACGCATGCGAAAAAGTCAGGCAGCAATTCGGTTAATTCGTTTGCCAGGGCGGCGCGTCACCGTGATCAATGCAGGCCTCGAATTTTCCAGGAGGCTCACCATGGACCCGGTCCGTTTCATGCACCCCGACGCAATCCGTGCGCTTTTCAGTACCGCCCTGTCAGCGATGTACAAGCAGGAGGTACCGCTCTATGGCGATTTGTTGGACTTGGTCGCCGAAGTCAATGCCCAGACCCTGGCCGCTCAGCCTGCATCGGCAGAACGACTGCGTAGCAGCGGTGACGAGCAGCGCCTGAGCGTGGAACGCCATGGCGCGATCCGTGTTGGAACGGCCGAGGAGCTGCAAGGCTTGCGCCGACTGTTTGCAGTCATGGGCATGTCGCCAGTTGGCTACTACGACCTGAGCATCGCCGCCGTGCCAGTGCATGCCACCGCATTCCGACCTATCGAGGCAGCGTCGCTGCGCGCCAATCCGTTCAGGGTGTTCACCTCGCTGTTGCGGCTCGAATTGATCGAAGACCCACAACTGCGTGAACAGGCCTGCCAGTTGCTGAGCGAGCGGACCATTTTCACCCCTGGCGTAATGGCGCTCATCGACCGCCACGAATGTGACGGCGGACTTACCGATACGGACGCTCAAGCGTTCGTCCAGGAGGCGCTGGAAACCTTTCGCTGGCACCAGAGCGCGACGGTCAGTGTCCAGCAATACCGCGCCCTGCATGACCAGCATCGCCTGATCGCTGACGTGGTGGCGTTTCGTGGGCCGCACATCAACCACCTCACGCCCCGCACTCTCGACATCGACCGCGCTCAGGCCCAGATGCGTTCGCGCGGCATGACCCCCAAGGCAGTCATCGAAGGGCCACCGCCGCGCCAATGCCCAATCCTGTTGCGCCAGACAAGCTTCAAGGCCCTGCAGGAAGCGGTGACCTTTGCTGGTGGTGATGGGGCACCGGGGTATCACACGGCTCGTTTCGGAGAAATCGAGCAGCGCGGCGCGGCGCTGACACCTGCGGGCAAAGCACTTTATGACCGGCTGTTGAGCCAGGCCAGGCAAGCGCTGGGCGCAGCACCATCGGCGGACAATGCCGAGCAGTATGCGCACCTACTCAAAACGGCATTCAGCGCGTTTCCTGACGACTACGCCTCGCTGCGCACGCACAAGCTCGCTTACTTCAATTATTTCGTGAGGGATGCGGCTAAAGCGCGTGGGACGGATCTCGAAACGCTGATCGAACAAGGCGCGGTCGGTTTCGAGCCACTGGTGTATGAGGACTTCCTGCCTGTAAGCGCTGCTGGGATCTTTCAGTCCAACCTCGGCGACAACACCAAGGCCGACGCCATGACGCAAGGTAACCAGCAGCAGTTGGAGGCAGCATTGGGCGCTCGCGTGATCGACGAGACGACCCTGTACGCCCAGGCCCAGGCGCAATCCATCGCGTCCTGCTTGCGCGCGCTTGAAATCCAGGCAACCAGCGCATAGATTGGCCGACCGCCCAGCCGCCCAGGCCCAGGCGGCTCGTCCGGCCTGCCTGGCCATAGTCTTAGGTGATGCCTGCAAGCCATGCACAAGAAATTGCTTCCGTCCATGATGTCGCTGCAGTGCTTTGAGTCCACTGCCCGTCATGCCAGCTTCACCCTCGCTGCCCGTGAACTGAACCTGACGCAAAGCGCCGTCAGTAAGCAGGTCGCTCAACTTGAGCAAATGTTGCAGCGTCGGCTGTTCAATCGGTTGCGTGGCGGCTTGCAACTGACCGCCGTGGGCGAGCTGTACCTGAGCGAAGTTGGCAAGATCCTGAGCCAAACGGACATCTCGACGCGCTTCATCCTGACGTTCGATGGCCAGGCAGAAACCTTGAGAATCGCGACCCAACCGACATTCGGCTCGCGCTGGCTGATTCCTCGGCTGCCGGCATTCAGCGCAGCGTATCCGCACGTGCGGCTAAGCGTGCGCAACGAACTGGAGCCGTTCGACCTGTTACAGGCCAAGGCGGACGTTGCATTCTTCTATGGGCGTGGCACCTGGCCCGGCGCCCAATGCGTCGAGCTGTTTCGCGAAGACGTCGTGCCCGTGTGCGCCCCTGCCCTGCTGCTGCACCGGCCGCTGAAGGCTATCGATGACATTCACAGCCATACGCTCTTGCAGTGCGTTTCGCGACCCGAGGCGTGGCATGACTGGCTGGGTGCTCAGGCGATGACATCCAGAAACAGCTACAGAGGCCCGCAGTTCGACACCTTCGACCTGTGCATTCGCGCAGCGATCGCAGGGTTGGGTGTGGCCTTGGTACCCAGGTTCATGGTGACAGAAGAACTGCAGCGCGGCGCCTTGCTGATTCCGCTGCACTACTATGCACCCAGCCCGGATGCTCACTACGTGGCCTATGCGACCCAGAGCCACGATTCACCGAAGATCCGTAACTTCGTGGACTGGGTGTGCGAGCAGACGCCTTGAGCGGACCTGCGTCCGCGCCTCATGCACCTGCATAAGCGGGAGCTACCACTTGTCCGCCATGTAAAGCATGCCGCCACCCAGCGCGGTCAGGAACAGCCCGCCCAGCACGTCTGTCAGCAAGGCCTCGCCATGAATGTACGCTTCGATTTGAGTGGCAAGAAACAAGACGGCCAATACCAGAACCACGGCCGATACGCGGCGCTGAATCTTGAACCTGGATTTTTCGGGGCCGATCCACCACATGCGCATTTTCCTTGAGCGGGTTGAGTATTGAACCTTAGCTACATCACCAGCCGTTGACCAACGACCAGGTGTGAACGCTGCTGGCCAGTGTCTTGGCTCGGAAGGTAAACGCACTGCGCCAGCGTGGTATCACAAGGTCGTCATAAGGTAAGCCGCGAAGCCCTTGGCGACGCGCCAAGGCTTCAAGGCGGACAGGTGGTCGAACACTCGGCTGGAGTTGCCTGCCAGCCCTGCAAGCACAAGGTAAACAACCCACTTTCGCAGCGCCCTTGAGATTTTTCTTTTCATGACTCGAAACAAAGGGTGCGCCTCGGGAAAATCCTACCGCTTGAAGCGAAAAAGCCCAAGATCCAGTGCGCAGTTGATCCAAACCGCGCCAGCATTGACCAGCTCCCTTTATCTGCTGAGCACTGGAGAAAATCGCGGGCATTAAAAAAGCCCCGCAACCCAAAGGGCTGCGGGGCTTTCGAATGGTGGAGGCCGAGGTCGGAATCGAACCGGCGTAGACGGATTTGCAATCCGGAGCATAACCACTTTGCTACTCGGCCTCAAAGTCAGGATCTAGCGGCTTACGCCTCGCTATCTCCCCGAAACACCGCGCCTTTAAAGCGTGCTGCGTTTCGATGGGCGCCATTATGTCTACATTCACGTAACCGTGCAACCCCCTGAACGAAAAAAAATTTCAGCAGGTTCAAGGTGTTAGCGCAGACGGCCAAGTTTGCTCCACAACCCTACCAGCGTATTCTCCACGGTGCCGCTGGCCGCCATGCCAATGCGCTCCTGCAGGCTCTTGCGCTCTGCGAAGTGCAGGTGGAACAGGTTGGCACTGCGCGCGCGTTCGCTGAGGTATTCATCGCTGGTCTGCAACGTGTCCACCAGCTTGCGGTTCAGGGCTGCAATGCCCAGCCACACTTCACCGGTGGCCACTTCATCGATGTGCAGCTGGGGGCGGTAGCGGGCGACGAAGTCCTTGAACAGTTGATGCGTGACATCCAGGTCTTCCTGGAACTTTTCCCTGCCCTTTTCGGTGTTTTCACCCAGCACGGTAAGGGTGCGCTTGTATTCACCGGCAGTCAGCATCTCGACATCGATGTCGTGCTTCTTCAACAGGCGATTGATGTTGGGCAACTGTGCCACGACGCCGATGGAGCCGAGCACCGCAAAGGGTGCGCTGATGATCTTCTCGCCGATGCAGGCCATCATGTAGCCGCCGCTTGCAGCCACCTTGTCGATGCATACCGTCAAGGGGATGCCGGCCTGGCGAATGCGGGCCAGCTGGGAGGCAGCCAGGCCATAGCTGTGCACCAGCCCGCCCCCGCTTTCCAGACGCAGTACCACCTCGTCTTGAGGGGTGGCGAGGGTGAGCAGTGCGGTGATTTCGTTGCGCAGGCTTTCGGTTGCAGATGCCTTGATGTCGCCATCGAAATCGAGCACGAAGACCCTGGCTTTTTCGTCCGCCTTGACCTTGCGGGTTTTCTTCTCGGCCTTGGCCTGCTGCTTGCGTAACGCCTTGAGCTGAGCCTTGTCGAACAGGCCTGATTCCAGCCGCTCGCGCAGGTCCTTGTAGAACGCGTTCAAGCGGGTAACCTGCAGTTGCCCACCCGGTTTGCGCCGCCCTTTACCGCGCAAGCCGGCAATGGCCGACAGCACGATGAGAACAGCGATGACCAGGGTGGCGGTTTTGGCGAGAAAGCTTGCGTACTCGGCAAGAAACTCCACGGTGACTCCTTCGATAGCTGCGCCAGAAGGCGCGTGAATGGTACAAGCATACCGGTGCACCCCAGGCGCTGCCAGGGGATGTAAACGCTGGCAACACCTTTCAAACGACCTTTTCAAACGCTTGTATGTTTTTTCGTTGACAGCGCTGTGCACCGCACCCTAACCTCGGCAGCAACCTTCAACAGCGGAAGCGTTCGTGGGCAACCTCTACCTGATTCGACATGGCCAAGCCTCCTTCGGCGCACAGGACTACGACGTGCTGTCACCCGTTGGCGTGCGCCAGAGCCAGGCGCTAGGTGAGCACCTTGCCCAGCTAGGGATACGGCTGGAGCGGTGTGTGGCGGGCGATCTGCGCCGCCAGCAAGACACTGCCCGCCTGGCCCTTCAAGCGATGCAGGCCAGTGGCAACGCCGTGCCGGCTGTTGAGACCGACGCTGCATTCAATGAGTTCGACGCCGATGGGGTGATTCGCGCGCTGTTGCCTGGCTTGTCGATAGACGAGCCCAACGCGCCAGAAATCCTGAGCAACGTCACGCATCACCGCAGCGAATTTCAGCGCCTGTTCGCACTCATGGTGCAGCGCTGGCACGCAGGCACCCATGGCAGCGACGAACTGGAAACCTGGGAAGCGTTCACTGCCCGCGTGCGCGAAGGGCTGAACCGCGTGCTCGACAACGCAGGCAATGGCGACAACATTGCCATTTTCACCTCCGGTGGCACCATTGCCGCCTTGCTGCACCTGGTTTCAGGTATTACCCCGGATCAGGCATTTGCCTTGAACTGGCAGATAATCAACACGTCGCTGAGCCAATTGAAGTTCAAAGGCCGCGACGTGGCATTGGCTTCTTTCAACAGTCAAGCCCATGTGCAACTGTTGAGGACGCCGGCGCTCATCACCTATCGGTGAGCCCGGCCTGTTGTGTCCCTGCGGGGACGTGAAAATCACTCTATAAGGAATGCGCCATGACCTCCGTAGCTGATGCCGTCAAAAAGATGCAAGAGAAATTCAACCCATCCGCTGCCCAAGGCCTGGACCTGGTATTCGGCTTCAACATTACCGATGAAGACAAGCACTACGCCCTGATCGTCAAGGACGGCACCTGCCAACTGCAGGAAGGCGAGAACCCGGACGCCAACTGCACGTTGGTGATGGACAGCGAAACGCTCAAGGGCATCGTCAGCGGCGAAACCGACGGCATGCAGGCCTTCATGGGTGGCAAGCTGCGCGTGGAAGGCGACATGATGCTGTCGATGAAGCTCAGCGAACTGTTCCCGTCCTGAGCAGCATCCCTGGATGACCCTGAACCGAAGCCCACAAGGCTTCGGTTTTTTTTGGTCCGGCGTTTGTCGGCACGGCAAGCATCAAGGGCATTGATCGACCAGCAACACCCCGGCCAATGGCGACCTGGGACGCTTGTCCCAACCAAGCGCAAGCATTAGATTGCAAAATAGTCCGCGTGATCGAGAATAAGGAAAACCCATGACGCTCACCGACGAGTCTACGCAAGTACGTTCCGGCGAAGAGCTTGACCTGGCAGCCATCGACGGCTATCTCAAGGCGCACATTGACGGCCTGGCCGGCGCGCCCGCCGTCAGCCAGTTCCCGGGTGGCGCGTCCAACCTCACTTACCTGGTCAAATACACCGATCGAGAATTGGTCTTGCGCCGACCGCCGTTCGGGCAGAAAGCCAAGTCGGCGCACGACATGGGCCGTGAGTTTCGCATTCTCAACCAGCTCAACAATGGGTTCCCCTACTGTCCCAAGGCTTATGCGTACTGCACCGATACCCGCCTGATCGGCAGTGAGTTCTACGTCATGGAGCGCGTCAAAGGGATCATCCTGCGCTCGGACATTCCCGCGGCACTGAACCTTGACGCTGCACGCACAACGGCCTTGTGCAAAAGCTTCATCGACCGCTTGGTGGACTTGCACCGTGTGGACTACAACGCCTGCGGCTTGAGCGACCTGGGTAAGCCCGACGGTTACGTGCAGCGCCAGATAGAAGGATGGGCCAGCCGTTACGACAAGGCCATGACCCCCGACGCCCCGCGCTGGGAGCAGGTCAAGACCTGGTTGCGTGAGAAGATGCCTGCCGATCACGCCACACCTGCCATCGTGCATAACGACTATCGGTTCGACAATGTCATCCTGGATGCCGACAACCCGATGTGCATCATTGGCGTACTGGACTGGGAAATGGCCACGCTGGGCGATCCTTTGATGGACCTGGGCAACAGCCTGGCGTACTGGATTCAGGCAGACGACCCGGCGCCAGTACAACTGATGCGCCGCCAGCCGAGCAACGCTGCGGGCATGCTTACCCGGCGCCAGTTCGTGGACTATTACGCCGAGCGTGCAGGCATCGACCTGGACAACTTCGATTTCTACTACTGTTACGGCCTGTTCCGTCTGGCCGGCATCGTCCAGCAGATCTACTTCCGTTATTTTCACGGCCAGACCCAGGACAAGCGCTTCGCCCAGTTCATTCACATGAACCGGCTGCTGGAGCAGATGACCTTGCAGGTCATTGCCAAGTCGAGCCTCTGATCACCAACGCACCTTACGACCACAAGGGACCAGCAGCATGCCGCAGACCCACCTGTTCGACCTTCAGGGCAAGATCGCCTTTGTTTCCGGGGCCAGCCGAGGCATTGGCGAGGCGATTGCACATGTGCTGGCGCAGCAAGGCGCACATGTGATCGTCTCCAGTCGCAAACTCGAGGGCTGCCAACACGTGGCCGATGCCATCATCGCGGGCGGCGGCAAGGCCACGGCAGTGGCGTGCCACATCGGCGAGCTGGAGCAGATCCAGCAGGTATTCGCCGGCATACGCGAGCAGTTCGGGCGGCTGGACATCCTGGTGAACAATGCCGCGACCAACCCACAGTTCTGCAATGTGCTGGACACAGATCCAGCGGCGTTCCAGAAAACCGTGGATGTGAACATTCGCGGCTATTTCTTCATGTCGGTGGAAGCAGGCAAGCTGATGCGCGAACATGGCGCCGGCAGCATCATCAACGTGGCGTCGATCAATGGCGTATCGCCTGGCCTGTTCCAGGGCATCTACTCGGTGACCAAGGCGGCAGTGATCAACATGACCAAGGTGTTTGCCAAGGAGTGTGCGCAGTTCGGGATTCGCTGCAACGCCTTGTTGCCGGGCCTGACCGACACCAAGTTTGCATCGGCATTGGTCAAGAACGAGGCTATCCTCAATACCGCGCTACAGCAGATCCCGCTCAAGCGCGTGGCAGACCCCAAGGAAATGGCCGGGGCTGTGCTGTACCTGGCAAGCGACGCCTCCAGTTATACAACCGGGGCGGCGCTCAACGTCGACGGTGGCTACCTGTCCTGATCAGGTTTTGACGGCTGTCAGGGTATAACTCAGCGGCAGGCGAGCGGGTTGCTCGCGCAACCGCCACTCCCCGTCCGGGCCCTTGTCCATTTGCCCCGGCAGTGCCTCCCACGGCACGCTTTGGTGTTCTACCAGCGCTGTCAGCTGCAACCCGTTGGCCATCAACGCGGTGATCAGCTCGCCCAACCCGTGGTTCCACTCGTGGGTCTGGGTGTTGGCCAATCGCTGCGAGGTGGCCACATAGGTCTCGTCGCTCTGCCATACGGTTGGCTGCTCGCATTCGAAATACGGATAGTCGAGCTGCAGGCGGTCCTGATGGCCTTCATTGACCGCCCACAGCATGGGGTGCCCCTCGCGCAAGAAAAGCCGGCCACCGGGTTTGAGCAGGGCTGCCACGGTGTGTGCCCACGGCGCAATGCGCGGCAGCCAACACAGGGCGCCGATGCCGGTATAGACCAGATCGAACGTGCCTGCCGGTAACACCTGGGCTGCGGCGTACACATCGGCCTGATGGTAGTCGATGGGCGTAGCGCACAGGGTTGCCAGGCGCCGGGCCTGCGCCAGGGAGGCCGGGGAGAAGTCCAGGCCGCACACATCGGCGCCCAGCCGGGCAAGCGAAAGCGTGTCGGTGCCGATGTGACATTGCAGGTGCACCGCCCTTTGCCCCTCGATATTGCCCAGCATCGGCAGGTCGAACTGAACAGTCTGTGAAAGGTGCGCAGGGCGTTGGACGTACTGATCGAACTGGTAGTCCTGCGAGGCTGCGTGCAGCGGTGCGCGCTCGTCCCAATTGGCTTGGTTCAGCTGTGATGAAGGGTTCACGGCGACATCCTTGATGGGTAATGGGGCATGCTAGCGGCCGATGCCACACACCTGACAGCGTTCGGATGCTAAAAAGTGTAAAGCCCTGGCTCGCCCCTTGCCCGTCAAAGACAGGTTGCAGCCGCCGCCCGGCGCTGCAACGAGACGCCGTTGTCGTTCTGGGTGTAGTAATCGACACGCGCACCGCCGTCCTGCGGGTAGACATCGACGAACGTTTCGGCCTCGCGGGTATAGACGGTAAAGCCACCTTGCTTGCGCGGCTCCAGGTAGCCGCTGGCGTCCTGGCCGAACACACGCTCTTCCTGCCACCCGTACTGGATGCACTGGGCAACGCGTTCAGGCGCCTTGCGCGAATTCATGTGCGTAGTGGGTTGGCCGCTACGGGCCGCATCCATGGTCGCAGAAGCACAACCGACCAGCAGCACGGCTGCGGCCACGGGCAGAATCACACGCATGGTCCATCCTCGAAATCATTTAAGAAGGAGGCGACTCTAGCACTGGCATGCACGAGAGTGAATTGTGGCGCGACTTTCGCTGTCTTAGCACAAACACCACGCAACAAGGAAACCGCCATGAAACTGCACTACCTGCTCCTCGCTGCCCTGCCCTGCCTGCCCATGGTCGCCACTGCAGCGACGTCTACCGACGATAGCGTGCAGAATTCGGCCACCCACAACCGTGAACTGAAAGAAGGCGACAAAGCCCCGGATCAATACAAGCGCGACAATGAGGCCATCAAGGACTGGAAAGCCAAAGGCCTGCCGGCACCGGAGAAGGAAAGCCATTGGGTAAGCATGGGCGATCGTTACGTCCTCGTACAAACGACCAATGGCGTGGTCCTGGCCATCCGCACCAAATGATCCATTGCTCGGGCGGGTGCCAGGTACCTGACACCCGCCCGAGCACCCGCGTCGTTCCTCCCCGATAAACACTGCAATACATCAACACCTCGTTCACGCTCAGGTGGCACACTACCGGCTATCGTTCATGTGCCCTGTGTGAAGGAACACCTTTCCCGATGAATCTAGAGCTGACATGGGTGCTGGCCCTGCTTGCCATTGTCGTCGTGCTGTTCATCATCAACCGTCCACGCATGGATGTCGTGGCGCTGCTGGTGATCGTGGCATTGCCATTGTCGGGCGTGCTGACGATCGAACAGGCGCTCGCAGGTTTCAGCGACCCGAACGTCGTGCTGATCGCTGCGCTGTTCGTCATCGGTGAAGGGCTGGTGCGCACTGGTATCGCCTATCGCATCGGTGAGTGGATGAGCGAACGGGCGGGCAACAGCGAGGCCCGACTGTTGGTACTGCTGATGGTCGCGGTGGCCGGCCTGGGCTCGGTCATGAGCTCCACGGGAGTAGTGGCCATCTTCATACCGGTCGTGTTGAGTATTGCCGCGCGTTTGAAACTCTCGCCCAGCCGCCTGATGATGCCGCTGAGTTTTGCCGGCCTGATCAGTGGCATGCTCAGCCTGGTGGCGACCCCGCCCAACGTGGTGGTGCACAGCGAACTGGTACGCCATGGTGAACAAGGCTTCTCGTTCTTCAGCTTCACGCCCTTTGGCTTGGTGGTACTGGTGCTGGGTGTGGGCTACATGCTTCTGACCCGACACTGGCTCAATGGCGAGGTGCGCAAGGATGGACGTGTCGAAACCCGGCGGACCCTGCTGGACCTGGTTCTGGACTACAAACTCAATGGTCGTGAGCGTCGCTTGCGCATTCGCCCCCAATCACCGCTGATCGGCCATACCCTGGGCGAGCTGGAGCTGCGTACCCGCCACGGGGCCAATGTCATCGGCATCGAACGTCAACACAAGTTCACCACACGCGTCATTTCGCCTGATTCCAATACCGTGCTGCACCAGGGTGATGTACTGCTGCTGGATCTGTTTGCCAGCCGCGACGATTTGCGCAGCCTGTGCCAGACCATGCAACTGGAACCCTTGCACTTCAAGGCCGCCTACTTCATCGACCAATCGCAGGAGGTAGGCATGGCCGAGGTGTCCCTGCCACCGGGCTCGCAACTGATCGGCAAGAGCATCCTCGAGCTGGGCTTTCGCTCACGCTACGACCTCAACGTGGTGGGCTTGCGCCGGGAGCAGGCGGCCGTGCAAGACCAGTTGGTCGAAGAAAAGCTGCGCCTGGGCGACACCCTGCTGGTGGTCGGGCCGTGGAAGGCGGTACGCCAGCTACAAGGCAAACCGCGCGATTTTCTGGTGTTGAGCTTGCCGGCCGAGATCGACCTGGTGGCACCTGCTCGCCGGCGCGCGCCCCAGGCGTTGTTGAGCCTCGCGGTGATGGTTGGCCTGATGGTCAGCGGCGCGGTGCCCAATGTCATGGCAGCGTTCATTGGTTGCCTGTTGATGGGCGCAGGCCGTTGTATCGACATGAACAGCGCCTACCGTTCGATCCATTGGCAAAGCCTGATACTGATCGTAGGCATGTTGCCATTTGCCCAAGCCTTGCAGAAAACCGGTGGCATAGACTTGGCCGTCGGGGCGCTGGTGAATGTGCTGGGCGACGCCGGGCCCAGCGCCATGCTGGCCTGCCTGTTCGCGGTCACGGCAGTGATCGGGCTGTTTATCTCCAACACTGCAACCGCAGTGCTGATGGCACCGGTTGCCATCTCGACCGCAACGCAGCTGGGCATGTCGCCCTACCCCTTTGCGATGACAGTGGCGCTGGCGGCCTCGGCGGCCTTCATGACGCCGGTGTCTTCGCCGGTGAACACGCTGGTGCTTGGCCCTGGACAATACCGATTTGCGGACTTCGTGAAGATAGGGGTGCCGTTCACGCTATTGGTGATGGGGGTCACGGTGGTCATGGTGCCGTGGTTCTTCGGGCTGTGAAGTAGGCGGCATACGCAAAAGCTTCGAGCTGGGCAGATTGACATCAACTAGCCGGAACAACACACTGATGCGCAATTGCCCCAGGTGCGTTCAGCGGTCGTCCTGGATATCGTTTCCGCTTGCCGGTCGAGCCCATGGTTTTTCCAGCCCAATCGCGCTTGTTGCCCTACGCCGCACTGTTCAGCCTGACCTTCGCGCTTACCATTGGCGGCATTCTGGCTCGCCCGATCGAATCCCTGTCCTTGTTCTGGCCAGTCAATGCCGTACTGGCAGGCGTGTTGCTGCGCTATCCACGCCAGGCAACTGTGGCTGGCTTCGTGTTGATGTGGTTGGCCATGGTTGGCGCGGACCTGCTCTGTGCGAGTGCCCTGGGGCCGGCGCTGTGGTTCAACCTGTGCAACATGGGCGTCGTGGTCACCGTTTGGCAATTGCTATCGCGCTTGCCGCGCCTGCATCGGCGCATGCGCACGCCCCACGGGGTGCTGAGTGTGTTTGGCGCATGTGCAGCCGGGGCCTCGGTGGCTGCGAGCCTGGCCTCGGTGATGGCTGCCCCCTGGTTCGAACAGTCCCTGCGCAGCACGTGGCTGGCGTGGTTCAGCGAGCAGTTTTCCACCGCAGTACTGGTGCTGCCGGTGATGCTCACCGCACCGGCCGCGCGTACCTTGCTGCGTGGTGGGAGCCAAAGGATTCGCCTTGCGCCCCTGATGGTCATGCTGGTGTCGCTGGCGTTCAGCATCGCGTTCGGCGGCCCCGGCGCCATCGCGTTTCCGATCGCAGCCCTTTTGTGGTGTGCTTGGACGTACTCGCCCTTCCTGGTTTCGTTGTTGACGCTGACAGCCGGTAGCACGTTGATCGTTGCCGTTGCCCAGAGCCTCATGCACTTCAGCGTGCCGCAGAGCGAGTCGGGTGTAACGGCGCTGATGTCGGCGCGCCTGGGCATCGCCATGCTGGTACTGGGGCCGCTGGTAGTGGCCTGCGTGACCCAGGCCAATCGCAGCCTGCTTGCGCGTTTGGCGCACCAGGCCACCACCGACCACCTTACGGGCACTTTGAGCCGCAGCGCTTTTACTCGACGTGCAAACGCGCTGCTGGAGAGTCGTCAGCATCAGCAATTCCTGCCACTGACGCTGATGATGCTGGATATCGATCACTTCAAGTCCATCAACGATGCCCACGGGCACGCCGTTGGCGACCAGGTGCTGCGCCAGTTCGCCGATGCGTTGCAGGAACAGCTGCACAGCGGCGAAGTATTCGCGCGCATGGGTGGCGAGGAGTTCGTGATCATCGTGCCAGGGCTTGCACCGGACAGGGCGCAATTTACGGCCGAGCGCCTGCGCCGTGCCGTTCAGGACCTTCAGGTGGAGCAAGCCGGCCAGCGCTTGCAGATCACCGTCAGTATCGGTCTGGCAGGCTGCGACGAAGGCATGCCGACGCCAGACCTGACCACACTACTGGCCAGCGCCGACAAGGCGCTTTACCTGGCCAAGGCGAAGGGACGCAATCGCGTGGAGCAAGCTGAGCCGCAGCGTCGAGCCATCTGAGGCTTCTGCTGCGCGCTCACTGAAGTCAAGCAGCTTCACCCGGCAACTCGAGATCATCGCCGGTCCATCAAGCCAGTTGATAAGGCGGTTTGGGCAAAGAGAATGTGTGACGGCTCCGCTCGATTAGGCAGTCCAAAAGCCAGACGAAATGTTGCTCAATTTCTGCTCAATTTAACGGAGCCCGCCGGGGGCTTGGGTTACAGCACGTTATCCACAGACCTACCCACTTTTTCTGTGGACAGATTTCCCAGCCTGGAGAACGACTTATCCCACTTCGACCATTGAACAGATGCGCCGGACAGATCGGCGGCTGTGCTAACGCCGAGCCTGAAGACTGACTGGGGATAGCGCTGGAATGCGGCGCAAACGACAAGCCCGCCTGGGCACTGGAAACCCGGCGGGCTGAAAAGGGAAATGGTCATGCCATCAACTGGGAGGAATGGTCCCCAGCAGCCCGATCATGATGGTCAACAGCAGGAAACCACCCAGGAACAGCGCCAGCTTGCTCATTGAAACCTCGACAGTGTGATACGGAATGACGTTATTTTCCGTTCTTCACTGATATGGTTACAGATTCAGGTTTGTAGAAAAAAAGCAGATCAGATCAGGAATGGGCGCCCCACGTAGCCGTCCACCGTAGCGCGGGGTCGTTTACCTTCACATCAGTTGCTGGAGCTTGCCGACAGGTAACCACCCCAGCTCCCCATCACCATGACGACGACACCATAGCCAGCCGTTGAGCAGGCGCAACCGCTCAACCAACTGGCCTGGTTCCACATCCAGCTCGTGGGCGCAATAGTGATCCAACGCCCTACCCTGATTGAAGTCCAGGCGCTCGATAAGCTGCTCCGGCACCCAGCCTGGCTCCTGGCCCGTGCAACTGCACAGGTACCAGTCCTGCATGCCCGGCTCACTCTCAAAACGCGGCCCCACTTCCAGCAGCGTGCCTTGAGCGAAACGCAGAGGGCGTCGGTAGGCACTGCGATGCCGCTCGATCACGATGAAATGCACAGGCCTCTCCTTGGCCGGAAACCTTCGAGCCTAGCAGAAGCTGCAGAAGTTGCTGCCTCGCAGCCTCTTTGTAGGAATATGTATCCCGCGATGTAGGAGGTTTCCTTAGACTTCGTTCTCGCTGTATGAAAGATCAGTTTATGAGGTGGAACTGACCTGTTACGGTCAGCCTTTCCTACAACAGCAAGGACGCTATCGTTAAGAGAACTCTATGGACGACTACAATGAGCCGGCGTTGAGACTTCAAAAAACCCTGTTGAACCTGCGCCGCGAGCGAGACAAGCTCAAAGGCGAAGGCAAGTACGATGAGGCCAGCGCATTGGCGGTATCGATAGCGCGAATCGAAACCACGCTGGCACAACTGCCGGCGGCGTTTAAGCCTGACACACTGCAATAGCCCCAGCGGCCTCGGCCCTTACGAGGGGCGGGGCTGCCTGTTTCCAAGGCTCACAGCTGACATTCGATACTCGCGCGCCTTCAAACAGGCCTATGTTGACGAACGATTCAAAGACCTGCGGCCGATCCAATCAGCATTTTCTTGATCCAGATCAATACGAAATAAATTGTTACCTAAATAACCCTGCACAATGACCATAAGAACAGGCTCGCGGTGTGCTGAAAACCATGGCAATTGAGCGATCCAACGGCGAACTACGCCGTTCGTAAACTGCTTATGTTTATTCTTAAAGTTTATTGCTCAAGGTGCCGATAGCTGTTTCAACGAGAGGGCTGCAGCCTTATTACCACGGTCACCCTGCTGGACTTGCTTAGCCTAGCAAGCATTGCTACACCAAGGAGCTACACATGTATTTTCGGAACTTGAAAATTGGCACACGCGCGGCTGTCATCTTTACGCTGGTCGCCCTCCTCGTACTGATCCTGGGGCTGGCATCGTTGTACCGCATGCACACGATGGACAAGGCCACTGACGAAGTGCGCACCGAATGGTTACCGTCAATCATGCTGCTGGACGAGGTCAGCATGAACCTGGGCCGCGCCCGAGCACTGACCTTGCGCAGCGTTCTGGAAGAAAGCCCCAGCGCCAGGGCCGCGACACTGGACAAGATCGCGGACATCTCCAAGCACTACCAGGAACAAATCAAAACGTACAAGGCAACAGCGACAGAAGAACGAGACCGGGCCCTGTACGACGCATTTCTGGCCAGAAGCGAGACCTACCATAGGTTGCAGGACGCAATTCTTGACGCTGTACGCAGGAACGACATTGCAGAAGCGACCCGCCTGGTCAACGGTGAACTGGCCAACTATGCCGACGCAATGATGAAGTCGCTGATCGAGCTGACCCAGTACAATTCCAACGGCGCAACCAACGCCTCCCAGATCAGTACGGACGCCTATGATCAGTCCTTCTCGATTATCACGGCGACTATCGTGGGCATCATCGTACTGATGATTGCGCTGGCCATCATGCTGACCCGCAGTATCGTGCGGCCTTTGAGCGAAGCGGTGGCCGTTGCCGAGCGGGTGGCCTCGGGTGAGCTCAACCAGGTCATCACGGTGACGGGTAGCGACGAACCCGCGCTGTTGCTGCACGCCTTGTCCAGAATGAAAGACAGCTTGCGCGAGACGATTGCCGGCATCGCAGCCGCCTCCGACCAGCTCGCCTCGGCATCCGAAGAGCTGTTCACGGTCACCGAAGACACCAGCCGCGGCCTGCATCAGCAAAGCGCCGAAATCGACCAAGCCGCCACGGCCGTGAACCAAATGACCGCAGCGGTTGAGGAAGTGGCCAGCAATGCCGTCAACACCGCCGATGCCTCCAAAGGTGCAGACCAGACCACCCGTGAGGGCCAGCAGCGGGTCAATGATGCGCTGCAATCCATTGGTCAGCTCGTCGGCGATGTCACGACCACTTCCCAGGAAATCGAACAGCTGGCCACCAGCGCCAACGAGATCAGCCGGGTACTGGATGTCATCGGCTCGATCGCAGGCCAGACCAACCTGCTTGCGCTCAACGCTGCCATCGAGGCTGCGCGCGCCGGTGAAGCCGGCCGTGGTTTTGCCGTGGTCGCCGACGAAGTCAGGGCGCTGGCGCACCGAACCCAGCAATCGACAGCCGAGATCGAAGGCATGATCACAGGCATTCAGTCGGGCACCGAGTCTGCAGTCGGGGCCATGCACGCCAGCAAAGGGCGGGCGTCAGGCACCCTGGAAATCGCCCAATCCGCAGGCCAGGCACTGAACACGATTGCCGAAGCCATTTCGTCCATCAACCAACGCAACCTGGTGATCGCCAGCGCCTCCGAAGAGCAGGCCCAGGTGGCCCGCGAAGTGGATCGAAACCTGGTGAACATCAGGGACCTGGCGATGCAGACCTCGGCCGGCGCGAACCAGACCAGCGCCGCCGCCCAGGAGTTGTCACGCCTGGCTGTGGACCTGAACGCGATGGTCGCCAAGTTCAAGGTCTAGGGCTGGATGACAGAGGGGCAGCGGCCTGTCGGGAAAGCTTGCACCGTGCCCCTGGGGCAAGGATTCGCGCCATTGTGTGACGCAAATACCGCTGCCCTGGAGCAAGACCGTCGTGGGTTTCTGTAAAAAAAGCGACGATTTGTGCCTTTTGGGCTGCTCACCGGGGCTGCATCGCATATCCTTGCACCACGCAATCAACCTTGAAGCAGTGAATTGAACGATGAGCTTTGAACAACTGGCAGCGCTACGGGATCGCCTGCGGGCTGAAAAAGAGCAGCAACAGGCAAGCGCCCCAGCGCCGGCCAAGCGCAAGCCCCCGCAGAAGACCAAGCCGCGTGAACTGGACCCGGCAGTGGCCGCCATCTGGCCGCTGCAGAAGCACTTCCCGTTGGCCTTCCCTGTCAACCCTGCGCCGAAAGTGCCGCTCAAGGAGGGCATCTTCAAGGATGCCGAGCAACACCTGGAGCTGCTGGGCATTACCCGTGAGCAACTGAAGCTGGGCATTTCCACCTGGTGCCGGGGCAACCGCTACTGGACCAGCATGGTGGAAAACGCCCCGCGCCTGGACCTTAACGGTGAGCCGGCAGGCGTGGTGACCGCCGCCCAGGCGATCCATGCCAAGCGTCAGGCGGCCCAGCAGCGTAATCAGGAACGCCGCAAGCGGGCGCAAGCCAAGGCACAGACCGCTGCGCCTGCAGCACAGGGCGAGGCTGCAGACGAGCCGGCAGTGGAACAGGCCGCTGAGTAAAGGCTTGGTCTGAGCAAGCGCCCATCGCCCGTTCGCCAAGCGCGAGGGTGATGGGCGCTGCGGGCTATCACATGGCCGCCGACTGGCCGAGTGTACAGCGCAACCTGGTCATCGCCTCAGAGCCTCCAATCCAGGCTGACCATCATCGTACGTGGCTCACCGTGGTACACGCCGTTGTAGAAGCCGACGTTGTTGTAGTAATGCTCGTCGAACAGGTTCTTGACGTTGACAGAAGCAGTCAGGTGCTCATCGATCCGGTAGCGCGCCATCAGTCCAACCACCGAAAATGCCTTCTGGCCGATCTCGTCCTTGGCCGTGATGATACGATCACCGTCGCGCCCTACCGGTCGGTTCGCCAGCCTGAAATTGTCGCTCTGCCAGTCCAGGCTTGCCCCTACGGTCAATGCTGGTGTTAGGGCATAGGTGCTGGACAAGCGCACCAGGTTCAAGGGTTGTTCGGTGTTCTTTCGCTTTTTCTCGGCCGTGGCAGCATGCGTATAGCTGTAGCCCAGGCTCATCTGCCACCCGGTCATCACCTCGCCTGCGACTTCAGCCTCGAAACCTTCGACAACCACGCCTTTGCCACCGCTTTTGTAGAATACTTCGTTGCCATTGGGCGGCACTGAGTCGTCTTGTTCCGCCACGTTGTCCTGCTTGCTGCGAAACACTGCCGTGCTCAGGTTCAGGCGGTCAGCGAACAGGCTGCCCTTGAGCCCCACCTCATAAACCTTGCCTACGATGGGCTCCAGGTACTGCTTGTTGACGTCTCTCACGGTTTGCGGGTTGAAGATATCGGTGTAACTGACATAGGCGGTGAACTGGTCGGTCAGATCGAAGAGTACGCCGGCATAGGGCGTCCACTGATCATTCTGGACCTGCTTGGTAGTGGACTGATCGGTGACTTGCAGGGCATCACCGTAATCCCACTCCCGCTGTTGCGTCTGCCAACTGCCGTAGCGGCTGCCAATCACGATGTGCAGGCGATCCGTGGGGTTCAGACGTGTTGCAATGTAGCCGGCCTTCTGACGAATACTGGAGCGCGAACTGTCCAGCCCGGTTTCGAGGTCATAGAACGTAGGGGTGGCCCCCATGTACTTCCAATCGGCAATCGTCTCGAAACCGTCGGGTACAGGCAGATCAAGGCGGTGGGGTTCACTGTCGCGCCGTCGCGACTCGCCGTAACCGATCATGAAATCATGGCTGCGGCCGAACAACTGGAAAGGGCCCGCGAGGTTGAAGTCCAACGCGTCCATCTGCTCGGAGCCCCCGAAGTGCGAGTACCAGGCCTGCATGCCGCTACGGTCGGCTTCGGGGAAGCCATTGCCCCCATAGTAGACCTTTCCGTCGCTGTCGCTTTGCCGGTGGGTATACGCCACCTTCATGACCCAGTCGTTGGCCAGATACTGGTCGAGGGTGGCGAATACCGTCTGGTCTTTGAGTGGCCAGGAAGACCAGGGCGCACTGAGGTTGGTGGAACGGGGCAAGTTGGCTTTGCTGCCGTCGGCGTTCCAGAACGGTACCGTGCCCCAGGATGACCCTTGCACATGCTTGTTCTGATAGTCATACCCCACCGCCAGCACGGTGCTTGGGGTCAGGTCGGCTTCAAGCACGCCGTAGGCCACTTCACGCTGGGTGGCATACTTGTCCATGAACGACTTGTTGTCGCGGTACGCCAGCACGGTGCGTCCGCGCAGACGGCCGTCCCAGCCCAGCGGGCCACCCACGTCCAGGTAGCTGTAGTAATTGTCGAAACTGCCACCACTTACACCACTCTTTACCGCCAACGCGTGCGTAGGGCGCTTGCGAACCATTGCGATGGTGCCCGAGGGATCGCCTGCACCTGTGGTCAAGCCTGTGGCCCCACGCACGACTTCGATTCGATCGTAGATGATGGTGTCGGAGTCGGACTTGAGCCCCGAGAACGTGTTGAGCATGCCATCGATCTGGAAGTTGTTGATGGCGTAACCACGCGAATAGTAGCTCGGTCGCTCCGAGTCATTGCGTTGCACCGTAACTCCCGTGACGTGAGCCATGGCCTCGGACAGGCTGTTGAGCTGGAAGTCGTCCAGCTGCTGGCGGGATATGACCGAGACCGATTGGGGTGTCTCCTTGATCGAGAGATTCAACCGGGTGGCTGCGCTCATGCTACCGGTGGTGTAGGAGCCACTGCGTTCAGTGACGCTGCCAAGGCCGGTAGCAATCACATCGGTTGAGCCCAGCTCCAGCACGGGGCCGTCTTGGCTTGCCTGGGTATCGGCAAAGGATGGCGGGCAGATTAAGCAAGCGTACAGGCCGAGGGTGAAGGTAGTGGGATGGGAAATGGACGGGGGCATTGCGAGCTGACTCCTTGCGCGTGAAAATCCGTGCGCGCAAATCTACATCATAATCATCCTCATATGATAATTAATCGCATAAACCGCTACAGCTGAGCGGGGTTGTACACCTGGTCGCTTTTAGCCGGCCAGGTGCACGTCTGAGGTGGCCGTTCGTCGTGCTCGCCTGATGGTGTCCGCTACAACCTCTAGAACAGCTTCATGGTATAGCTGAGCACCACGCGGTTCTCGTCGATATCTGTTCGGTAATTGGAGCGAGCCATCACATTGCGCACGCGCACGCCGAGCCCCTCCAGCGGCCCACTTTGCACCACGTAGGCCAGGTCCAGATCCCGCTCCCGATCACGCCCTTCAAAGCCCAGCCCGGTTTTGACCTCCCGGCCTTGTACGTAACGCAATGTCGAGGTCAGCCCGGGGATCCCCCATGCCGCAAAGTTGTAGTCATGCCGCACCTGCCAGGAACGCTCCCCAGGCGCCGAGAACTCGTAGGTCGGCAGGGTATTACCCATCGGGTTGGTGTTGGCGCCCACTTGGATGAAACCGTCCTCCCCGCCTATCTGCTGGTAGCCCACGTAAAACGTATGCCCGCCCGTTTTCGCCGAGAACAGGCTGAACAGCGCATGGTTGTCATAGTTGCCGGCAAGCTTGCGCCCATCCTCGCGGGCCTGGAAATAGCCGGCATTCACACCCAAGGTCCAGTCACCTAGGGGCTCGGCGTGCTTGAGGCTGTAGAATCGCTGCTGGTAGATGTCCTGCAGCTGCGCCTGCCATACCCCCACGCTGGAGCGGTTGTCGTTGAAGGCATAGTCGGCGCCCAGGTAATTGAAGCGGTCACTGGTAAAGCGGGCCAGCCGCGCGGGGTTGATGGGGTCGTTGACCAGCGCATACATTTTCTGACTGTTGGACGAGTCGCGCAGGCTGGTGGAGCGAAATTGGCCGGCACTGAGCGTCAGCCCAGCAAACTCATGTGACTCCAGCATTGCGCCCTGATAAGTCGGTGGCAGCAGGCGCAGGTCGCTGAACAGCAACACAGGCAGATTGGGCATTAATTCCCCCACCTTCAATTCGGTTTGGGAAACCTTGAACTTGAGCGCCGCGCCCACGCGGCTGTAATGGTCGGCGGACGTGCCGCTGTCAAGGCTTGGCAGTAGGCCTGAGCGTGCATGTTCGGGGCTGCTGTCGAGTTTGAAACCCAACAGGCCGATCACATCGACCCCGGCACCAATGATGCCCTGGCTATAACCTGAGCTGGCGTTGAGGATGAAGCCCTGCGCCCACTCCTGAGTACGCGATTGGGTGCTTGCTCCTTTGATATCGGCGTAGTCGCGGCTGAAGAAATAATTGCGAGCCTGGAGGGTCGCACGGGCGCCTTCGATGAAACCGACCTCTTCAGCCGGTGCCTCGGTACACAGCGCGGCTGCGATGCAGCCGCTAGCCAGGCGTGCCTTCGGGAAAAAACGCGGTGCAGTGCAAGCGTGCATGGGGCGATTCCTGAAATTCGGGCAACAGCAATCCACCGGCGAGACAAACGCCCGCCGACGTGCAGATTGCATTGAGAATGGGTGGGCAGGCCGGCATCGGCCCGCCTGCCCTACCGGGCGTGAAGCGCTGGACCGCTAGCGGTTGACCAGCTTCGCTGGCAGGGCGATGACCAGGAAGCAACTCAGGAGCAAGCAGCCGGCGAACACCCACAGCGCCGCGTGGGAAGTACCGGTCCAGTCAGTGACCAGGCCCATCAGCGAGTTGCTGACCAGCCCGGCAATGTTTGCCACCGAACAGGCCAGGGCAAAACCGGTGGCGGCTGCCGTTCCTTTCAGGAAAGTCGCCGGCAGGCTGAAGAACACCGGCACCGCACCAATGATCGCGGCCGAGGCGACTGCGAACAGCAATACAGTCATGACCAGGTTCTGGCTGAACAAGGTGCTGCTGGCCATGGCGATGGCGCCGACGATGAATGGGACGATGATGTGCCAACGACGCTCACGGTGACGGTCGGAACTGGCGCCGATCAGCAGCATGCCGGCCAGTGCGGCGAGGCTCGGGATGGCAGTGAGCAAGCCGATGTGGAACGTGTCGCTTACCCCTGCATCGCGGATGAAGGTCGGCATCCAGAAGCCCATCGCGTAGGCGCTGAGCAGGATCGAGAAATCGATACCGCCGAGCATCCACACCTTGAGGTTGAAGAACCCGTCACGGAAACTGTGCTTGCTGTCCTTGCCCTCTGCATCGTCGGCGGCAAGGTCTGCTGCCAGCTGAGCCTTGTCTTGGCTCGACAACCACTTGGCCTGCTGGAAGTGATTGGGCAAGGCCCAGAAGGTCAGAATGCCGAGCAGCACGCTGGGGATCGCCTCCAGCAGGAACAGCCACTGCCAGCCATGCAGGCCGTGGACCTGATCGAAGTGCCCCATGATCCACCCCGAGATAGGCCCACCGATCACGCTCGACAGCGGCAGCCCGATCATGAACAGGGCGATGATGCGCCCGCGTCGGTAAGTGGGGTACCACATGGTCAGGTAGAACAGTACCCCTGGCAAAAACCCTGCTTCGGCCGCGCCGAGCAGAAACCGCAGGATGTAGAACTGGGTGGTGGTGCTGACGAACATGGTGCACGCCGACAACAGGCCCCAGGTGATCATGATGCGGGCGATCCACAGCTTGGCACCGACGCGCTGCAGAATCAGGTTGCTGGGCACTTCGAAAATGATGTAGCCGACGAAGAACAGCCCGGCACCCAGGCCATAGGCGGCGGTGCTGAACTGCAGATCTTCGAGCATCTGCAGTTTGGCGAAGCCGACGTTGATACGGTCCAGGTAGGCGGCAAGGTAGCAAAAGCACAGGAAGGGAATGAGCCTCCAGGTGATCTTGCTGTACAGCGCTTTGGTGCCCTGATCAATGTCGCTATGGACCGTGGTTGCATTCGCAATTGGCATTTCCTGTCTCCTGGCGGGCGACTTTGTGGTTGTTTTTAAGGCCAGCAGTTTTCGACGCACAAGGACCGTCGCACGCTACACGCGACATGCCCAGGCCACGCCTGAAAAACCCCGAGTGCTCCTGCGGGGCGACCGCCCGGACAGCAGGCGGTCATGAACGTGCTTCCGGCACCGTTCCTTGATTGTTATTGGGTAGGCGCCTGCCGGTGTCAGCCGGTCAATTGCCTGAATTGCGCCATCGCTTCCTGGCGGGAAACCACATCGCCGTACTTACTGTCGATGTCGAACAGGTTGGCGTGGTGCGGGTCGTCATGGCGATCACCCACACATTCGCGCACCACGATGGTTCGAAAGCCATGCTGCATCGCATCTACCGCGCTGGCGCGGATGCACCCGCTGGTGGAGCAGCCGGCCAAGACCACGGTGTCCACTCCTTGGGCGTGCAGCAGCGGCGCCAGGCTGGTGCCGAAGAAAGCGCTGGCGTACTGCTTGCTCAGCACCACCTCCTCCGGCTGTGGGGCAACGGCCTCGCAGAACGCCGCCAAGGGGTTACCCTCGACCATGTCCTTCATCACCGGCGCCTTGCGCACCCATACCCCGCCATCGACAAAATGCGGGGGCTGGTAGCGGATGTTGGTATGCACCACCAGGATGCCGCAATCGCGGGCTAGCGCCAGCAGGTCCGCGGCCTGCGCCACTGCCGTGACGACGCCTGGGGCGTACAGCGCAGCCCCCGGCGTGGTATAGCCCTGCATGAAGTCGATCATCAGCAGCGCCGGTGCGCGACCAAAACCGATACGCTGCCCCCATACACCCTGATAGTTGTCCCGAGCACTTTGTGCCTCGCTCATGTCCATCTCCCGATTTCAATAGGCGCCCGACAGCAAGGCGCCGGCACCTGGCACCACCGCCTCGAGGTCCAGCGCCTTGAGCATGGCGTAGGTGGTAGCGATGGCAGCGGTGACCACAGGCTTGCCGGTCTGCGCCTCGACTTTGGCCACGGCCGGCAACGACTGCATCTGCACGCAGGCCGACAAGACCACCACATCCACCCCTTCAAGGTTCATGCCGGCGACGATACCGGGCAGGTTGGCGGGGTCGTGACGGGCCACGGCCAGGTTGTCGGGAATCTCCAGGGCACGCCAGTCTTGAACCTCGAAGCCTTCTTCGCGGATATAGTTCACCACAAGCTCGGTCAGCGGCTTCATGTACGGGGCGACGATGGCGATGCGCTTGGCCTTCATCACATGCAAGGCTTCGACCAGCGCTCCGGCACTGGTGATGACCGGCGCCAGTGCATCATTATCGGCAGTCGCCTGCCTGAGGCGCTGTTCGGATTGCCGGTGATAGCCCAGGCCCATGGCCATGATCGCCACCAGGCAGGCGTAGCCCAGTACATCGACCCTGGCATCGGACAGCTCCACCGCGCAGCGGTCGGACTCGGCATCCATGGCCGCCAGTTCTTCCTTTCTCACCTGCTTCATGCGCATGCGGCTGGAATGAAAGGTGAAGCGCTCCGGGCGGATGGCTTGGCGCGCGCTGAGCATCGCCGGTATCTCGGTTTCCATGGTGGTGTTGGAACTCGGCACGATCTGGCCGATGCGGTATAGCTTGGTCATGTCTCGTGCTCCTTCAGGCAAGGGATCGATCGAGGAAGAGGCCGAATGCAGCAAAGAAACCATCGAGGTCGTCCCAGGGAATCATGTGCCCAGCGTTGGCAACCTGTACGACCTGAATGTCAGGCTTGAGCTCACGGATTTCGGCGATGTCGCACGGCTCGATTCCCCCGCCACGCCCAGCCACCATCAACAACGCCGGCTGGCGTACAGCGGGCAGGTACTGATGGATGTCTACCTCGTGGAAGTCATCGAAGGCCCGCACGATCGCAGGCTCGTAACAGGTGTGCAGCCACTCGGCCCTCAGCGCCAACTGCTCGTCGCTCCAGGTGGCGCAATAGGTGCGCATGTCCTCGCCACTCATACCCATGCTGGCCTGGCGAATGGAATCGACATACCAGGGCAGCTTGCTTGGGTAGGCGCGGCGCCCTGGCCCGGATACCGGCGGGTCGACCAGCACCAGCTTCTGCAAGCCTGGCGCGCCGTTGGCAGCGGCACGAATCGCGAACCGTGCGCCCATCGAGTGCCCAACCAAGTGATAACTGTCCAGCCCCAGCGCGGCGGCAAAGGCGGGAATGTCGGCGGCACAGGCATCGGTGGCGTAGTCCAGATCGGGGCCGCTTGACGACAAACCACGCCCGCGCACATCCAGCACGTAAGTATCGAAGTGCTGGCCAAGGCGCTCGGCGACGAACCCCCAGGTAATCGCCGGGCTGGTGATCCCTGGCACCACGATCAGCGCATGCCCCTTACCGCCATAGCGCAGGTAATGCTGGCGGATACCATTGGCGTTCACATGGCCGCCAGTCACGAAGGTAGTCATGCGGCCTCCCCGCTCTTGAGCGGCTGACCGTACAGGTCATAGCCGTATACCCAGGCTGGATCCTCCTGCGTATAGAGCCAGGTGTTGGCGTTGGATACCGACTGCACCTGGGAGGCTCGCTCTTTACGGTTGGCCTCGTACAGGGCAAAGGCGGTGCGGTGGTCCGACAGACCGGTCTCCTGCAGGCAGCGCGTCAACATGGCCGCATCCTCGATGGCCATGCAGGCGCCCTGCGCCATGTGCGGTTTCATCGGATGACAGGCGTCACCGAGCATCACCAGACGCCCACGGCTCCACAGCGGCAGCGGGTTGCGATTGCGCAGCGGCCACTTGGTGATCGATTCGGTGGCGTCGATCAGCTTCTGGACGGTGGGGTGATAGCCCTCGAAGGCAGCGCGCATTTCTTCCTGGCTGCTGTCCACGTAGGCGCCCTGGAAGTCCCACGCCTCGTGGGGCACACCGGTCACGAAGTAGTATTCGTCGCGCTTGGCCGTGGTGTAGTAGACCATCATGTGCCGGTCTTCGGACCACCACTTGACGCAGGGCTCGAATGCGTCGGCATGCTGCGCCAGGTTTACCCCACGGATCAGCGCACGGTGCGCCACCCAGCCGCTGTAGTTCGGCGCTTCGGCACCGAGCAATTCTTCGCGGATCTTGGAGTGGATGCCGTCGGCCCCTATGACGATGTCGGCGACCGTGTGGGTGCCATCGGCAAAGTCCAGACGCACCTGATCACCCTCATCGATGATCTTTTCCAGGCGTTTGCCGAAGTGCACGGTACCCGGCTTGATGGCATCGATCTGCAGCGCATGCAAGTCACCCCGGTGGATGGTGATGTAGGCCGCACCGTATTCGCGGCGAGCATGCTCACCCAGTGGGATGCGCGAGAGGTAATCGCCGCTCTGGCCGTCGCGGCTGAACCAGAAGTCCGGGTGCGAACCCATGAGTTCCAGCTTCTGCTCCAGCCCCATGCGCCGAAAGATCTTCATGACGTTGGGGCCGATGTGGATCCCGGCACCCAGGCGGGTGAACGCCGGGGCCTGTTCGTACACCTCGACATCGAAGCCGGCCTGCTGCAGCAACGTCGCTGCTGCCGCCCCACCCAAACCCGCGCCGACGATTGCGATTTTTTGGCTTCCCCGCATGGAGAGTCTCCTGTTGTTCTGATGTGTGGCAAGCGGCATGGCCGCGAGTCATTTACAGCGTATACACTTTAAATGACTCTTAGGAATAGCCTTGCTAAAATATTTTCAAACGGGTGATCGAATGGCCACATGGCCGTTTTTTACCGCAGAACTGGGCGATGAGTTGTTTGGTAACGTCTCAAAGATCACTTGCGTTGATCGAATGAATGCGCTCTTATCGCTCAGGTTATGGCGTACACACTGTTTTTTGTGCGCCAAGATAAAGCGTCGAGCACTGCGATGGTGCACCGCTTGATGCCGCCAGAGGCCACCCAGGAGAACCCACAATGCCGGTGAGCAATGCACAACTGACCCAGATGTTCGAGCACGTACTGAAGCTGTCCCGTGTGGACGACACCCAGAGCGTGGCCGTCCTCAAGAGCCATTACTCCGATCCGCGCACGGTCAACGCCGCGATGGAAGCGGCGCAGCGACTAGGGGCGAAGGTCTACGCCGTGGAACTGCCGGCGTTCAATCACCCGACCGCCATGGGCCGGGACATGACCGCCTACTGCGGGGACACGGCACTTACCGGCAATCTGGCGGCGCAGCGCGCACTAGAAGCCGCCGACCTGATCGTCGACACGATGATGCTTCTGCACTCCCCCGAGCAGGAGCAGATTCTCAAGACCGGCACCCGCATTCTGCTGGCGGTGGAACCAGCCGAAGTGCTGGCGCGCATGCTGCCCAACGAGGACGACAAGCGCCGGGTACTGGCTGCCGAAACCCTGCTCAAGCAGGCGCGCAGCATGCATGTGCGGTCCAAGGCTGGCAGCGACTTCCATGCCCCGCTCGGCCAGTACCCGGCAGTCACCGAGTACGGCTACGCCGACGAGCCGGGGCGCTGGGACCACTGGCCCAGTGGATTTCTGTTCACCTGGCCAAACGAGGACAGCGCCGAGGGCACGCTGGTCCTGGATGTAGGCGACATCATCCTGCCGTTCAAGAACTATTGCCGCGAGCGCATCACGCTCGAAATCGAAAAGGGCTTCATCACCGGCATTCATGGCGGTTTCGAGGCCGAGTACCTGCGCGACTACCTCAAGTACTTCAACGACCCTGAGGTTTACGGCATCTCGCACATCGGCTGGGGCTTGCAACCGCGCGCCCAGTGGACTGCCATGGGCTTGCACGACCGCAACGACGGGATGTGCATGGATGCCCGCGCGTTTTACGGCAACTTCCTGTTCTCCACAGGCCCGAATACCGAAGTGGGCGGCAAGCGCAAGACCCCTTGCCACCTAGACATCCCGCTGCGCAACTGCGATATCTACCTGGACGATCAGGCCGTGGTCATGGCCGGGGACGTGGTCGCGCCCCAGCAATCGCTGGCGCGATAACGGTTATACTGGCCGGGCGCTCCGCTATTGGCGGCCGGCCAGCTCCTTTCCACCAGCCCAAAGCCTCTCATGCCGAACACGACTCCCCCCAGCAGCGCCCCACACGACACCGCCCCCTACGACGTTACCGAACAGGTGGGTCACTTGCTGCGCAAGGCTTACCAGCGGCACACGGCGATCTTCCAGCAGCAGGCTTGCGACCCACAGTTGACCTCCATTCAATTCGTCACCCTGTGCGCCCTGCGCGATCATGGCCCCAGCTCTCAGGCCGAGTTGATCAAGGCAACGGCCGTGGACCAGGCGACCATCCGCGGGATCGTCGAGCGTCTGAAAGCACGTGAACTGGTGCAGCTCTCGCCAGACCCGGGAGACCGGCGAAAGGTGATCGTCACGCTCACCGACAGCGGCGCGGCCTTGCTCGATGCGATGATTCCCTGCGCCCGGCAGATCAGTGAACTGAGCATGGGCAGCCTCAATGCCGCTGAGCGCGTCGCCATCTTGTACCTGCTGCGCAAGATGATCGACAGCGACGACGGCGCGGCCTGAGCCACACCACTGCCGGACACCCCTTCGCGCGCCCTGCCTGAGCCACCGATTCGGTGAGCTCATTTTTCATGCCCTGCTCATCCGAATGCCTGGCCTGCTTCTTGCTCGCTCATTTCATGTAGTGAGTACTTACCGAAATGCACGCACCCTGTGGGTGCTTCGGTAGCGCAAGTCACCTCCAGAGATGAGCCCACCATGCAAACAACCCTCTCCGTGCGGGTCAACGGCCAGTCGTTCGAAGTCGACGCCCTGCCTGAAACGCCCTTGCTGCTGATCCTGCGCAACGACCTGTGCCTGAACGGCCCCAAGTACGGCTGCGGCCTGGGTGAGTGCGGGGCATGTACGGTGATCATCGACGGCATGGCCGCCCGCTCCTGCATCATCCCCCTGGCCGGAGCCGTCGGCCGGGAGATCACCACCCTTGAAGGGCTGGGCTGCAAGCGTGCGCCGCACCCTGTGCAGCAGGCGTTCATCGACGAGCAGGCAGCCCAATGCGGCTATTGCATGAACGGCATGATCATGACCGCCACGGCCCTGCTCGATCGAATCCCTCAGCCGAGCGACGAACAGATTCGCAACGAACTGTCCGGCAACCTGTGCCGCTGCGGCACTCACGTCGAAATCCTGCGCGCCGTGCGCCGCGCCGCCGACACCCGGAGAAAAGCATGAACCACTCGCAACAGGTGCCCAGCCGTGACCAACTGCTGGCCAAGACTGGGGTGCTGCTGATCGTCGATCAGATCACACCGCCTTCCGGTCCGGTGGCCAAGGGTGTGACGCCCGAGCCCCGGGAGCGCGAACTGGCGCTGTTCATCGCCGTCTGTGACGACGGCAGGGTCTATGCCTTCAATGGTCACGTTGACCTGGGTACCGGTATCCGCACCTCGCTGGCGCAGATCGTCGCCGAAGAGTTGAACCTGCGCATGGACCAGGTGCACATGGTGCTGGGCGACACCGAGCGGGCGCCCAACCAAGGCGCGACCATCGCCAGCGCCACCCTGCAGATTTCAGCCGTGCCGTTGCGCAAGGCTGCGGCGACTGCGCGCCGTCATTTGCTGCAACGGGCGGCACTGCGCCTTGGGTGCGAGCCCGAGTCGCTGCGCATCGAAGAAGGCACGGTCCTCACCGACGACGGCACTGCACTGAGTTATGCCGAACTGGTAAAAGGGGAAAACCAGCAACTGCACATTGCCGAGGATGCGCCGCTCAAGCCCATCGAAGACTACACCTTGGTCGGGCGCAGCACTGCCCGCGTGGACATTCCCGGCAAGGCCACGGGTGAACTGACCTACGTTCACGACATGCGCCTGCCCGACATGCTGCACGGGCGAGTGATCCGTCCGCCCTATGCTGGCCATGACAGCGGCGACTTCGTTGGCAACAGCCTGCTGGCCGTCGATGAGTCATCCATCGCCCACGTACCCGGCGTCGTGGCCGTGGTCGTGATCCGCGATTTCGTCGGCGTGGTTGCCGAGCGCGAGGAGCAGGCCATTCGTGCCGCGCAAGACCTGAAAATCAGCTGGAAGCCCTTTACCGGCAAGCTGCCCGACCTGAGCGATGTGGCCCAGGCCATCCGCGACAACCCGAGGGTCCAGCGCACGGTGCTGGACCAGGGCGATGTCGATGCAGGCCTTGCCAATGCCAGTCAGCGCCTGAGCCGTACCTATCTATGGCCGTATCAGCTGCATGCTTCGATTGGCCCATCATGCGCGCTGGCCGACTACGCGCCTGGGCAGATCCGCGTGTGGTCTGGCACCCAAAACCCACACCTGCTGCGCGCTGATCTGGCCTGGCTGCTGGCCTGCGGCGAGGAGCGCATCGAAATCATCCGCATGGAGGCTGCCGGTTGCTACGGCCGTAACTGCGCCGACGATGTCTGCGCCGACGCCGTGCTGCTGTCGCGTGCTGTGCTACGCCCCGTGCGGGTACAGCTGACCCGCGAGCAGGAACACGCCTGGGAACCCAAAGGCACTGCACAATTGATGGAGATCGACGGCGGCCTGAACGAAGATGGCAGCGTGGCTGCCTATGACTTCCAGACCAGCTATCCGTCCAACGGCGCGCCGACCCTGGCCCTGCTGCTCACTGGCGCGGTGGAGCCGGTACCGGCCTTGTTCGAAATGGGCGACCGCACGTCGATTCCACCGTATGACTACGAACACATGCGCGTGACCATCAACGACATGACGCCGTTGGTGCGCGCTTCGTGGATGCGCGGTGTGTCGGCCATGCCCAACAGCTTTGCCCACGAATCGTACATCGATGAGCTGGCGTTCGCAGCGGGTGTCGATCCGGTGGAATATCGGCTCAAGCACTTGTCCGACCCGCGTGCCATCGACCTGGTCAAGGCCACCGCCGCCCGCGCCGACTGGCAGCCGCATACCCAGCCCATGCAGAGCCAGGGCGAAGGTGACGTACTGCGCGGGCGCGGCTTTGCCTATGCGCGCTACATCCACAGTAAATTCCCAGGCTTTGGCGCCGCATGGGCGGCGTGGGTGGCTGACGTGGCCGTTGACCGGCGTACCGGTGAAGTCGCCGTCACCCGCGTGGTGATCGGGCATGACGCCGGGATGATGGTCAACCCCGAAGGCGTGCGCCACCAGATCCACGGCAATGTCATTCAGTCCACCAGCCGCGTACTCAAGGAGCAAGTCAGCTTCGAAGCGTCGACCGTGGCCAGCAAGGAATGGGGCGGCTACCCGATCCTGACCTTCCCCGAGCTGCCTGCCATCGACGTGATGATGCTGCCGCGTCAGCACGAAGCACCGATGGGCAGCGGCGAATCCGCTTCGGTACCCAGCGCCGCTGCCATTGCCAACGCCATCTTCGATGCCACCGGCATCCGCTTTCGCGAGCTGCCGATCACGGCCGAACGGGTGCGCGCCGCCCTTGGCGCCAATGACCAGGGGCCTGGGCCCTCGGCCCCGGCGCAGCCTGCAAGCAAACGCTCAAAGTGGTGGTTCGGCGGTCTGGCTGGGGTGTTGGGCGCAGCCTTGGGCATGCTTGCCACCGCCCTGCCCTGGCGCAGTGAAATCGCACCGGTTACGCCGCCCGGTGCTGGCAGCTGGAGCGCCGCGATGCTCGAACGCGGGCGCCAGGTGGCAGCGGCCGGCGACTGCGCCGTGTGCCATACCGTCAGCGGCGGCAAGGTCAATGCCGGCGGGTTGGCCATGCACACGCCCTTCGGCACGCTCCACACCACCAACATCACGCCCGATCCGGAAACCGGCATTGGCCGCTGGTCATTCGCCGCCTTCGAACGGGCCATGCGCGAAGGCATCAGCCGTGACGGCCGTCACCTGTACCCCGCGTTTCCCTACACCTCGTTCCGCGTCATCAACGACGCCGACATGCAAGCGCTGTATGCCTACCTGATGTCGCAGACCCCGGTACGCCAGCAAGCGCCCGCTAACCAGATGCGCTTCCCGTTCAACCAGCGACCGCTGATGGCTGGCTGGAACGCCCTGTTTCTGCAGCGCGGTGAATATCAGGCCGACCCGCAGCGCAGCGATCAGTGGAACCGCGGCGCCTACCTTGTCGACGGTCTCGGTCACTGCACGGCGTGCCATTCGCCGCGCAACCTGATGGGCGCCGAGAAAGCTGGCAGCAGCTACCTGGCCGGCGGGATGGTCGATGGCTGGGAAGCACCGGCCCTCAATGCGTTGGGTAAATCATCCACCCCGTGGACCGAAGACGAGTTGTTCAACTACCTGAGTACCGGATTTTCTGACAAACACGGTGTGGCGGCCGGCCCCATGGGCCCGGTGGTCAGCGAGCTGGCGACGCTGCCGGAAAGCGACGTGCGTGCCATCGCCCATTACCTCGGCTCACTCGATGGCGAACCTCAGTCGCAGGCGACCAAGGCACCGCCGCCGGCTGAAACACACGTTTCATTGAGCAATGGCGAACGCGTGTTCAAAGGCGCCTGCATGGCCTGCCACAGCGATGGACTGGGGCCGAAACTGTTCGGCGTCAGCCCGTCGATGGCGGTGAACAGCAACGTTCACAGCGACCTGCCAGACAATCTGCTGCGGGTGATACTGCATGGCATTCCTACCCCCGCCACCCGTGACCTGGGCTACATGCCAGGCTTCAAGGACAGCTTGTCGGACCGACAGGTAGCCGATCTTGCGGCGTACCTGCGCCAGCGTTTTGCAGGTGACAAGCCCGCCTGGCAAGGGCTCGCCGCCACGGCCGCGCAGGTTCGCGCCAACCCAGGCAGCCATTGAGGTCAGCGGCGCAGACCGCGCAGGACAAGGTCACTGATGAACGCCAACCAGTCGGCCTTGGCCTTGGGGTCTGCCAGGTCCACGGCCAAGAACGAACTGAGCGTATGGCGGTTGGAGTTATAGAAATAGCAGAGCGAAGCAATCATCAGGTAGGCGTGGGTGATGTCGATGTCGTCGCGAAACAGGCCTTTCGCCTGGCCCGCGTCGATGATCGGCCGCAGCACGCCAACCGCTTCGCCCGACAAGGCCTTGAGGTTTTGCGACTTGCGCGCATGCTCGCCTTGGTGAAGGTTCTCAGTGGCCAGCAGGGTGACGAATTCGGGGTGTTGCACGTAATAATCCCAAATGAATGCCACCAGCGCACGCACCGCCTGTTCAGGGTTGGCCAAGTCCAGCTGCAGCCCGGCTTCGGCCTGGTTGAAGCTGGCATAGATGTGCTCCAGCACACTGATGAACAGCTTTTCCTTGTTGCCGAAGTAGTAGTAGATCATTCGGTCGTTGGATTTCGCCAGGCTGGAAATCTGCTCGACGCGCCCACCGGCGAAGCCTTCCCTGCTGAAGACCTGTACGGCAGCCTTGAGGATGTTGTCCCGGGTGCGGTCGGCCTGTTGGGCACGGATACCGGTTTTGCGCGTTTGCATGGAGGTCCCTGTGGAGGTGACGAGGGGAGTCACACTGCCATATTAGATGGGTATTGCGTAGCCTTTGGGCGAGAGGATCGGTGCGAGCGAGGGAGGTGTGACTCAAGTACTGCGATTGGCAATGACGGACATGAGCAGGGCTTGGGCAAAAGGCGGAAATCGTTCGGACACAAAAAAGCCCTGAATTGTCAGGGCTTTTTTGTAGAGAGTAGTGGCGGAAGCGTAGAGATTCGAAC
>NZ_DIMK01000026.1:0-76602 GCF_002425525.1 Pseudomonas sp. UBA5568 | reverse complement strand
ATCAAGATCAAGATCAACAGCGTCTGTGGTGGGGATGATAACGTCTAAACTTGCCGCGACATATATCCCGTGTAGGAGCGACTTTGTGCCGCGATGGCCGCGAAGCGGCCCTAGTGTTTGAATCACAGCAAATAAACTGGGGCCGCTGCACGGCCATCGTGGCACCTCGCTCCTACAAGAAGTGGTGGCTCGCAAAGGTGTTCGAATGCAGCCACACCCTGATTAAAGAGACTGATCTATGGGGTGTAGAGTAATACCCATTGTCCACTCTCGCCAACACGTGACCCATCCAAGGGCACACCCCCCATCAATCCGCTAGCAACCCGCTCTGCCACAGGACGGCTGCTCCCCCGTATCGATACTGACCACCACCGACATACCCGGCCGCAGCCGCGCAGCCTCTGGCTGGCCGGCATCCACTGTGATACGCACCGGAATGCGCTGGGCGATCTTGACGAAGTTGCCGGTCGCATTGTCCGCCTGAAGTAACGCGAACTCCGAGCCAGTGGCAGGGGAAATCTGTTCGATGTGCCCGTACAGTTTGAGATGGTTCAAGGCATCCACCGTGAAACTGGCCGGCTGGCCGATGCGCACGTCGGCCATCTGCGTTTCCTTCATATTGGCGATGATCCACAAGGTATCGGGTACCAGCGCCATCAGCTGGGCACCGGAGTTGACATAGGCGCCCAGGCGCGTCCCGATCTGCCCCAACTGCCCGTCCCTTGGCGCGGTCACGCGGGTGTTGTCCAGGTCGATGCGGGCCAGGGCCACGGCGGCCTTGGCATTCTCGACCGCAGCCAGCAGCGCCGCGCGGTTGACGATCACCGACTCGCGATCCTGCCGGGCAATCTCCAGCGCAGCCTTTGCCTGCGCAAGGCTCGCCGCCGCCGCCGCCTCGCTGGCGCGGGTGACATCCAGTTCACGTCGTGACACCGATCCATCGGTGACCAGCGCCTGGTTGCGCGACAGATCGGCCTTCGCCTTGCTCAACTGCGCGGCAGCGTCATTGATGGCAGCCTGGCGCTGGGCGATGGTCGCCTCAGCGCTCTTACGCTGCTGCGCATTGTTGGCCAGCGCCGCCTCTTGTTGCTGCTGCTGAGCGATGGCCTGAGCAAGGCGCTGGGTGTAGATCCGGTCATCGAGCTTGACCAGCAACTGGCCCGCCTTGACGTACTGGAAGTCCTGCACTGGCACCTCGACGATATAGCCGCTCAACTGCGGTCCGATGATCGTGACCTGCCCGCGCACCATGGCGTTTTCGGTACTTTCGATGGCGCTGCTGAAAGGGGGCAGGCGCCACGCATAAAGCACCACCAGTACGCCGACCAGGGCGACACAGCCGAAGGTGATGGCTGACAGTATGCGCACCTTGCGAGTGCGTCCGGGTGAAGTTGGCTCACTTGGTGGCGTAGTGCCCTCCGGCGCTTCGGCGATGGCAGTCGTGGTGGTGGTGCGGGATTGTTCGGTCATCGTGTCGGTGCGCCAAGGGATGAGTCGGTCAGGCGAGCCTGACGTTTGCTGTACCAGAGCCAGGTGCCGCGTATGCAGATCCAGATCATGGTGAGAATAGCGATAGCGCCAATGAGCATGAACACATCGTTGTAGGCCAGCACATTGGCTTCTCGGGTGGCCGCGCTAGCCAGTTGGCGCATGCCCACTTCAGTACGCAGGGCAGGGTCGGCGATCAGGCGCCCGACGCTTGCACCCCCACTTTGAACCCGGGCGGTGACCAGCGGTTCCACGCTGCTCAGGTGGTCCATCAGGTGACTTGAGTGAAATTTTTCCCGCCAGATCTGGAACGTGCCCAGCAGCGCTGCACCGATCAGACCGCCGAGGTTGTTGCAGATGCCGAACAGCACCGAGAAGCTCACCAGGTTCTGCGGGTTGGCCCGCACATGGCCAATGCCCAGGGCCATGGAGGGGCCCAGGAAGAACGTACTGCCGAAGGCCAACAAAAACTGGCTCAGGTACATTTGCGCAGGCCGGGTCAGGTTGCTCGACGTGCTGTCCATGAAGGCGCCTACTGCCATGGCCAGCAGGGAGATCAGCAGCGGTAGGATCAAGTGATTAGGGTTGATGGTCAAGGCGCTGGTCGCCAACCCGGCGACCGCACCGAGCAGCATGATCCAGTACAGCGAACGCATCTGTTCACTGGACATGTTGAGCATCTGCAGAAAGCCGACTGCGCCGGTGGATTGCTCGGAGGTGACCATACGGATGAGGATCACGCACAGTCCCAGGCGGATGATGGCGCCGCTGCCCAGCCACCGCGTCATCAGCAGGGGGTTCTCCCGGTTGTGCTCGATCGCCAGCCCGCTCAGCATCAGGACGATCGAGCCTGCCAGCGCCATGCCGATCCACGGCGCATCCAGCCACCAGTCGATGCGCCCAAGCGACAAGGCAGCGCAGAGCAGCGCCGTGCCGCTGGCCATCAGGGCGAAGGTGAGAAAATCCAGAGGCTCGAAGGTCTTGAAGCGGTCACCGGGCGGTAGTTTGAGCAGAAGTACGCAGCCCAGGGCTGTCAGTGCCAGCCCCAGTTCGAACAAGTAAAGCCCCCGCCACTCGGCGATCAACAGCAGGTCTTCAGAAAATATCCGTGCCAGCGGCAAGGCCAGCTGGGAAGCGCCAAGGCCCAGGACCATTGCCTTGAGCCGCCACTGTGCCGGGAAGGCCTGGATCATGTAGTACAGGCCAAGCGAGGTCAACGCGGCGCCCACCATGCCGTGGGCGGCCCGCACGGCAATGGCCGAATTCAGGTCGTTGACCAGCAGGTGGGCGAAGGTCACCAGGGCATAGAGCACCAGAAACACTTCGGTAAAGGCACGCAGGCCGAATTGCTGGCGAAACTTGACCAGCAACAGGTTCATGGACACGTTGGTCATCACGTAGGCAGCCGGCAACCAGGCCATTTCCGCAGTGGTCGCGCCCAGTGCACCTTGCAGGAACACAAGGTTTGCGGTCACCAGCGCGTTGCCCAGCCCGCCGGTGATGGCGACCAGCAAACCAACCAGACCATAGGCCAGGCGCTTGGCTGGGCTGTGCAGGGGCGTGGACGGCGAACCTGGCAGGGTCGGTTTCTCGTGGGGTAACCACTGGCGGGGTGCGTACTTGTCCATGAAACAGCCTGTCTAAGGTGTTGGATGCAGCCGTTGTGTGGCCGCTTGCGCCTGCGTCGATGTTATCCAGCGCTGCTACAAGGCCCGTGCCAGGAAGGCGGCTGTGCGGCTGTGCTTGGCCTTGGCTACCTGACCGGGGTTGCCGCTGGCGACCACCTTGCCGCCGGCATCGCCAGCCCCAGGGCCGATGTCGATCACCCAATCGCACTGGGCGACTACGCGCATGTCATGTTCGACCACCACCACGCTGTGGCCGTTATCCACCAGGCGGTTGAGCTGCACCAGCAACCGGTCGACATCTTGTGGGTGCAGGCCGTTGGTGGGCTCATCGAGCACATACAAGGTGGCGCCGCGGGCCTGGCGTTGCAGTTCGGTGGCCAACTTGATCCGTTGTGCTTCGCCCCCTGACAGCTCCGTTGCCGGCTGGCCCAGACGCAGATAGCCCAAGCCTATGTCTTGCAGCACCTGAAGCGAACGCCGCGCCGAGGGCTGATCCTCAAACACGCTCAGCGCTTGTTCCACGGTCAGTTGCAGCACCTGGGCGATATTCATGCCTTGCCAGCTTACCGAAAGGGTCTCTGGATTGTAGCGGGCCCCGTGACAGGTCGGGCAAGGAGCGAACACGCTTGGCATGAACAGCAACTCGACACTGACGAATCCTTCGCCTTCGCACGTAGGGCATCGACCTTTCGCGACGTTGAATGAGAAACGCCCGGCATCGAAGCCCTGGGCCTTGGCCTGTTCGGTACTGGCGAATAATTTGCGCACATGATCGAACAAGCCGGTGTAGGTGGCCAGGTTGGACCGAGGCGTTCGGCCGATCGGTTTCTGGTCTACCTGCACCAGCCGCTTGATGTGCTCAAGGCCTGCGCTGACGCGGCCCGTGCTCACCTGCTCTGGCTCGTCTTCCAGGTCAGGCACCTGGGCATCCTGTGAAGCCTCGGCGTGACCCAGGTGTGTGCCTACCAAGTCCAGCAGGGCCTGGCTGACCAGGCTCGACTTGCCGGAGCCCGAAATGCCGGTCACCGCCGTGAAGCAGCCCAGCGGGAACGCTGCACTGAGGTTGTCGAGGTTGTTGCGGGTTATGCCCTCCAGGCGTAGCCAGGCCTGGGGCTCGCGATGTTGGCGGTGTGTCTTGTCCTGTGCCTGGAATAGATAGCGGGCCGTACACGATTGCTCGACCTGGGCCAGGCCGGCCGGAGGGCCACTGTAGAGAACCTTGCCCCCGTGCTCTCCGGCGGCCGGCCCCACGTCCACCAGCCAGTCCGCACGGCGCATGGTGTCCAGGTCGTGTTCGACCACGTACACCGAATTGCCCGCCTGCTTGAGGCGCTGCAGGGCATCGAACAAGGCTTCGCTGTCGGCCGGGTGCAGGCCGGCGGAGGGTTCGTCCAGCACATAGACCACGCCAAACAGCTGCGAATTGAGCTGCGTAGCCAGGCGCAGGCGCTGCAGCTCGCCCGAAGACAGGGTAGGGGTGCTGCGTTCGAGTGCCAGGTAACCCAGGCCGAGCTCAAGCAGCGTGTCGATGCGCACCAGCAGCTCACTGGCAATGCGTTGCGCGGCCAGGCGTTTTTCAACTGTCAGGTCATCGTCCTGAATCAGGTACTCGGCTGCCGCCACCTTGCGCAATACCTCAGCCAAGGCCTGCAGGGGCAGTTGCGAAAGCGCTGCGATATCCAGGCCTGCGAAGGTGACACTCAATGCCTCGCGCTTGAGACGTTTGCCTTGGCACGTGGGGCAGGGGCTCGGGCGCATGTAACGGGAAACGCGCTTGCGCATCTGTGCACTTTGCGAGTGCATGAACGTATGCAGCACATAGCGCCGAGCGCCGGTGAACGTGCCTTGGTAGCTGGGTTCTGCCTTGCGTTTGAGGGCGGCACGTGCCTGGGCCGGCGTAAGGCCCGCGTAGACTGGCACGGTGGGTGTTTCTTCGGTGTAGAGAATCCAGTCACGCTGCTTCTGGGGCAGATCGCGCCAAGGCACATCCACGTCGTAGCCCAGGGTGACCAGAATGTCCCGCAGGTTTTGCCCTTGCCACGCCATGGGCCAGGCAGCCACTGCGCGCTCCCGGATGCTCAACGAGGGGTCGGGGACCATGGTCGCCTCGGTGACCTCGTAGACCCGGCCGAGCCCATGGCACGCGGGGCAGGCGCCTTGCGGCGTGTTGGCCGAGAAATCCTCGGCATACAGCATTGGCTGGTCCGCGGGGTAATGGCCTGCACGCGAGTACAGCATGCGGATGGAGCTCGATAGCGTGGTGACGCTGCCTACCGAAGACCGCGCACTGGGGCTGCCACGCTGCTGCTGCAGCGCCACCGCGGGAGGCAAGCCTTCGATGGCGTCCACGTCCGGTACACCCACTTGGTCGATCAGCCGCCGAGCGTAGGGCGCAACCGATTCGAAGTAGCGGCGCTGGGCCTCGGCGTACAGTGTCGAAAAAGCCAAGGAAGACTTGCCGGAACCCGACACTCCGGTAAACACCACCAATGCGTCGCGCGGTATCTCTACATCGACATTCTTGAGGTTGTGCTCGCGCGCACCCCGTACACGAATGAAACCGCTGAAGGCGGGTTTGTCGCTTGGCATGTTGCTGTCCTTGCTTGGCAGTCGGGTCGAGAAGACATAGCAGGCCAGCGATCACGTATGGCCTGCGGTCGAATAGGAATAGCTGTAGGACGCTCCAAGCGGCCAGGAGGTTCTACCGGGCAGCCTGCGAGCCGAGTGGAGCGTGGCCATCCACCTGGACGCACACCGTCCGGTCACCCACCGTTTTGCAGGGCCAATGATCATTGATGTAAGCATCCGGGGTAAAACACACCCGGTCATCATTGACCCAGAACATGTGCCCGCGCGATCCGGAAATGCGCAGTTTGGTGCAGGGCCGATAGTCCTTGATCAGGAGCGTGGCCGTGCTCACTGCAATCATCACCGGGGCCGCGATGCATATCGCCATGAGTGTGACCTGAAAAGAGCGAAGCTGGAATCGAGCAAGCCAGGACGCCCTCGGCGGGTCGAACTTGCGGCCGGTAAAAAGGCCGATCATGGCGGCGGCGACCACAATGGGCGTCAAAGTAATCACCCCTATCACGAAAAAGGCTCCGAACGAAGTCTCGACCACCGGAGCACCGCGGTACAGGCGCCCGAAGACTGGTAGCACATCCACCCAGATGGCATACAACGCCAGGCTGCACACGGCGACCATGCCCAGCCCAATACCCAACGCTGCGAAGCGAAACAGCAAGGGGCTGCGCAGGTGAAGCTCAGCGTGCTGTGTCATCGCTTCCCGCCGGTGCCCTGTCCGCGCCCAATAACGCCCACAGGCGCGCATCTTCGAAGTTGTCGATGACCAGGCGCGCACCTGCCTCGATCAAACGTAGTGGCGTCTGGGTAGTGGCAAGGCCGACCGTGAAGATCCCGGCAGCGCTGGCTGCCCGAACGCCCGGTAGCGAGTCTTCGAAAGCCAACGCCTGGTCAGCATGGGCATCCAGTCGCTGCAGGCCGGTCAGGTAGGGAAGTGGGTCGGGCTTGGGCTTGGCCAGTTCATCGGCAATCACCACGTGGTCGAACCTGTCGCTCAACTTCAGGCCTGCGAGCATGTGTTCGGCATTGAGCCGCGGGGCGTTGGTCACTACGCACATGCCAAAGCCGTGGGTGCTGGCGTGATCGAGCAAACGGATCAGCCCAGGCAGGGGCTCGAGCTTTGGTGACATTTCACGAAAAAGCGCTTCCTTGCGTTCGGCAAGTGCCTGGCACTGCAAGGCAGTGGCACCCTCGAACAACTCGGCGAACAGTTCGCCATTGGCCCGGCCGCTGATCTGAGCATCGAACTGGTCCTGGCTCAATGCTCGGCCGTCGTATTCACGCAAGAGCTGGCGAAACGCCTGTAAATGGAGGGTATCGGTGTCGGTGAGGGTGCCATCTAGGTCGAACAGCAATGCATTGAGCATGGGGATTTCCAAAGCAGGTACAGGGTGGCCATAGGATCATAACCAATGACGACGACGAAGGGGGCTGGTCAGCGTGCTCCGGAAAGAGTACAAATGTGCTCCATGGATAATCTAACCCCCAAGCGCCGCGCCATTTTCGATTTCATTCGCGAGCGCATCACCGAACAAGGCCAGCCCCCCAGCCTGGCCGATATCGCCACGCGCTTTGGCTTTGCCTCACGCAGCGTGGCCCGCAAGCACATCACCGCGCTGTGCCAGGCAGGCTACATCGACGTCACCCCCAATCAGGCCCGCAGTATTCGCCTGGCAAAGCCGCTACGCCGGCCTGAAATGCTCGAACTGCCGGTGCTCGGACAGGTGGCCGCGGGTGCGCCGATCGGGCCGGACCTCGACATCCACGAGCAATTGATGCTCGACCCCAGCCTGTTTCGCCGTACCCCCGATTACCTGCTCAAGGTGCGCGGGGACTCGATGATAGGTGACGGCATCCTCGACGGTGACCTGGTCGGCATCCGCCAGCAGGGCGATGTACGGGAAGGGCAGATCGTGGTCGCTCGGCTGGACGGCGAGGTGACCATCAAGCGCCTCCAGCGCCACGGCGAGGGCTATCGGCTGGTGCCGCGCAATCCGGCGTACGCACCAATTGACGTAGGGCCGGATCAGGAGCTGTTCATCGAAGGCATCTTCTGTGGCCTGGTGCGGCGCGACTGATGGGCGCGGTCATTGATCTGGACAGGCTGCTCGACCAGCGTCGGGTATGGCGTGGCCGTCAAGCCCAGGCCCGGCCACAGGGTCTGCAACCGACCGGGCATGCCAGCCTGGACGAACGCCTGCCCGAAGGCGGCTGGCCGGCGGCGGCGCTCAGCGAATTGTTGCTCGTGCGGCCTGGTAGCGGCGAACTGCAATTGCTTTGGCCCACGCTGGCGCGCCTGAGCGGCGAGGGCGGACGCGTGGTGTTGGTATCACCTCCCTTCATTCCTTTTGCGCCAGCCTGGCAGGCGGCGGGTATCGACCTGCGCTGGCTGTTCCAGGTCGACGCGGGCACTACCGACACCCTGTGGGCCGCCGAACAGTGCCTGCGTTCGGGCAGTTGTGCCGCGGTGGTGTGTTGGCCAGAACGCGCCGACGACCGCGCCTTGCGCCGCTTGCAGGTCGCGGCGGAAACCGGGCAGGCCCTGGCGTTCGCCTGCCGTGGGCAAGCGGCCATGCATAACCCGTCGCCTGCGGCATTGCGCATCGCCATCGACGCACGCCCACCCCAGTGGCGGGTACTCAAATGCCGTGGCGGCATGCCGCCGGCCTTACCGATCGCGTGTTCAAGGCAGGGATGATGGAACATGTTGTGGGCCTGCATTCTATTTCCGCAGTTGGCGCTGGACAGCCTGCTGCGCGAGCGCGACGACCGTGACGCACCGCTAGTGCTGCTGGGTGGTCCCAGTCAGCGCCGGGTCCTGCAATCGGTCAACCCTGCGGCAGCCGCTCTGGGGCTTCGCGCCGGCCAAACCCTGACGGCCGCCCGTGCGCTGGCCGATGGCTTCTCCTGCCTCGAAGTCGATCCCAAGCGCATCGATGCTTTGCAGCAGTTGCTGGCCGCCTGGGCATATCGCTTCACTGCCCAGGTCAGCTTGCACTACCCGCGAACCTTGTTGCTGGAAGTAGGGTCGAGCCTGCAGCTGTTCGGGCCATGGCCGGTACTGGAGGCGCGCTTGCGCCAGGAACTGTCTGCGCTGGGCTTGCGTCAACGCATCGTCCTGGCCAGCAATCCGGTGGCTGCGCGCATGCTGGCCAATACTCACGACGGGTTGGCGTTGGAGGATGCCGCTTCGACCCGTGCGGCACTGGCCGAAATGCCCATCGACCGGATCGGCCTGCGCCCGGAAGATGCCCAGGCCTTCGGCCGCATGGGGTTGCGCCAGCTGAAACATGTACTGGCGCTACCGCGCGACGCATTGGCAAGGCGCTTTGCTGCCCAGGTGCAGTTGCACCTGGACCAGTTACTGGGCATGCGCAACCTGGGCCTTGCATTCTTCGAACCGCCGGACCGTTTCGAGGCGCGGTTGGAGCTGAACTTCGATGTGGAGTCGCACCAGGCGCTATTGTTCCCATTACGTCGCATGCTGACAGACCTGGCCGCTTTCCTGGCTGGGCGCGACTGTGGCGTCCAGCGATTCAAGGTGTACATGGAGCACGCGCAGGGCCATGACACCCAGCTTGACGTTGGATTGCTGGCCGCAGAACGCGACCCGGCCATGTTGCTTGAACTGGCCCGTGGCAGGCTGGAATTGGTGCGTCTGAAGGCGCCGGTGCGCAACCTGCGCCTGGTGGCCGAGGACTTGCCGCCATTCGTGCCTCAGCACAAGGCGTTGTTCGATCCACGCGCCCAGCAGGCCCAACCGTGGGAACAACTGCGCGAACGCTTGCGTGCACGTCTGGGTGACCAGGCCGTGACGGGGCTCAGCGCCGTGGCCGATCACCGTCCTGAACAGGCATGGCAGGCCAATGAAGTCGGCCAGTGGTCCAGCCTGTGCGTCACACCGGGCAGCCGTCCTGGCTGGCTGCTGGCCACCCCCACGGTGCTCAACGAACAGGCCTATCAGGTTCACGGGCAGGCCGAGCGCATCGAGTCCGGTTGGTGGGACGGCGCGGACGTACGCCGTGATTACTACCGCATCGAAACCCGTGAGGGCCTGCGTGGGTGGGCCTACCGTGACCTCGGCCAAGGCGGGCCGCTATGGTTGCAGGGCTGGTTTTCATGAGCGGCTTTGGCTACGCGGAGTTGCATTGCCTGAGCAATTTCAGCTTCCAGCGCGGAGCGTCAAGCGCGGATGAGTTGTTCCGCCGGGCTCGCGAGCAAGGCTACCAAGCCCTGGCCATTACCGACGAATGCACCTTGGCTGGCATTGTGCGCGCCTGGCAAGCGGCGAAAGAGCAGGGTGTACGGCTGATCGTCGGCAGCGAAGTGCAACTGCAGGATGGGCCCAAGCTAGTGCTGCTGGTGCAAGACCTGCAGGGCTACCAGAACCTTTGCGCCCTGATCACCCGTGCGCGGCGTCGGGCGCCCAAAGGGGACTACCAGCTGTTGCGCGAGGACCTGCCTGCGCACAGCAAGGGCCTGTTGGCATTATGGGTGCCTGATGATGTTGCCGATCAAGCTGTGGGCGACTGGTTGAGGGAGGTCTTCGCGGCCCGCCTCTGGCTGGCCGTGCATTTGCACCGCGGTGTCGATGACGACCAGCGTCTGGCGCGTCTGCGTGCATTGGCGGCAACCTTGGGTGTGAATGCGGTGGCGTGCGGGGATGTTCACATGCACGTGCGCGGTCGGCGCGCCCTGCAAGACTGCATGATGGCAATTGGCCGGCGCTGCCAAGTGGCTGAGGCAGGGCGCTTTCTGTACGCCAACGGCGAGCGTCATTTGCGTACCCCTGCCCAATTGGCCGAGTTGTATCCCGCCGACCTGCTGGCCCAGACCTTGGTGATTGCCGAGCATTGCCGTTTCGACCTTGGTGAGCTGCGCTATCGCTACCCCGAAGAACTGGTACCCGCTGGGCATACCGCTGCCAGTTGGTTGCGTGAGCTGTGCGAACAAGGGTTGCCGCTGCGCTGGCCCCAAGGCCCGAGCGATCAAGTTCGCCAAGCCCTTGATCGGGAGCTGGCGCTGATCAGCGAGCTGAGCTACGAGAGTTACTTCCTCACCGTTCACGACATCGTGGCCTTTGCCCGCGAGCAGCACATCCTGTGCCAGGGGCGCGGCTCTGCCGCCAACTCGGTGGTGTGCTTCGTGCTGGGGATCACCGAGCTGGACCCCATGAAACATCGGTTGCTGTTCGAGCGCTTTCTGTCACGCGAGCGCAACGAGCCGCCGGACATCGATGTGGACTTCGAGCACGACCGGCGCGAGGAAGTCATCCAGTACGTGTTCAGGCGCTATGGTCGACACCGCGCGGCGTTGACGGCGGTCGTCAACACCTATCACGCCAGCGGGGCGGTACGCGATGTCGCTCGCGCATTGGGCCTGCCGGCCGACCAGGTGGACGCCCTGGCCAAATGCTGCGGCCGTTGGAGCGACCGCATCCCCGATGCACAGCGTTTGGCCGAGGCGGGGTTCGATGCAGGCAACCTGATGTTGCGGCGTATCCTGGTGCTGGCCGGTGAGCTGATCGGTTTTCCCCGGCACCTGTCACAACACCCAGGTGGCTTCGTCATCTCGCAACAACCCCTCGACCAGCTGGTGCCCGTGGAAAACGCGGCCATGGCCGAACGCACCGTGATCCAATGGGACAAGGATGACCTGGACATGGTCGGCCTGCTCAAGGTCGATGTGCTGGCGCTGGGCATGCTTAGTGCACTGCGTCGCTGCTTCGCGCTGGTGCAGCAGCACCGTGGGCGACATTTGACGCTGGCCACCGTCCCTGCCGAAGACCCGGCCACCTATGCCATGATCAGCCGCGCCGAGACCATGGGCGTATTCCAGATCGAGTCCAGGGCGCAAATGGCCATGTTGCCGCGCCTGCAGCCCAGAACCTTCTACGACCTGGTCATCGAGGTCGCCATCGTGCGCCCTGGCCCCATCCAGGGCGACATGGTCCATCCCTACTTGCGCAGGCGGCTCAAGCAGGAACCGGTGACCTACCCATCGCCCAAGCTGAAAGCGGTGTTCGAGCGTACCCTTGGCGTTCCGCTGTTCCAGGAGCAGGTGATGGAGTTGGCCATGGTGGCGGCTGACTACAGCCCCGGTGAGGCCGACCAGTTGCGTCGCAGCATGGCCGCCTGGAAACGCCACGGCGGGCTGGAGCCGCACCGCAAGCGCTTGCTCGAAGGGATGCAGCGCAATGGCTACGAACTGGCGTTCGCCGAACGCATCTTCGAACAGATCAAGGGCTTTGGCAGCTACGGATTCCCCGAGTCCCACGCCGCCAGTTTCGCACTGCTGTGTTATGCCAGCAGTTGGTTGAAATGCCACGAGCCGGCCATCTTCACCTGCGCGCTGGTCAATAGCTGGCCGATGGGGTTCTACAGCCCCGACCAACTGCTCCAGGAGGCCCGCCGCCAGGGTATCGAGGTAAGGCCGGTGGACGTGTGTCACAGCCAGTGGGACTGCACGCTCGAGCCTGGGCCCGGGGGGGAACTGGCCATTCGCATGGGCTTGCGCTTGGTCCGCGGCCTGGCCGAAGCCGATGTGCGCCGGCTCGAACAGGCAAGGGCGGTGCAGCCGTGGCGAGACGTCGAGGACCTGTGCCTGCGCTCGGCCCTGGATGAGCGCGCCCGGGCTCGTCTGGCGGACGCAGGGGCCCTGGTCGCGCTGGGCAGGCACCGGCACCAGGCGCGCTGGGAGGTGGCGGCGGTGCAGGCGCAATTGCCTTTGTTCGCCGACGTGCAGGCGCCCCCGGAGGAACGCGTCGACCTGCCGACACCCACCGTCGGCGAAGACTTGGTGGCCGACTATCATGCCATGGGCACGACCTTGGGGCCCCACCCATTGACCTTGCTCCGATCCCGTCTGCGTGCCCTGGGCTGTCGCAGTTCCGGTGAACTGCACGGCGTCGAACATGGCGACGCCATTGCCATGGCAGGGTTGGTGGTGGGCAGGCAGCGGCCACAGACCGCCAGTGGCGTGACCTTCGTAACGCTCGAGGACGAGTTCGGCATGGTCAACGTGGTCGTATGGCGGGACCTCGCCGAACGGCAGCGGCGCGCGTTGGTCGGCGCTCGGCTGATGAAGGTCAGTGGCCGCCTGGAACAGGAAAATGGCGTACGCCATTTGGTGGCCAGGCGGCTGGAGGATGTCAGCGTGCTGCTGCAGGGGCTGGACGTACGCAGCCGGGATTTCCACTGAACCCCTGCAGCACGGCTTTGCTTACACCATCGCTAGGCGCTGCTTGCGGGTAGGTGCTTCGAATGCCTGGTCGATGGCGTTCAGGTCATCGGCGGTCAAGTTCAAACGCGCTGCCTCGGCATTGAGCCTGACATGCTCGGGTGTCACGGCTTTTGGAATCGCGATCATGCCATTGTGCCGCGTGACCCAAGCCAGGCAGACCTGGGCCGGGGTAGCACCATGGTCGTGGGCGATCTGCTTGAGCACTGGGTGTTGCAGCAAACGCCCTGCCTGAGCAAGGGGGCAGTAGGCCATGATGGGCAGTCCCTGCTGTATCGACCAGGGCAGCAGGTCGAATTCGATACCTCGTTGCGCAGGGTTGTAGAGCACCTGGTTGGTTGCACAATCGGGGTTGTCCAGTTCTTGAAGGTCATCCACGTCGAAGTTGGACACGCCCCAACGCTTGATCTTGCCTGCCTCGCGCAGGCGCTCGAAAGCGTCCACGGTTTCCTGCAATGGGTACTGACCGCGCCAGTGCAGCAGGTACAGATCAATGCAGTCGGTACCCAGGCGCTTGAGGCTGCGCTCGCAGGCGGCCTGCGTGCCGCGCTGGCTGGCGTTGTGCGGGTAGACCTTGCTCACCAAAAATACCTCGTCCCGACGCCCGGCGATGGCCTGGCCCACCACCTGTTCCGCACCGCCCTCGGCATACATCTCGGCGGTGTCGATCAGGCGCATGCCCAGGTCGATGCCTTGTTGCAAGGCGGCGACTTCGGCCGCCCGACGGCTCGGGTCTTCGCCCATGTACCATGTGCCCTGGCCGATGATCGGCACGTTGGCGCCTGCCAATTTCACGTCACGCATGTCACCTCCGGTGGATGGGTGTTACTCAGTAGAACATCCAGCAGCGCCTGGGCTGCCGTGGACAACGTATGCTCGCGCAGGGCCATTACGCCAATGCGCCGCTCGACGGCAGGTTCGACCAGGGGGATGCAGCGGGCCCCCAGCTCCTGCATTTGTGTGATACACAGCGCCGGCACCGCGCTGACGCCCAGACCACTGGCGACCATGCGGCCTACGGTTGCAAGCTGATGGCTTTCGAAAGCCACCGCCAGCTTGCCGTGCTGCACCGCCACGTTCTGCTCGAGCAACAGGCGCACGGCAGAAGGACGCTGCAGTGCCACGAAATCCTCGGCCAGAAGCTGCGCCCAACTGATTTGCGCGAGCCGGGCCAAGGGCGAGTCAACCGGCACGACCGCAACGAACCGGTCAAGGTACAGCGGGTGAAAGTGCAAGCCCTCGACATTGTCTGGCTCAAAGCCGATGCCCAGTTCGACGCGCCTGTGCCTGACCAGTTCCTGCACCTGTTCATTGATGACGTCGTGCACGGTCACATTGACCTTGGGGTAGCACCGGCGAAAAAGCTTGAGAGCCCCTGGCAACAGGTTGCCAGCAAAAGAGGGCATGGCCGCAATGGCCACCCGGCCCAGTTGCAGGGTGAAGCGCTGGCGCAGCATTTCTTCGGTGTCGTCCCAGTCAGCCAACAGGCGACGTGCCAAGGGCAGCAGTACCTCACCTTCGGCAGTCAGGCTGACGCTACGCGTGGTACGGCTGAGCAGTGCGCCGCCCAAGTTCTCCTCCAGCGCCTTGATGGTCAGGCTCAGGGCGGGCTGCGAGATGTGCAGGTGCTCACCGGCCTGGGCAAAGCTCTGGAACTTGGCCACGGCGACGAAGGCGCGCAGTTGCTTCACATTCATGGGACTCGCCTATGCTTTGATTTGGAGTGCTTATCAATCAATCATAAAAACAAAATTAACAAATCAGTGAGCAAGCGAGAAGATACCCCCACACGCTCACCGACGCCCCGTCGGCTCAACAACTACAAAAGGCGAACCAGCATGGCCGGATTGGACAAACGCGTAGCTACGTACGAACAGGCCCTGGAAGGGCTGACCGACGGCATGACCGTACTGGCCGGAGGGTTCGGCCTGTGCGGCATACCTGAAAACCTGATCGCCGAGATCAAGCGTCGCGGCGTCAAGGGCCTGACCGTGGTCTCCAATAACTGCGGCGTCGATGGCTTCGGCCTTGGCGTACTGCTCGAGGACCATCAGATTCGCAAGATGGTCGCGTCCTACGTGGGGGAAAACGCTGAATTCGAACGCCAGCTGCTCAGCGGTGAGCTTGAGGTCGAACTCACGCCCCAGGGTACCCTGGCCGAAAAGATGCGCGCTGGCGGAGCGGGCATTCCCGCCTTCTTCACTGCCACCGGCTATGGCACCCCGGTGGCCGAGGGCAAGGAAGTGCGTGAATTCAAGGGTCGCAAGTACATCCTCGAAGAGGCCATTACCGGCGACTTTGCCATCGTCAAGGGCTGGAAGGCTGATCATTACGGCAATGTGATCTACCGCAACACTGCCCAGAACTTCAATCCGCTGGCCGCCACCGCCGGCAAGATCACCGTGGTCGAAGTCGAGGAAATCGTCGAACCTGGCGTGCTGCTGCCCAGCGAAATCCATACCCCTGGCATCTTCGTGGACCGCGTCATCGTCGGCACCTTCGAAAAGCGCATCGAAAAACGCACCGTCAAGGCCTGAGCGCCCCCACAGAACAACAAAGAGACTCTCACCATGGCACTGACCCGCGAACAGATGGCCCAACGCGTTGCACGTGAACTCAAGGACGGCTACTACGTCAACTTGGGTATCGGTATTCCCACCCTGGTGGCCAACTATGTGCCGGCCGACATGGACGTGATGCTCCAGTCGGAAAACGGCCTGTTGGGCATGGGGGAATTCCCCACCGAAGCGACCCTTGACGCTGACATGATCAACGCAGGCAAACAGACCGTTACCGCCCGCATCGGCGCATCGATCTTCGACTCGGCACAGTCGTTCGCCATGATCCGTGGCGGTCACGTCGACCTGACCGTGCTCGGTGCCTTCGAAGTGGACGTGCAGGGCAACATCGCCTCCTGGATGATCCCTGGCAAGCTGGTCAAGGGCATGGGGGGCGCCATGGACCTGGTGGCCGGTGCGGAAAACATCATCGTCACCATGACCCACGCCTCCAAGGACGGGGAGTCCAAGCTGCTGCCCCAGTGCAGCCTTCCTTTGACCGGCGCGGGCTGCATCCGCAAGGTACTAACCGACCTGGCTTATCTTGAGATCGAGGATGGCGCGTTCATCCTGCGCGAAACCGCCCCCGGTGTGAGCGTCGAAGAAATCATCGCCAAGACAGCCGGCAAGCTCATCGTTGCCGACGATGTGAAGGAAATGACCTTCTAACCCACATGCACTTTCGCCCTGCTGCGGCGAACCCGCCCGTTCAGGTAGCCGTTTTCACCACGGCATCTGGGCTGGCGGGTTCGTTGGCGCAGGGTTCGCGCATTTCTGCGCAGCCTTTCATCTACCTATAAAACCAATAAAAGGACGCTTCCGTGGCCGCTGAACTACAAGACAGCCGCTCTGCACGCTTTGCCCTGCGCTGCTCCAACTGGGCAGAGCGCTGGTTCCCCGATTCCTGGGTATTCGCCGCCTTGGCGGTGCTGCTGGTGTGCTTGGGCGCGTTGGCCATGGGCGCCAAGCCCCTGGACACCGCAAAGGCCTTCGGGGATGGATTCTGGAGCTTGATCCCCTTCACCATGCAGATGGCGTTCGTGGTCATCGGCGGCTATGTGGTCGCCAGTTCGCCGCCTGCCGCGCGGCTGATCGATCGTCTGGCCCGCATTCCCCGCAACGGTCGCTCGGCCGTTGCATGGGTAGCCCTGATCTCGATGCTGGCGTCATTGCTCAACTGGGGCTTGTCCCTGGTCTTTGGTGGCCTGCTGGTGCGTGCATTGGCGCGTCGTACCGACCTCAAGATGGACTACAGGGCTGCCGGTGCGGCGGCCTACCTGGGCCTGGGCGCAGTATGGGCGCTGGGGCTGTCCTCATCGGCGGCTCAGTTGCAGGCCAATCCGGCCAGCCTTCCACCCTCGATTCTGTCGATCACTGGCGTGATTCCTTTCACCGAAACCATCTTTCTCTGGCAGTCAGGCGTGATGTTGGCAGCCTTGGTCGTGGTATCGCTGGTCATCGCCTATGCTACAGCCCCCGGCCCCAACAGTGCGCGCAGCGCTCAAGCGTGTGGCGTGGACCCAAGCTTCAGCGCTCCGCCGGCACCTGCGCGTACACGCCCGGGGGAGTGGCTCGAGCACAGCCCTGTGCTGATCCTGCTGCTCGTTGCGCTGGCCGCAGGCTGGCTGTATCAGGAGTTCGCGAGTAAACCCGCCATCACGGCCATCTCTGGCCTGAACACCTACAACCTGCTGTTCATCATGCTCGGCGCGCTGCTGCACTGGCGGCCGCGCAGCTTCCTCGACGCTGTGGCTCGGGCCGTGCCCACTACCACTGGCGTGCTGATCCAGTTCCCGTTGTACGGCTCCATCGCCGCAATCCTCACCCAGGTCAAAGGGGTCGACGAACAGACGCTTGCCCATCACATCTCGCTGTTCTTTACCCAAATTGCCACCCACGATACCTATGCCCTGTTGATGGGTGTGTATTCGGCGGTACTGGGCTTCTTCATTCCGTCAGGTGGCGGCAAGTGGATCATCGAGGCGCCCTATGTGATGCTGGTGGCCAATGACCTGCAATACCACCTCGGCTGGGCTGTGCAGATCTACAACGCAGCCGAAGCGTTGCCCAACCTGATCAACCCGTTCTACATGTTGCCGCTGCTGGGCGTGCTGGGCCTGAAGGCGCGGGACCTGATCGGGTTTTCCTTCGTGCAGTTGCTCGTGCACGTTCCTCTGGTGCTGTTCCTGTTGTGGGCCTTGGGCACCACGTTGCAATACACGCCACCGGTCATGCCGTAGCAGCTGCTCCTGGCTACAGAACTGTGCCTTGCCTTGGGGTGAGGTGCAGGTCTGTGAGTCAGTGTGCTTTCTGCGCCAACCTCAGGGGGAAGAGGGCAACTTGCTCCTGACATCCAGACTCGCCCAGCCACGTAAATTTCCCTTCCGCACAATTTATGCGACGGTATTTTGACTTATTAAGGCAAAGCCCATTGAGATTTATTATGGTGTCGGTTCATTGACGTAGTGTCAGAGTGCCCATAAGCTCAAGTCAATACCGCAACACACCCCGCATCATCGCGCCACTTACTCATTGATTATCCTGGTTGAAAGGACGGCGTATGCGCTCGACTCTGATTGTGAAATCGATCTTTTTGTTGGTGCTGTTGAGCGGTGCTGCCCGTGCGGCTGACTCGTATATCAATCAGACCAGTATCATTCCCGTTGCAACTGCGGGTTGGTTCTTCGCATTTGCGGTCGTGGGTTTTGTCGCCGTGGCCAATCGCAGAAAGATTTGAAATACCGCAGTTACAATCACTCAGGCTAGACCGCTTGAGTTGGCTTGTGAATTCGTCAACCGTTGCTATATTGCCATTACCCTCTCGAAGCCTGGTCAGCAGGGTTCGACGTGCCGCTCAGGCGGCCGGCAGAGCATGGCGCTCGCGGTGGTGACAGCGAAGTGGAGCGAGAGTTGGTGTGTTGTTCTCTTCAGTGCTCTAGTCGGGCCATTTGGCCGGAGGGACCCTCATGGTGCGTTCATTGTTCGCCGTCGTTGGCCTGGTTGCAATGTGGTCGGGTCATTGCGCTGCCGCGCCCTCGGAACCGGCCTACCGCCTCAATCCCGGCGATGTGGTGATGGTCTCGGTGTGGCAGGAAGACAGCCTCAAGCAGGAGGCCACCGTGCTCCCCGATGGCAGCATCACGTTCCCTCTGGCCGGCCGCATAGACGTGGCAGGGCTGGATGTTGCCTCGGTTGAAAAACAAGTGGCCAGCAAACTGGAAAAGTTTCTGCCTGACCCGAACGTCAGCGTGGTAGTCAAGAGTAACGCGGGCAACTTGGTGTATGTCCAAGGCAAGGTCATAAAGCCCGGCCCCGTACAAATGTCAGGCCCTACGGCCGTGCTGCAGGCGTTGAGCATGTCGGGTGGCCTGGACAAGTTTGCCGATGAAAGCGAAATAATGGTCGTGCGTGGCACCGGCACGTCCCAGAGAATCCTGCCCGTGCGATACAAGGACTTGGTGACGGGCCGCGACATGTCGACCAATATTCAACTTCAGGCCGGTGACACGCTGGTCGTTCCTTGATCATGCCTTTTAATAAGTAGACTTGATGCCTCTTCCAAGAACAACACGCATTGCCGCGGCAATTGTGGCCTTGCCGCTTGCGCACTCAACCCAGGCCGCTACCTGGCAGTCGACGGTGGTGGTACCGACGTCGGTCGAACACGACAGCAACCCGCTGTTGCTATCGTCGGGCGAAAAAGGCGTGACACGTACCCTGATTGCACCTGACTACACCCTGATCGGCAGCTTCGGCCGAGATGAACTGCGGTTAGGTCTGGGCCTGGATATTCTGCGCTCCTCCGACACCAACGTCGTCGATGACCGCGAAGACCCAGACATCAGCCTGGGCTGGCAACGCACCACCGAACGCGGGCAGTTCGGGCTGCTGGCACGCTACAACGAAACCTCTACGCTGTCGGGTACCGTGCTCGATACCGGCGTTGTTACTACCGATGGGACGCAGAAGCTGTACACCTTGACGGGTAACTGGCGCCAGGCGATCACCGAACGCAGCACCCTGAGCAACGAAACCACCTACAACCGCGCCCGTTACGATATCAACAGCCTGACTGGCTACGACGAGCTGGCCAATACCCTGACCTGGACCTACGCCTTGAGCGAGCGCGCCGATGTCTATACCCGCTTCGGTGCCCGGCGTTATGAACCCGAGGACGACCTGACCGCCACGGCCTCCAACAGCTACAGCCCGGCGGTGGGGATCAAGTACCAGTTCTCAGAGTCATTCAGCGCCGATGCGCACCTGGGCGTCAACAAGGTATCGGGCAGCCAGGGAGGGCGGCGCGGGGAGGGCGGCGTGGCGCTGCTGTACACCGGCGCACGCAGCGATGCCAGCCTGACGGTCGAGCGCAGTACGGTAGCCAGTGCCCAAGGCGGGTTCGCCCAGCTCGATCAGGTGCGTGGGGTCTGGAGTTATGCGCTCGACCCCTTGACCCGGGTCGGCGCCGACGCCGCCTGGCAGGACAGCAAGGGCCAGATACCCAATACCTTGCAGATCTACAGCCTCTGGGCCAGCCGCCAATTGTCCCCCTACTGGGACCTGCGCCTGGCGCTGACGTACAAGGAGCGCAAGCAGGACCTCGACGGCGATGCGACCGCCACGATCGTTGGCTTGACCCTGACATACCGCTATCCCGACATCTGAACCGCTTGCAGGTGGCCCCATGAAGTCCGATTACGAGCTCTCTCTCAGAGATTACATCGCCATTATCAAGGACCGGGCCGTGGTGTTGGGGGTCAGCGCAGCCGTTATCCTGGCTGCCACCGTCGCCGTGGCGCTGACGGTGCCACCGATCTATCAGTCCACCGGCACGATCCTGGTGGAGTCGCAGCAGATATCTCCCGAGCTGGTGTCGACCAACACCACCAGCTTTGCCGACGAGCGCATCGAGGTCATTCGCCAGCGGGTGATGACGCGCGAGAACCTGCTGCGCATCATCGACAAGTACGGACTGTTTGCCGACAAGCGCTTGAGCGAAAGCGACAAGATCGACCAAATGCGCAACGCCATCGCGGTCCAGACGCTGACCACCTTCGTGCGTGGGCGCGGCGAGGCGACGGTCGCCTTCAACGTGTCTTTCGAGCATCGTCAGGCAGAGGTGGCCAAAGAAGTCGCCGATGAACTGGTCACGCTGTTTCTCAACGAAAACCTCAAGCAGCGCACCGAACGGGCCAACGAGACCACCGAGTTTCTGACCCAGGAGGCGAACAAGCTGGGGGCAGAACTGGCCAGCCTGGAGAACCAGTTGGCCGACTTCAAGCAGGCCCACGCCAATGCGTTGCCTGAGCATCAGACGCTGCGCATGAACATGCTTTCGCGGGCTGAGCTCGAGTTTCGGGAGGTCGACCGCGATTACAAGGCGGCCCAGGAGGAACTGCGCTACCTGGAGCTTGAACTGTCCGCCGCCAATGCCGGCCTAGGTACCAAAACCGGCGAGGGCGCGCGCCCAGCGGGCGCCGACCAGCCCCAGGACCTGGCGAGCCTGAAGGCCGAATATGCCCGCTTGCTGACCCGCTACAAAGAAGCGCACCCCGACGTGGCGGCGGTCAAACGCAAGATTCAAGCGCTGGAGGCCAGTGGCCAGACCGGTAGCGTGGCCTCGACGGTGAGCCTGGATGCGGCACGCGTACGGGCCAAGATGAGCGCGGCACAGGTACGCATTGCCTCGCTGGCCGAGCAGAAGCGCGAGCTGACCCGCAAGATGGAAGGTTACGAAGCCGAGATTCTCGAAGCGCCGCAGGTCGAGCGCGGCCTGGTTACGCTGATGCGCGACCATGACAACGCGCGCAAGAAGTACGAGGAAATCCGGGCCAAGGAAATGGGCGCCAAGATTACCGAGAGCCTTGAGCAGGAAAACAAGGCCGAGCGTTTCGTGCTGCTCGAACCGCCCTTGATGCCTGAGAAGCCGATCAAGCCCAACCGCAAGAAAATCGCGGCACTGGGCCTGGTGCTGGCGCCGGCAGGTGGCGGGGCACTGGTCATGTTGCTGGAGATGCTCAACCAGCGCGTGCGTGGCGTTGGCGCCCTGGAGAACCTGCTTGGCAGGCGCGTGCTGGTGGCGCTGCCTTATATCGACACCCGCGCCGACGTGGCCAGGCGCAAGCGCTGGCGCAACGGGCTGATCCTGGCAGCGTTGTGCCTGGTGGCTATCCTGGTAGGGCTGGTACACCTCTTCTACATGCCGCTGGATGTGCTGTTGCTCAAGCTCACCTCCAGGTTTGCATAGGAAAGCAGTGATGGACAGGAATACACCGGCTCATGGCAATACCCTTCACCCGGTCACTCCAGGTACGCCCCAGGCCGTGGACCCGGCACCGGGTACCGCGCTTGCGGAGGTCCCGGGGCAGTTCGACTACGTCAATACCAAGGTGGTGGCGCTCAAGGCCGATCACCTGGAACGTCACCGCATTGTCGCCTACAACAAGAACTCCAGCATGAACGGGCCCATTGACCTGTTGCGCACCCAGGTGCTCAGGACCATGGAGGAAAACGGCTGGCGTACCCTGGCCATTACCTCCCCCACGCCCGAAGCGGGCAAGACGGTACTGGCCATCAACCTGGCCATGAGCATTGCCCACTACACCACCCGCACCGCCTTGCTGGTGGATTTCGACCTGCGCCGTCCTCGCGTCGGCAGGAGCCTGGGGCTGCCCATGGACTGCTCGCTGAACGAGTTTCTCGATGATCAGGCGCCGCTGCAGGAATGCCTGGTGAACCCCACATTGCCTCGTTTCGTCGTACTGCCGACGCGGGTGCCGGTACCCATGTCGACCGAAGTGTTGTGCTCACCCAAGGTCACTCACCTGGTCAGCGACCTGCGTAATCGCTATGCCTCGCGCATCTGCATCTTCGACCTCCCACCGCTGCTCAGCTCCGACGATGCGATCACCGTACTACCCACGTTCGACTGCGTGCTGTTGGTGGTGGCCAACGGCATGAACACCAAGAAAGAGATCGAGGACTGCCTGCACCACCTGGGCACGGCGAACCTGATTGGCACCGTCCTGAATAAGGCCGACGAAAAACCGCAGCCCTATTATTGAGCGTTTTCAAGGGGCGCCGTCGGGCAGCCCCGATGGACGCTCAACGCCATGTCATTGCCGGCCATGGGTACTGCCGCTCCCATTGCCAGGCGTGCGCCACGATCACTTCCAGGTCTGCGTGCACAGGCCGCCAGCCCAGCACCTGCATGGCCTTGCTGGCATCGGCCACCAATCGGGGCGGGTCGCCTGCGCGGCGCGGTGCGTCCAGCACGGTGATGGGTTGGCCCGTCACGGACCTGGCCGCATCGATGACCTCCTGCACCGAGAAGCCCAGGCCATTGCCCAGGTTGAACACTGCACGCTCGCCGCCGTCGAGCAGGTAGTCCACGGCCAGCGCATGGGCGCAGGCCAGATCGGTCACATGTACGTAATCGCGGATGCACGTGCCGTCGGGGGTGGGGTAGTCCCGGCCGAATACCGTCACTGCCTCGCGCCGGCCAGAGGCGGCCTGGAGAATAAGGGGAATCAGATGTGTCTCCGGCTCATGACGCTCGCCGAGCAACCCCGCCGGGTCGGCGCCTGCGGCATTGAAATAGCGCAGGCATACCGACTTGAGCCCGTAAGCCCGATCGAAATCCTCAAGGATCTGTTCCACCATCCACTTGCTCAACCCATACGGGTTGATCGGCGCCTTGGGATGGGCCTCGTCGATAGGCACGTACTGCGGATCCCCATACACAGCCGCCGTGGAGGAGAAAATCAGGCACTTGATTCCTGCGCTGACCATCGCCTGGAGCAGCGACAGGGTAGCGGCGACGTTGTTCTGGTAATACTTGCCCGGAGCGCTGACCGATTCGCTCACCTGGATGAACGAGGCAAAATGAAAGACCGCGTCGAACGTGCACATGCCGAACAGCACGTTGAGCGCGGCTTCATCGGCGATGTCCAACCTGGCCCACTGAATGCCCGGCCCTGGAGATACCAGGTCCGCTACCACCACTTCATGCCCGCCAGCCAACAGATAGCCGACCATGTGCGAGCCAATATAGCCCGAGCCCCCCACCACCAGGTACCTCATCCACACCTCCACGAAGCCGCTGTCGACAGACACCGTGAACCGTCCCTGGGACATGCAGGCGGGATGCTCGGCTAACAGGTGCCATGAGCGTAGATGGCCATCTGCCCTATTTCAAGAACAGCCAATTGGACATGTAGGTGCCATCCAGGGTGATGTGATAACGCCCATCACGGTAGCTGGCGGGCAGGGGCTTGAGCTGCGCCTGGGCATCGCGGGCGAACAGCTTCAACCCGGCAGGCGCCTTGATGCTCAGCTGGGCCTTGAGCGGTTCGACATGAAAGCGCGTGTTTTCCTCAGGCTGGGGCACCGCTCGCGTGCCCAGGGAGACCAGCAGGCTGCGCGATTGGCCCAGCACCACACCGTCGAGACTCTGCACGGCGATACTGGCGTAGGGCGTGCTCGCCTGAACCTGGACATCACCCAGGGTAATCGTACGCCCGCCCAGCCAGCCCGTTGCCGCTTGGGTGAGGGGCGTGTCGATGGTGTAGAGGCCTGACTGCCAGTTGCGCTTGAGCTCGCCGGTATCGCTCACCGACTCGGTCGCGTCTGCCGGCAGCAACGCCTGGGCAGGGTCGTGCAGCACGGTAGCTCCGTCAGCGGTGGCAGCAGGTTTGAGCCATGGCAGCTGGGGCGTGACAGGCAAGGCGATCTGCAGTTGGCCCAGGCCTACGGCCGTGCGCAGCAGCGCCGAGGTACGTGGGGTGATGTCCTGGTTGTACAGGGTTTCGGGGCTCGGCGCGAACACGTAGCGGGTACTGGCGGGTTGAACGTCCCCACGCCTGTACATCAGTGCGGCAGCCGGCATCGTGGCAAGCAATGCCGGATCATTGTAGGCATGCCAGTTGTCTGCCGTGCGCCAGCCGGGGTTGAACGCCTGTTGACTGTAGGCGTACTGCAGCATGGCGTCCCAACCTTGGTGGCTGGCGGTTCCGGCGATGTACAACGGCAGGGAATGCCGGTCAGGCAACGGGAAAGGCTCGGCGTTCCATTCGCTGACCGTCAACGGTTTGCCCACGACCTGAGCGGCGGCCAGCCAGTCGATCAAGCCGTCGCTGGTCAACGGGTTCTTCTCCAGCTGGCCACTGGCGCCGTAGCTGTGGGCATCGATGACATCACCCACCGTGAGGGCGGGCAGGGCACTCAGGCCGTTGCCGCCCCAGGTGCTGGTGGTGGCGATCGGCACCCGTACCCCCAGGGCGCGCAGGTGCGCGATCATGTCGGCATTGAAGCGCTGCTCCAGGTCGTTGAGAAACAGCTTGGAGGGCCCAGGTTGCCAGGCCCGCCAGCTCAGGTCCGCTGGCAGGTCGTGCTGGCTGGCGAACGCCTTGGCAGCGGCCATGTAACGCTGACTGTGACGGGGGACGTCCTTGTCCGGCAGCAGGGCGTTGCCGTAGTGCTGGGTGATGTCGTTCTCGTTGGTGAGCAGGATGGCCGCGATGGCGGGGTCATCTTTGTAGGCCAGGCCTGTCAGAGGGTTTACATGGCCCAGGTACTGAGCGGCGAAGTTTTTCATCGCCTGCTGGATGCTGGCGTTGACGTAGGCGTAGCCCTTGAGGTCGACCCGCGCTTGGCCCTTGGCCAGTTCGCCAAAGTCATCGATACCGTCCTGGGCGGTTAGAGCGCGCTGCACATGCAAGTCCAGCCAGATGTAGATGCCCTCGTCCTTGAGCGCCTTGATCCAGAGGTCAAGCTTGCGCATGGACTCGGCGTCCAACTGCTGGGTGTCGCGAACCTGCGTGCCGTCACCAAACACATTGGGGCTCACCCAGGGGGAGTCGTGATGGTGCAGCCGTACAAGGTTGAAGCCCAGCGCCGACAGGCGTTTTGCCTGCTGGGCAATCTCCTCGTCAGGGCTCTTGAACAGGGCGTAAGCCGACAGGTTGGTGCCCCAGAAACGCACGGGGGTATTGTCCTCGAACACCAGTTGTTCCCCGCGCGCCTGCACAAAGCCGTGCTTGCCGGCGGGCTTTTGCCGCGCATTGAGAAACGAAAGGTCAACGGGGGATGTGCGCCAGTCCAACTGGTCCTCTGGCCAGGCAGTAGTGTCCACCAGACCGAAGCGCTCGGTAGGGGTGGGCGCGAGGGCGATGTCCCCGGTTACGTTCAGCACCGCCTTGACCTGTTGCTTGCCGGCAGCGATGGCGTCCTTGTAGAAGAAGGCGCGCAGCTCCGAAGGATTGCCGCGCTCGAAGTAGACCTTGGCCAAGGGTGGGTCGAAACGCATTTCTACACGCCTGCCCTGCTCGGTACCGCCCCAGGACCACCCGCGGTTGTCGGCCAACAGTTGCGGGGCACCCATGGCCCCCGCGATCTGCGCAGGATCGAACTGGAACACCATGCCGCCGCCAATCACATCGCGCTGGCGGCTATGGGCGTCAAGGTCGAAGTCCCACGCCAGGGTTTGCGGTTGCACCTGGGTGATCGCCGCCTTGAGCTCGAAATCCAGGGCCTTGTTCAGCCCCTGCAAGGTGTAGCGCCCGGGGCCATCGACGCTCAGGGCGGTCTGGAAACCCGTCCAGCTCCAGTCCTGCGCCCAGAAGTCGAACTTGGCGCTCATCACTGGCCCGCCGCCCTGCGTCACCACCGGCAGGCCGTTTTGCTCATCGATGCTGACCTGCCACGCCTCGGACCGAACGCTCGTGGGCAAGCCCAGGGAGCAAAGGGCGGTCAGGCACAGCACGGCACGCAAGGCAGACAGGGTCATGAAAGGCTCCTGGGTTGCGCAGAGGGGATGTCGTAAGAGGGCGTAGCGAGCGAGTGCTGCCGGCGGACCATGTGGGTATAGGCCACGCCTAACCCTGCGATGGACCAGTACACCACCGGGATGAACGTGATGCTGCTGACGGTGAAGATGATCACCAGGATGCCGATCAATGTCGCCAGCAGCACCCGGCCAAGCTGACGACGTTCGTCGTCCTTGTCGTCGAAGCTGCGCATGGCCTTGTAGATGCCGCGCAGTACCATGGCGAAGAAGGCCACGAACAGCCCGAGCCCGACCAAGCCGACGTGCAGGGCCAGGTTGATGTAGGAGTTGACGATATCGATGATGCCTTCGCCCTGGATCATCGACTGCATTTCGGGCGTGTTGCGAAAATCGAACGAGCCGAACAGCGGATTGCGCTGGATGACGATCCACGCATTGTCCATGAGCCGCTCCCGGTAAGTGATGTTCTCTTTTTCAAGGTTGCCAATGAACGGCAGCAGGTCCAGCACCTTATCGCCACCCGGTATCACACCGAGCAGCGGCAGGGTGAGCACCCCCGCCGTTGCCAGCAGGGCCAGGCGCCGCACGGCCCCCCTGCCCAGCGCCACGAACACCACCACGATCACCGCAGCGCCAATCCAGGGCCCGCGTGAGAGCGGCGCGAACAGACCGGCAGCCAGCAAAAGCGCGCCCATCCAGCGATGCAACGGCCGGCGCAGATAGCCTTGCACGAACAGGAACAGGCCGATGGCGACACTCATGACATAACCCAGCACGATGGCCTGGCCCGTGGTGACGCTGGCCCGCAGGGCGCCGCCCCGGCTCAGGTAGCCCGACAAGCTCCACGGCACACCCATGGCGTCGATCAGGGCGCTGTACAGCAACCAGTGGCGTACATACTCGGCGACCCCGATCAACGCCAGCAGGAAGCCGACCAGTACGAAGGCCAGCATGGCGTCCTTGAAGTCGCTGACCTGGCGCAACCCACGGCTGGCCACGTAGTAGGGCAGAAATACATCGACATACAGGTACAGGGCCTGGCGCAGGGTATCGGTGGGCGTGGTTTCGCGCAGATAGAGCACACTCATCAGCACCAGGCTTGCCGCCAGCAGGCGATCTGGCCAGGTGCGGCCAAAGCGCAGCGTGTCCGGCTGCCGACGCAAGGCCAGGGCGGCTGGTAGCAGCACGCACAGTGTCAACAGGCGGATGTGGTTGAGGTCGACCAGGTAGTTGACCACACCGAACCCCGGCACCTGCGCCGCCGCCGGTGGGATCAGAAACAACAGCAGGTAGAACAGCGCCATGGGGTTGTGTTCACGACGCCCGGCCAGGTACAGGATGAGCCCGCCTGCCGCCAGGTACAGCCAGAAACTGTGGGAGACGAATGCCAGCACCGTCAGCAGGAACCAGAGGTTGCGCCGGCGCTTGAAATCGCGCAGCGGGATCAGGTCGGTGGCAGGACGCCGAGCCAGCACGAATACCACGCTGGCCAGGAACAGGATGACGATCAACGCGCGAAAATGTTCAGGCATCAGCTATTTACACCTTCCTTTCGGTGGGCCACGGCTAGCATCATGGCTGATTGAAACTATAGTGACTTTTAGCCATCTAGTCAGAGATAGAACCCATGCCGTCGATTGAGGTGTCAGCCACCGCAAGCTTACGCTCGCGGGCCTTGCGGGCGGGGTCATGGAACCTGGTCTCGCAAGTGGCTTCCCAACTGATGCGCCTGGGCGGCAACCTGATCATGGCGCGTATCCTGGTCCCCGAGATGTTCGGGGTCATGGTCATCGCCACCACGGTTTCGGTACTGCTTCACTTGCTCTCCGATGTTGGCTTGCGCCAGAACATCATCCAGAGCCATCGAGGTGACGACCCCGTTTTCCTCAACACGGCCTGGACTGTCCAGATCATTCGCGGCTTCATCCTGTTCGCCTTGACCTTGCTGCTGGCCCTGGGCGCGTGGCTGGCGCAGGTGGCTGAGCTGTGGCCTGCGGACGCGACCTACGCGGCCCCGGTTTTGCCGGCGGTACTGGCCATCACCGGCCTATCTGCCGTGATCTGGGGTTTTCAGTCCACCAAGATAGACGTGGCAGTGCGAACCTTCCAACAAAAGCGCGTGGTGCTGGTCGACCTGGCGTCGCAAGTCGCGGGCCTGCTGGTGATGCTCGTGGTGGGCTACCTGACCCATTCCATCTGGGCGCTGGTCAGCGCTGGCCTGGTGTCTGCCCTGGCCTGGACGGTACTGGGCCACACTGCGCTGGAGGGCCCTGGCAATCGTCTGCACTGGGACCGCGCTGCCCTGAACGAGCTGATCGTGTTCGGGCGCTGGATCCTGCTGTCTTCGATGGTCGGGGTCCTGGCCATGTATGGCGACCGCATCTGGTTCGGTGCCAGCATGACGGCGGCGCAGCTGGGCGTGTACTCCATCGCCGTGCTGATTCTGGGGGCAGTGCAGATGGCCATCATGAAGGTGGTCGGCGCCGTTGCGCTGCCGGCGTTCAGCGAAGCGGCTCGTGCTGATGATCGCGAGCGTCTGGTAGCCCTGTATTACCGTTTTCGGCTATTGGTGGACCTGCTGGTGCTGTTCATCTGCGGAGGGTTTCTGACCGCCAGCCCGCTGCTCATTGGCTGGATGTACGACGAGCGGTACCGTGAAGCAGGGCCGATGCTCGCAATTCTCTCGCTGTCATTCCTTACATTGCGCTATACATTGGCCCATCAGGTCTGGATCGCCTTGGGGCTGACCAAGTACCAGGCCATGGACAACATCATTCGCCTGGTCTCGTTGTGGGGGTTACTGCCGGTACTGCTGTATTTCGGTGGGGTGGACTGGGCGATCTGGGGCGTTGCCCTGCACACGCTGCCCACACTGGTGTTGATCGTTTACGTGAACAGCAAATTGGGAATGTTCAGCCTCAAGCGCGAGCTTGTAGTGCTGCCGGCCCTGTTGGCCGGGGCGCTGTGCGGGGCTGGATTGACCGCTTTGTTCGAGTGGATCTGAGCGCGACCTGTAGGAATTTCGTGAGGATGGCCAGGTAATCATGGGCAAGCAGAGCGTGTGTGCGTCACGGGTAGGGCGTAGGGGCTTTCTGAAGGGTTGCGCGGTGGTGGGGGCGGCAGGCGCTGTGCTGGGCCCGGTGACAGCGGTCGCCGGGCAAACGCTGCGCCGGCACACCGCCGAGGCCAATGAGGCGTTCGTGGTCATCAATGGCTGGGTATTGCCGTCCCAGTATTTCAAGAGCCCGTCGGCATGATCACCGATTTTCAGGAACACAAGACGCTGCGCGACAGTTACGACGTGTGCATCATCGGCGCCGGCCCCGCCGGCATCACGCTGGGGCTGCGCCTGGCGGCCGCAGGCTGGAGCGTGCTGCTGGCCGAGGGGGGCGGCCATGACTACGCACCTCGCTCTCAGGAGCTGTATGCCTGCACTTCCAGCGGGCTGCAGCTGTATGCCGAGCAGACTCGGCTGCGTTATTTGGGCGGCACTTCAAACCATTGGGCAGGTCGGTGCCGACCCTTCAGCCCGTCCGACTTTTCCATCGCACCGCCAGGTGAACTGCCGGGCTGGCCCATTGAGTACGCCGAAATCGCGCGCTACCTGCCCGCCGCCATGGACATCGTCGACTTGCCCGCCGGTGCCGACTTTCATGCCATCAACACGGGGCTGGACGGCGACGAGTTCGAACCAGACCGCTTCCTGCTCAGCACCCCAACCCGATTTGCCCAGAAGTACGCCACCGCCTTGGAACAAACCCCAGGGCTGGACGTATTCATCAACTGCAACTGCGTGGACCTCGAATTCGACCCTGCCTCTGGCCGGCTGGCAGCAGTGCTGTTGTCGGACTACGCTGGCAACCGCCAGCGTCAGGTCGCACGGCATTTCATCCTCGCCGCAGGCGCCATCGAGAACGCCCGGCAACTGCTCAACAGCAGCTCCCTGGCAGCGGCCGGTGTGATCAGCCAGGACGGCTTGGTGGGCCGTTGTTTCATGGAGCACCTGAACATCGACATGGGCACGTTCATCCTCAAGTCAGGGCTGGATCCCGACCCGCGCGAGTACTACACCACCGATGCCTTCATCGAGCATTTCAAGATCGGCAAGGGCAATGTGCGCGCGGCCCTGCTGGCCGACGTGCAAACCTACGGCCGTACCGCCGAGGTCAAGTACTTCCTGGAAACCCTGGCCTGTGACATGGGCGTGGCCAGCAAGGTGGCCTTCGTCGCCAGCTTCAGTTGCCCGGGCGATGGCATCATCAGCACCATGATCGAACAATTCCCAAGCCTGCACAGCCGGATCTCGTTGCTCGACGAGAAGGATGCGCTGGGCGTGGCCAAGGTCAACGTCAACTGGGTACTCGACGAGCAGGACCGGCATACGATCAAGTGCATCGGCACCGAACTTGCGACCCAGTGGGCCAAGGAGAACCTTGGGTTCGTCAAACTCAACGACTTCGTCTACGACACCTCGATACCGCTCAGGCTGTCGCCGCACGCCCACCACATGGGCACCACGCGCATGGCCGCCGACGCCCGTCATGGGGTGGTGGACCGCGACTGCAAAGTGTTCGGCACCGACAACCTGTATGCAGCCGGCAGCAGCATCTTCGCCACCGGCGGTGCCTCCAACCCGACCATGCCACTGTTGCAATTCGCCGTGCGCCTGGCTGAACACCTCGATGCCCGCATGAGCGCCCAGAGGAGCGCCGCGGCGTGATTCACCGGCTTTAGGACAAGGGGTGCGGCGGTCAGCACACACAAGAACGAGACCGGCGCCGCCCAGGGATAACTCAGGTTGCATCGATTGCGAGGCCAGGCAGCATGATGGGATGGATACGCAGAGCCGTAATGCAGTATGCCCACCGCACGGGACGGGCACGCGGTTTGTACAAGAAAATGTGCAACCCAGCGGGGCTGGAATGGGGCACCTACCTGGCCCGTTGGGGCGGTTTTCACTCGGTGGGCACCAACGTCTACATCAACCAGGGTTGCAACGTGACCGACCCATCGCTGGTGCGCATTGGCAACAGCGTGGGCCTGTCCGATTGCACCCTCATCGGCCATGACGGCGTCGTGCTGCTGATCGAGCACCGCTTCGGCAAGCACCTGGACTCGGTCGGCTTCATCGACATCAAGGACAACTGCTTCATCGGTCACGGCGCAATCGTCATGCCGCGCGTGACCATCGGGCCGGACTCCGTCGTGGCCGCCGGGGCCGTGGTGACCAAGGACGTGCCGCCCGGCACCGTCTATGGGGGTAACCCGGCGGCCTTCATCTGCACCACCGATGCGCTGATCAAACGGGTGGAAGCCCGCTGCGAAGCCTATCCCTGGATCGACATCGTCAAGCAGCGCAAGGGCGCTTTTGACCCCCAGGTGGAGCCCATGCTGATGGCCCAGCGGCGCCAGTACTTCTTCGGGGACAGCGACAATGGCTAAGCCTGTGGACGTGATGGTGGTCAATTTCAATACGGCCGGTTTGCTGCAGCCCATGTTCGATGCCTTGCGCAGCGCCGACAGCGAGCACCTGGCGCGCTACCTGGTGGTGGACAACGCTTCGGCCGACGACTCACTTGCCCGCTTGACCCAGGTCTGCCCTCAGGCGCTGGTGCTGAGCAATCGGCAGAACGTAGGGTTTGGCCGTGCCAACAATCAGTTGCTGACCCACCTGCAAGGTCAATACGCCCTGCTGCTCAACACCGACGCTTTCGTGGCCCAGGACGCGTTGCACAAGACCCTGGACTACATGCAGGCGCACCCGGAGTGTGGCGTGCTGGGTGTTCGGCTCGAAGGTCGCGATGGCAGCCTGCAACCGAGCTGCCGGTATTTTCCGACACCGCTCAACGTGTTTCTTGCCCGCACCGGCCTGGAACGCTTCGTCCCCGGCGTACAGCGCGTCGATGACATGAGCTGGGACCATGGGTCGGTGCGCGAATGCGATTGGCTGCCTGGGTGTTTCTACCTGGTGCGCCGTGAGGTCCTCGACCAGGTCGGGCTGTTCGACCCCCGTTTCTTTCTGTATTACGAAGAAGTCGACCACTGCAAGCGCGTCAAGGCAGCGGGCTGGAAGGTGGTGTTCTACCCGCACACCACGGTGGTGCACATCGGCGGCGAGAGCTCCAAGTCGGTGGCCCAGCTCGAAGCCGCGAGCCGGCAGATATCCGCTTACCAGATAGAAAGCGAGCTGCTGTACTTTCGCAAGCACCACGGTCGGGCCGGCCTTGCCCTGCATATGCTGCTGGTGAGCCTGGGTGACCTGATACTGGCGCTCAAGGCCTTGATCAAGCGGCGCGGGCGGGCGGCCTTGCGGGCCTGCTGGCTGCACAGCCGCACCACGTGGGCATTGCTGTTCAAAACCCGCTATGCCACCCAGCCGACAAGGTAGTGCGCACCATGTTCGAGAATATTCGTGCCGATTTGCGGGCCCATGGGGGCGACTGGGGAGCCCAGGGGTTCTGGGTGATGCTGGTCTACCGATTTGGCCGCTGGCGCTATGGCGTGAGGCCCGCGCCGCTGCGCAAGCTCTGTTCGCTGGTCTACAAGGTGTTGTTCAAGCTGGTACAGATCCTGACCGGGGTCGAACTGCCCTGCGAGGCGGTAGTGGGCCGGCATTTCGTCATCGATCATTTCGGCGGCATCATCGTCAGCGGCTATGCCCGGTTCGGTGACGACTGCCGCATTCGCAACGGTGTGGTGGTGGGGCTCAAGCAGGTCGATCGGCCTGTGGCGCCCGTGTTCGGCAACAATGTCGACATTGGCACCGGCGCCAAGATCCTGGGCGATATACGCATTGGTAACAATGTGGTGATCGGCGCCAATGCGGTCGTGCTGGTGGATGTGCCGGACAACTGCATTGCGGTCGGCGTGCCGGCCGTGATCAAGCCCAGGCACAGCCCCGCGACGCAGGTGATGCCGTGAGCACACAACTGGAGGCGGTCGGCGTCGTGGTGATCGGTCGCAACGAGGGCCAGCGCCTGGAGCGCTGCCTGCGTGCGCTGGTGGCCGGTGTCGATACGGTGGTGTACGTGGATTCCGGTTCGACCGATGGCTCGGTTCAGCTCGCGCATCAGTTGGGTGTGCACGTCCTGGCCTTGGACTTGAGCATTCCATTCACCGCCGCCCGCGCGCGCAACGAAGGTTTCGCCCGGCTGCACCAGCTGCAGCCTGGCCTGAACATGGTGCAGTTCGTTGATGGCGACTGCGAGATCGACCCCCAGTGGTTGCCCACTGCCCACGCCTTCCTGCAACGACACGCGCAGGTGGCGGTGGTCTGTGGGCGGCGGCGCGAGCGGTTTGCCCAGCAAAGCGTGTACAACCAGTTGTGCGACCTGGAGTGGGACACCCCGGTTGGACAAGCCAAGGCCTGTGGCGGCGACGCGTTGATGCGCGCCCAGGCGTTCGCCAGCGTAGGGGGCTTCCGGACGGGGCTGATTGCCGGCGAAGAGCCGGAACTGTGCGTGCGTTTGCGAGCCGCGGGCTGGAAAGTCTGGCGCCTGGACGCCGAAATGACCCTGCACGATGCGGCCATGACGCGCTTCAGCCAATGGTGGCGACGCAGCATGCGCGCCGGCTACGCCTATGCCGAAGGCGCTTGGTTGCACGGTGCTGCACCCGAGCGGCACTGGGTGCGTGAGTCCCGCCGTGCCTGGGTCTGGGGGCTGGGGATTCCGCTGCTGACACTGTTGGCTTGTCTGATGTTCGGGGCAGGGGGGCTGGCGCTCTTGCTGCTGTACCCACTGCAAATCCTGCGGCTGGCCAGGCGTGGCGCGCTGGCGCCCCGGCAACGCAGGTTGCAGGCCTTGTTTCTGGTGCTGGGCAAGTTCCCAGAGGCAGTGGGCCAACTCAAATTCTGGCGCCAGCGGCTGCTGTCCGGCAAATCAGCGCTGATCGAGTACAAGTGAGATGACCCCATGATGCTTGTCCGCCTCGTGACCCGCGTATCGACGTTGCAACCCGGTTTCACCCCGCGCGCCGTGAAGAGCAAGTGCGCGCTTGCCCTGCTGATGATGAGCCATCGCCACGCGCTTGTGCGCTTCATGGGACGCATGACGACTGCACTGGGCCCACAATGGCGCCAGCGCATGGGCGACGACGCGCTGGGCATGGTGCAATGGCCCTACATCAGTAGTGCCTGGAGCGTGGCCCAACGGTTAGATGCCGTGGCCTCGCATTTCGAAGTGGTGACTGCACAAGCGCCGGGGCTTCTGGTCACAGGCCGCGATGAACGCCGTGTGTTGTGCGACCTGGGGGATCATTCACCCGCTTGCAGCCTGGTACTGGACCGGCCGATCTGGTTCAAACGCGAAGGCGAGTTGGTCCTGAACCTGTTTCAGGGCGACCTGCGGGTCGCGTCACTCGCCTTCACCCTGTGCAGGGACGCAAACACGTTGACGCTGTTCATTGGCGCGGTGCAAGGCATCCACAAAGGCATCGACAGCGAAACATCCCTGTCCATCTATCGCGACCTGACCAAGCATTTCGAAGGCCTGCGCCCGCGCAGCCTGGTGCTCGAAGCGCTCAAATGCCTGGCGCGCTCGCTTTCGGTCGATCGCATACTGGCCGTCAGCGACCGTTGCAGGCACCACCGTCATCCTTATTTTGGCGCCGACACCGCCCGGGAACTGGCGGCCGACTACGATGCTATCTGGCAGGAGCACGGCGGCCAACCGACGCCCTGCAACGGTTTCTTCGAGCTGCCCCTGGTGGCTGCACAGCGCGCCGATTCGGATATTCCCGCCAAGAAACGGGCCATGTACCGCCGCCGGCAGGCGTTGCTCGACGATGTTTTCACGCGCATGCACGAGGCTTTGGCAGGCGCTGCCGGGAACCATGAACTACAAGAACTACAAGGGGATGCATGCGCTGGGCATGCATCGGCAGTGGACGCTCCGCCCCTGACAGAAGGCCGTTCATAAGGCTTGTCGGGCGCGGGGGGTCATCAAGCGGGTTTGGATCTGGATTTGTATGCGTATTGCTTACTTCGTCAATCAGTACCCGAAAGTGAGTCACAGTTTCATACGGCGCGAAATCCTGGCGCTTGAACGCCTGGGCATTACGGTACAGCGCATTGCCCTGCGCGGATGGGACGCCGAGGTGCAGGATCCCGAGGACGCCTGCGAGAAAGCCAAAACGGTTTATGTGCTGCAGCAAGGGCTGTCGGGTTTGCTCAAACCCCTCTGGCACGTGCTGCGGGCACAGCCAAGGCGGTTCCTGCACACCCTGAACCTGGCCTTGCGCATGGGATACAGGGCGGACCGCGCCTGGCCGTATCATTTGGTGTACCTGGCCGAAGCCTGTCAGGTACTGCTCTGGCTGCCGCAAAGCGGGGCCTCCCACGTCCATGCCCACTTTGGCACCAACTCCGCTGAGGTCGTCATGCTCGTCCATGCACTGGGTGGGCCGCCTTTCAGCTTCACTGTTCACGGACCGGAGGAATTCGACAAACCGCAGTTCCTGCACCTGGGCGAAAAGGTCGACCGAGCCGCTTTCGTGGCAACGGTCAGTGCCTACGGACGCAGTCAACTGTATCGCTGGGTGGCGCATGCCCACTGGCCAAAGGTCAAGGTGGTGCATTGCGGTCTGGAGCGTGCGTTTCATGAAGGGCCTAGCGTGGCGATACCCCAGGCGCCGAGACTGGTTTGCGTGGGTCGCCTGTGCGAGCAGAAAGGCCAGTTGCTGTTGCTCGAAGCTGCCTCCCGGTTGGCGGCGCGTGCCATCGCCTTCGAACTGGTGCTGGCCGGTGATGGCGAGCTGCGTGGGGAGATAGAACGGTTGATCGCCCATCATGGCTTGCAGCACCAGGTGCGCATCACTGGCTGGATTGGCAGTGCGCAAGTGCGCGAGCACATACTGGCGGCGCGTGCCCTGGTGCTGCCCAGTTTCGCCGAAGGGCTACCCGTGGTCTTGATGGAAGCCATGGCGCTGCGCCGTCCAGTGCTGAGCACCTACGTGGCAGGTATCCCCGAGCTGGTGCGCCCCGGCGAGAACGGCTGGCTGGTGCCGGCGGGCGACGTCGAACAATTGACCGAAGCCATCGCCGAGTGCCTCCAGCAGCCCGTCGAGGCGCTGCAGCGCATGGGCGCAGCCGGCCATGCTCGGGTATTGGAACGGCATGATGTCGACACTGAGGCGGCCCGGTTGGCCGAGTATTTCAAGGCAACGGCATGATCACTGTATTGACGTTCTTGCTGGGGGCACTGGCGTTCCTGGTATCGGTTCCGGTGCTGGTACTGCTGGGGCAGGTGTTGCTGGCGTACCTGCCCGCTCGTGCACAACCTGCCGCTGCCTGGACGCGCCCGCAGGTGGCCGTGCTGGTGCCGGCCTATGACGAGGCGAGCATCATCGGCGCAACGCTCGCGAGCCTCGTGCCGCAACTGCAAGCCGGTGACCGCCTGCTGGTTGTGGCCGACAACTGCAGCGACGACACGGCGCGGCGGGCCGAGGAGGGCGGCGCCGAGGTGGTCGTGCGTCAGGATGCCTTGCGCCGGGGCAAAGGCTATGCGCTGGACTTCGGCATGCGTCACCTGGCCGCCGACCCACGCCAGGTGGTGATCATCGTCGATGCCGATTGCCGTGCAGAGAAAGGTGCGCTCGAGCAGTTGGCCCGTCGCTGCGCACAGAGCGGCCGACCCGTGCAGGCGCTGTACCTCATGAAGGCGCCGGCTGGTGCCGGTCTCAAGGTGCAGGTGGCCGAGTTCGCCTGGCGGGTCAAGAACCTGGTTCGGCCCCGGGGCTGGGCACGGGTGGGCCTGCCGTGCCAGTTGATGGGCTCAGGCATGGCGTTCCCTTGGCAGGATTTGGCCGCCGTGGACTTGGCCAATGGGCATCTGGTCGAAGATGTGAAGTTGGGCCTGGACCTCTGCCAGCGTGGCACGCCGCCAGTGTTCTGCCCGCAGGCGCTGGTCACCAGTCAGTTCCCGACCAGCGAGCAGGGCCTGAACAGCCAACGCACGCGTTGGGAGCACGGGCACCTGGGGCTGATGCTGGCCGATGCGCCCCGTCGCGCCTGGGCTGCCGTGCGCCAGCGCAACCTGGCNNTGCCTCCGCTGGCCTTGCTGGTCCTGATGCTGTTGGGGCTCAACGCCCTTACCTGGTTGGCCTATGCCGTGGCAGGCATTGCGATACCTGCCTGGATGGCGCTAAGTGCGTTGCTGTTACTGGCGCTTGCGGTGCTGCTGGCCTGGGCGCGGTTCTGCCGCGACGTGATTCCGTTCTCGGTGCTGCTTTACGCGCCGTTCTACGCCTTGCGCAAGGTCCCGGTGTACGTGGGTTTTCTGATCAAACGCCAGGTGGAGTGGGTGCGCTCCCGCCGGGAGGAGGATTGATGGCCGGTGAGCAGTGGCGAGCACGATGGCACGCGGTCATCGACCAGTTGCAGGTGATCCAGGACGACGAGGCTGCCGAGCGCCTGCTGCAAGGCTTGGCTGCCCCTGTAGCCCCGACCGTGCTGGGCTTCGTCAATGCCCATGCCATGAACCTGATCGTTAGCGATGACGCCTATGGTGAGGCGCTGCTGGGGGCCGATGTGCTGCTGCGCGATGGCTCGGGCATGGCGATGCTGTACCGGCAGCTTGGGTTGGCGCCAGGGTTGAACATGAATGGGACCGATTTCATTCCTCGGTTGGTGCACGCCTATGGTGGGCGCCGCGTGGCCTTCTGGGGCACCCGCCAGCCCTTCCTGGAGCAGGCTGTTCAGTGCTGCGTTGCCACCTATGGCGTCACGCCGGTTTCGGTGCATGACGGCTTCGCCGACGTGCCGACCTACCTGCGCCTGGCGACCAAGCACCGGCCGGATCTCATCGTGCTGGGCATGGGCATGCCCAAGCAGGAGGCGGTGGCGGCTGCGCTCAAACGCACCGGCCTGGCGTGCACGATCGTTTGCGGCGGCGCCGTGCTGGATTTCATGGGCGGCAAGGTCCATCGCGCACCGGCCTGGATCAGGCGCCTGGGTGCGGAATGGTTGTACCGCCTGTTGTGCGAGCCACGGCGGCTGTTCATGCGCTACGTGGTTGGCAATCCGCTATTTCTGTTACGCGCGCGGCGGTTCGCCCAGGCAGAGCGAGCGCCGCACCCTGGCGGCTGACGACATGGCGCGGTCGCCCAAAGGCACCGCGCACCCAAGGACGGGCTGCTACAGTGATATCACGGCTATACACACCCGAGCGCGCCTGCTGCTTTACCGGCTTCGCCAACGCTGTTCTTCAGTATCAAGGGGCGATCACAGGCCCTGGCCATGCACCCATCGATGAGGTCTGAAATGGTGTTCGAACCCCGAAGCAGCCGGTCTTTGCTTCAGCGCAGAAGCAGTGTCAGCAACGCCGTGCAAGCCGGTCTGGATGGCGTAGCGGTGACCGGCATCGCCTGGTACCTGATCTACGACCAGTTCGGCTACATCACGTCCGACTACGTCATCATGCTGTTGCTGCTGATCGGGGCGCTGGCGGTCATTTACGATCACTACGCCATCTATCGCACCAACGTCGGGCTGTCGATCAAGGCGTTCCGGCTGTTCAAGGCGTGGTCAGCGACGTTCTGCTTCCTGGTGGTCATGGCCTTTCTGACCAAGCAGAGCGAAACCTACTCACGGTTGCTGGTGGTGGAACTGTTCGTCATCGGCTACATCGCCCAGCTGTTCCTGCATTTTGCCGTGCGTGAACTGCAAAAACGCTTTACCGCCCACGCTCGCCTGGAGAACGCCCTGATCATCGGCGACGGGGACCTGGCCAATTTTCTCTATCAGAAAATCAGCAGCAACCCCTGGTTCGGGGAACGGGTGGTGGGCTGCGTGTTGACCGCAGAGGCCGCGCCGCATGGCGACGACGTTGAGCAAGGCAAGCAGCGCCTGCCGGTGCTCGGGCATATCGGTGATCTGGACGGCATCGTCGCCCAGCATGGCATTCGCACGGTCTACCTGGTAACGCCCCTTGGAGGCTCGCAAGTCATCAGCGACGTCTATTTCAAATTGCTCGACAAGTGCATCGCGGTCAACTGGGTGCCCGACATTTTCTCCCTGCGCCTGATCAACCACAGCGTGCGCGAAATCGCCGGCATTCCCGTTCTGACCTTGTCCGAAACCCCTTTGACTGGCATGAGCCTGTTCCTGAAGAACCTCGAGGATCGCATCCTGGCGGCACTGATTCTGCTGTGTGCATCGCCCGTGTTACTGGCCGTGGCCCTGGCAATCAAGCTCGACAGCCCAGGCCCGGTGTTCTTCCGGCAGGAACGCACGGGCTGGACCGGGGAGTCGTTTCGGATCTGGAAGTTTCGCAGCATGCATGTTCACCAGCCCGAAGCCGGGCAGATCAAGCAGGCGCAGAAGAACGACCCGCGCTTGACCCGGGTCGGCGCGTTCATCAGGCGCACCAGCCTCGATGAGCTGCCACAGTTGTTCAACGTGCTGACGGGCGAGATGTCACTGGTTGGCCCCAGGCCCCATGCGTTGCAGCATGACACGTTGTACTCCCAGGACATCGTCGACTATTTTGCGCGCCACAACATCAAGCCGGGCATGACCGGCCTTGCCCAGGTGCGAGGCTTCAGGGGTGAAACCAAGGACATCGAGCAGATGATCCAGCGCGTCGATTCGGACATCGAGTACATCAACAACTGGTCCCTGTGGCTGGATTTCGTGATCCTGGTGCGCACCCTCAACGCTTTTACCGGCAAGCAGGCGTATTAGCGACCCTAACCGCTTCCAAGCATCCCCGGTGCTCTGCGCTAGAGGTCTTGCGGTGCGCCAGACAGAGGATGCAATTCACGAAATGCTTGCGCTTCTGCCACCAGCCAGTCGTGTACCGCACGCGCGCCGGGCTGGTTCAACCCGCCGGGTGGGTAGTGCACCACGTAGCGCTTGTGGTTGGGGATGGCGACCCCGAATGGCACGATCAGCGCGCCGCGCTCCAGTTCGTCGTTGAGCAGAGTACGCCGGGCAATGGCCACGCCAAGGCCCGCAATGGCCGCCTCGATGGTCAAGTGGTTGCGGTTGAAGGTGTGGCCACGCCGAACGGGTTGCGCCGACGCGCCGATGCCCTCCAGGTAGAACTCCCATTCGGCATATTCCGAGCTGCCTCGCCACGCCGTGATGTCGTGCAGCAACGGGTAATGCACCAGGTCCGCTGGCCCGTGCAGCGGGGGGCGCCCACGCAGCAGGGCCGGGGAGCAGACCGGGAAGATCTGCTCGGCCAGCAGCGGCGTCGACAGCATGCCCGGGTAGCTGCCGTCATTCAGGTCGATCGCAAGGTCGAAATCCCCAGGCGTCAGTGCCTGTGCGCTGTCCTCGGCCACCAGCCGCAGCTCGATGTCGGGATAGCGCTGCTGGAAACGTGACAGCCGCGGCGTCAGCCATTTGGCCAGAAACGATGGGATCGAGCGCACCCGTACGGTGCCGCGAATTTCACCTGCATCCAGGCGCAGCAGTTCGGCCTCGATGCTGCCATAGGCATCGGCCACCGTCTGTGCCAGGCGCTGGCCTTCGGCACTCAGTTCCACGCCACGGGCGCGGCGCAGGAACAGCCGATAACCCAGCCGTTCCTCCAGCTGGCGCATCTGCTGGCTCACGGCCCCCGGGGTGATATGCAGCTCTTCGGCGCAGCGGGTGAACGACAGGTGGCGGGCAGCACAGGCGAACACGTGCAGCCAGACGAAGGATTGCCCTGTCAGTTGACGTCTCATGGTTTAGTCCTGCTAAAGGCTGGCTTAGGAAGTTTCGTTGGTCATTTGTAGCACAGGCGCGCAGTATCTCGCGAAACAGGCCTGTGCGCCCTAGGTTTCCAAGCGTTGGGTGTTTTGGCAGCAGCAACCGCCCGTCAGGTATTAGCATGGCTATCAGTGTTTTCGACCTTTTCAAGATAGGTATCGGCCCATCCAGTTCGCACACGGTTGGACCGATGCGCGCCGCCGCCACATTTGCCCAAGCGCTGCGCGCGCAGGGCCTGCTCCGAAGCACCCAGCGTGTCGAAGTACGCCTGTACGGCTCGCTCTCGGCCACTGGCGTGGGCCATGCGACCGACCGGGCCTGCCTTCTGGGCCTGATGGGACAGTGGCCGGACCGCATCGATCCTGCCAGCATCGACTCGCGCATCGGCCAGGTACTGCAGGAGCACTGCCTGATGGTCGACGGCAGCCATCCCGTGGCGTTCGACTACGCCCGCGACCTGCTGTTGCTCGATGAAAACCTGCCTTATCACCCCAACGCCATGCGCCTGGAGGCGTTCGACGCGCAGACCAGCCTGCTGCACCAGACCTACTATTCGGTGGGCGGCGGCTTCATTGTCGAGGAGGCCGAGCTGACCGCGCCCGTAGGGCTGGCGCCAACCGTCACGCTGCCCTACGAGTTCGACAGCGCAGCCGAGCTGCTGGCGCTGTGCGGCCAGCATGGCCTGAGCGTGGCCCAGTTGATGATGGCCAACGAATGCGCCTGGCGACCCGAAGCGCAGGTGCGGGACGGGCTGCTGCGCATCTGGGCTGCCATGCGCGAGTGCGTCGACAATGGGCTGCGCAACGAGGGCGTATTGCCAGGCGGCTTGCAGGTCAAGCGCCGGGCGGCCAAGTTGCACCGCAGCTTGCAAGAGCTGGGCAAGCCCAATGTCATCGGTTCTACCTTGAGCGCCATGGAGTGGGTCAACCTGTTCGCCCTGGCTGTCAATGAAGAGAATGCCGCCGGTGGTCGCATGGTCACCGCACCCACCAATGGCGCAGCCGGCATCATCCCGGCCGTGTTGCACTACTTCATGAAATTCAACCCCGGCGCCTGCGATGATGACGTGGTGGATTTCCTCCTGGCGGCTGCGGCGGTGGGCATCCTGTGCAAGAAGAACGCGTCGATTTCCGGCGCCGAGGTGGGCTGCCAGGGCGAGGTGGGCTCGGCGTGCTCGATGGCAGCCGCAGGCCTGGCGCAGCTGCTGGGCGCGACACCGGCGCAACTGGAAAACGCCGCTGAAATCGCCCTGGAGCACAACCTGGGCCTGACCTGTGACCCGGTCGGCGGCCTGGTACAGGTACCTTGCATCGAGCGCAATGCCATCGCCGCGGTCAAGGCGATCAATGCCGTGCAGATGGCGCTGCGCGGTGATGGAGAGCACTTCATTTCCCTGGACCGCGTCATCCGCACCATGCGCGACACCGGGGCGGACATGCACGCCAACTACAAGGAAACCTCTCGCGGCGGCTTGGCCGTTGCGTTCGTCGAGTGTTGAGCACCCTGCGCTTCAGCGCACGGCAGTCGAACCCGTGTTGCTGTGCAGGGCCTGCTTGAATAGGCCCTTGAGTTGTTCGTTGCCCGCGTCGATCAAGTGGTTGTCATCGAAATACAGCGGCCTCCCGTCCTTGGAACCCATGCACCTGCCGTCCGGACACAGGTAGGGCACCGGGTCGACGATACCTGCGTGGCAGCGTTCGGCCGCCGTCTCGATGGCTTCCAGGGCCAGGCGGTTGCGGGCCTGGTACTCGCTGACAGGCGTAACGATGTCGCTGTTCATGCCCAGTAGCCGATGCTGCAGGGTCAGGCCCTTGTACACACTGAACGGCATTTCCGGCACTGGCTTGACGATATACACCGGGCGATTGCGTGCCAGCATGCAGACCGTTTGGGTGTAGGTCTGGATGAACTGCCGTTCGAATGCCGGGCCGCTTTGTTGCTTGTCGCCGTTGAAGTAGACGCTGTAGCCACTGTGCCGACGTTGGTCGGTATACAGCGCTGCGCGGCTGAACAGGAACAGGGGGACGCCGGGGTAGTCCGTAGCCAGTTTGGCGAACTTGTCGGCGTTGAAAGCTTTGCAGTGCTGCTCGACGTCCTTGTCGCCCATTTCGAAGTCGATCAGGGTAGGGCAGCCGGCCCGGGCCCAGCCCATGGCCGCGCCGGGGTTTTCCAGCATCAAGGCCGCAGCGGTTGACTGGGCATGACTGTCGCCCAGCAAAAGGGCCGAGATGTCGCCGGTGCCCAACACGCACTGCGAGGCCCCGTACGCGTTGGTGTCGCAGTGCTGTGCGTACAGCTTGCTTTCGTATTCTGGCTTGCCGTCATCCTGGGTCCAGCGCAGTTGCGGGTTGTGCTTGATCGCCGAGGCCACGGCCCCGGCCGTTGCCACCCACACCAGGCCCATGCCCGCGTAGCGGACAAGGCCCAGTACCGGGCGCTTCAGGGCGCGTGTCCTGCTTTCGATCAACCCATAGGATGCCGCGCCCAGCGCAACCGACAACAGCACCGCACAGGTCACCGCGCGCCAGTCGTGTAGTAGCCCGCAGGTATAGAGCAACACCACCAAAGGCCAGTGCCACAGGTAGATCGAATACGACGTCTTGCCCAGAAATGCCAGCGCCCGGTTGCGTGCGAACAGGCTGTTGGCATTGGCGTGGATCACCAGCACGGTGCCGATCACCGGCACCAGCGCCAGGTAACCCGGCCAAGTAGCATCGTGGGGCAGCAGTGCCAGGGCGCCTGCAATCAGCGCAAGGCCCAGGCCTTCGCACAGTGCCGCAGCCCTGGGCGAAAGCGCGAGCGGATACAAAAACACCAGCCCCCCAGCGAGCATTTCCCAGGCCCGGGTGGGCAGCAGGAAGAACGATGCGACCGGATGGCCTGGGGTGTAGAGCGCCGAGAACATCAGGGAACCAACACCAAGCGCCAACACAAGGCGCTTGAAGGTTGGCAGTGCAAACACCTTGTGCAGGCCCATCATGATCACTGGGTAAATCAGGTAGAACTGCCACTCCACCGATAGCGACCAGGTGTGCAGCAGCCAGTTTTCCTGAAGCGGTGCGTCGAAATAACTGCCGTCACGGGCGAAATAATGGTTGGACGTGAACAGCAGGCTTTGCTTGCTGGTGCGCAGCAATTCCCGGTAGTCGTCCGTTGCCAGGAAAAAATACCCGAACACTGTCAGGGCGATGCACAACCCCAGCAGGGCCGGAATGATTCGTCTGGCCCTGGCCGCGTAGAAGCCGATCAGCGAGAACTGCTGTTTGTGCAGGCCGCTCACGATGATCCGCGTCATCAGGTAGCCCGAAATCACGAAGAACACATCCACGCCGAGAAACCCGGCCGAGAACCCCGGGATCTTGAAGTGGTACAGCACGACCGATACGACAGCCAACGCACGCAAGGCGTTGATGTTCTTGTGGAACAGCATGGGAGGGGTCCTGATCTGGCCTGGGCCTGGTGGCCCGCTTCCTTTTGGCAGGGTCGGCGTGACCGTGCATTTCAAGGGGCGCAGACTACCACATGGCCCTTGGCCTATACCTGAACGTCTTCACCCCAAGGCCTCGCGCAGCCGGTACCACAACATGCCAAGGGCCAGCAGAGGTGAGCGCAACGCTCTGCCGCCGGGGAACGTGAGGTGCGGCACGGCGCTGAACACATCCAGCCCCTTGCTTTGCCCCAGCGCGATGCTTTGGGCGAGCAGCCTGGCCGTCCAGTGTGTGACGTTCAGCCCATGGCCCGAATAACCTTGGGCATAGTAGACGTTGGGGTGATCACGTAGGCGTCCGACCTGCGGGAAGCGGTTGGCAGTGATGCCGATCATGCCGCCCCATTGGTAGTCGATGCGCACTTCGCCCAACTGCGGGAACACCCGCTGTACCTTGGGCCGCATGTACGCGGCGATGTCGCGAGGATCGCGCCCGGAGTAGTGGCAGGCACCGCCGAACAGCAAGCGCCTGTCGGCGGTCAGCCGATAGTAGTCCAGGCCCACTTTTTGATCACACAAGGCCATGTTCTGGGGGATGAGCGACTTCGCGACCGCTTCCTCCAGTGGTTCGGTTGCGACTACGTAGCTGCCCGCCGGCAGCACCTTGCCGCTGAGTCTGGGTTCCAGGCCCTCAAGGTGGGCATTGCAACCGAGTACCAGGCTGGCAGCGCGCACTTTGCCGTGTGCGGTGTGCACCGTTACCGTGGAGCCGTGGTCGATGCGAAGCACGGGGCTCTGTTCAAAGATCTGCACCCCCAGGGACTGCGCCGCTCGAGCTTCGCCCTGCACCAGATCCAGGGGATGTAGGTGCCCTGAGCCCATGTCCACCATGCCGCCTGCGTAGCGGTCGCTGCCGACCACCTCGCGCAGCCGCTCTGCCGGCACCCGGTAGGTGTGCGGCTGGTATCCCAGCGCCGCCAGCTCCTGCTGTTCGGCGCCAAAGGCAGCGAACTGGGCGGGGGTATTGGCCAGCTCGCAGAAGCCCCAGCGCAGGTCGCATTCTATGCCATGGCGGGCGATCCGCTCAGCCACCAGGGTGACCGAGTCGATGCCTGCCTGCTTCAGATACCGCACGCCGTCCTCGCCCACGTACCGGGCGAAGCCGTTGACGTCGTGGCCGATACCACGGATCAGCTGGCCGCCGTTGCGCCCGCTGGCGCCCCAGCCCACGCGCCGGCCTTCGAGCAGCACCACCGACAGGCCGCGCTCGGCGAGTTCCAGCGCAGTGTTGACCCCTGTCAGGCCACCGCCGACGACGCACACATCGGCATCGATGTCGCCCTCCAGGTGCGGGTAGCGGTTGGTATCACGGGCAGTGGCCGCATAGTAGGACGCGGCATGTTCGGCAGGTAAAGTCATGGGGCGTGCTCACTCAGCGATTGGACTTGATCTTGGTCCAGGAGCGCGTCATCAGGCGCATGATCTTCGGACTCTGTGTCGTGGAAATGTACAGCTTGTCCAGCACCTCCTGAGGTGGGTAGACCTCGGGGTTGTTCACCAGCGCCGGGTCCATGAATGCCTTGGCGTCGGGGTTGGCATTGGCATAACCGACCGTTGCGCTGACCTTGGCGATGACCTGTGGGTCGAGCAGGTAGTTGATGAAGGCCAGGGCCTGCTCGGGGTTGTTGGCATCCTTGGGGATGGCCAGCAGGTCGAACCACAGGTTGCTGCCCTCCTTGGGGATGCTGTAGGCGATCTTCACGCCATTTTTGGCGTCCGCCGCGCGGTTGGCCGCCTGGAACACATCGCCCGAATAGCCAAACGCGATGCAGATGTTGCCGTTGGCCAGGTCCGATACGTATTTGGAGGAGTGGAAGTACGTGATATAGGGCCGCAGGGCCAGCAGGCGCGCCTCGGCTTTGGGATAGTCCGCTGCGTTTTCGCTGCGCGGGTCCATGCCCAGGTAGTTGAGCATGGCTGGGAACAATTCGTCGGGAGAATCCATGAAGGCCACGCCGCACTGCTTGAGTTTCTTGAGGTTTTCGGGCTCGAACAGCACCGCCCAGGAGTCCACTCGATCGATACCCAATGCTGCCTTGACCTTGTCCACGTTGTAGCCGATGCCGTTGGTCCCCCACAGGTAGGGCACTGCATAGCGGTTACCGGGATCGTTCTGCTCCAGCAATTTGAGCAATTTGGGGTCCAGGTGCTGCCAGTTGGTCAGCTTGCTGCGATCAAGCGGCAGGAAAGCGCCCGCCTGGGCCTGACGGGCCAGGAAGTGGTTGGACGGGACCACCACGTCATAGCCGGTGCGACCGGCCAGCAGCTTGCCTTCGAGGGTCTCGTTGGAGTCGAACACGTCGTACACCACCTTGATACCGGTGCTGGCCTGGAAGTCCGCCAGCGTCGTGTCACCGATATAGTCGGTCCAGTTGTACACGCTCACCGTCGGCGCCGCCTGGCTGGTGGCCGCGAACAACAGGGTGAATGCAGAAGGGATCAGGGCTTTCAGGTAATGCATGACGACACCTCGTTGGCATTGTTGTGGGTGTGCGGTATGGAAGGGCCGCGCTGCGGCCCCTGCAGGGTCAGACGCTCAGCATCAGGAACTCACGCTCCCATGAGCTGATGACGCGCTTGTAGTTCTCATGCTCGGCGCGCTTGACCGCCACGTAGCCTTGCACGAAGGACTTGCCCAGGTACCGTTGCACGGTCTGGCAATCTTCCATGTGTTGCAGCGCATCCTCGATGGTGATCGGCAGGCGCAGGTTGCGCCGTTCGTAGGCCCGGCCCTGGACCGGGGCGCTGGGGTCGATCTGCTCGACCATGCCCAGGTAGCCGCACAGCAGGCTGGCGGCGATGGCCAGGTAAGGGTTGGCGTCTGCGCCCGGCAAGCGGTTTTCCACGCGCATCGACTCGGGTGTGGAGGTGGGTACGCGCAGGCCTGCGGTGCGGTTTTCCTCGCCCCACTCGACGTTGACCGGGGCGGAGGTGTCCGGCAGGAACCGGCGGAACGAGTTGACGTTGGGGGCGAACATCGGCAGCAACTTGGGTATGTACCGTTGCAGGCCGCCGATGTGGTGCAGGAACAACTGGCTCATGCTCCCGTCATCGTTGGCGAACACCGGCTTGCCCGTGGCCACGTCGAGCACGCTTTGGTGCAGGTGCATGGCGCTACCCGGTTCATCGGTGATGGGCTTGGCCATGAACGTGGCCGCCACGTTGTGCTTGAGGGCCGCTTCGCGCATGGTGCGCTTGAATACGGTGATCTGGTCGGCCAGGTCAAGCGCGTCACCGTGACGGAAATTGATTTCCATCTGCGCCGGGCCGTCTTCGTGGATCAGGGTGTCCAGGTCCAGCCCCTGCAGCTCGCACCAGTCATAGACATCCTCGAACAACGGGTCGAACTCGTTGGCAGCGTCGATGGAGAACGATTGGCGCCCACTCTCGGCACGCCCGGAGCGTCCCAGCGGCACCTGCAATGGCAGATCGGGGTCTTCGCAGCGCTGGGTCAAGTAGAACTCCATCTCCGGGGCCACGATGGGTTGCCAGCCTTTATCGGCATACAGTTGCAGCACTTTCTTGAGAACGTTTCTAGGTGACAGCTCGATCGGGTTGCCCTGTTTGTCGAAGGTGTCATGGATCACGATGGCGGTCGGCTCGATAGCCCAGGGGATTTGATACACCGCGCTGGGGTCAGGCCGGCAGATCATGTCGGTGTCGGCCGCATCGAGCAGGCTGTAGTAGATATCGTCGTCGACGTAGTCGCCGGTGACGGTCTGTAACAGCACGCTCTCGGGCAGGCGCATGCCGCGTTCGTGCAGGAACTTGGCAGTAGGGGCGATCTTGCCGCGGGCGATGCCGGTCAAGTCGCTGATGACGCATTCGACCTCGGTGATGCGGTGCTCTTTCAGCCAGGCGGACAACTGATCGAAGGGGGCGTTCATACGGACCTCTTGAGGTTATCGGTGAGTGCGCGGCATTACAGGTGAACAGCCATTGGCTTCCCAGTCGACGCGCTGGCGACTATCTTGGTCGCAGTCCCGGCTACGATCTATCCACTTTCTACGCTGTCGAATGCACCATTAGAGTGCACAAAGGATGTCGCGTGAATACCGCAGATGCCTTGCAAGTCCAGGCTTACCACACTCACGATGTGACCGAGCAGGTCCGCGTCACACCTGGGTGGCAGCAGCACTATCGGCAGATGTCGCCGGGTCATTTCAGCGGCGAGCTCCGCTGCCTGGGCCTGGACGGGCTGCAGGTGTACGAAGAACGTCTCAACACGCGCGTGGAACAATTCTTTCGGCCTCCGCAGGGCTCGTTGACCTTCTGCTTCGACCGAAGCGAGAACAACCTGTACCTGCTCAATGAGCATACCCGCAACATCTGGATCACCCCCGAGCACTATCAGGAAGTGGCCGTGGTGTTCGAGCAGGCCTTCCTGCTCAGCCATGGGCTGGACCTGGAACGCCTTCAGGGCTTGTTCATGGTGCCGCTGGGCAGCGGGCAAACGGCGTTGTTCGGCAGTTGGCTGAGCGCCACCCTGACCCACTTGGGACAATCCCAGGGCCGTGTGCAGGGGCAAGCCCTGGCCGAGCAGCTGCTGCACGATTGCCTGTTCATTCTGGACACTGCCTGCCAGCGCTTGCAAGGCGTGGCACTGGGGCAACAGGTTGAGGCGCGGGCCATCATGCGCCGTGTCAGTGAATGGGCCGCCGATTGTCCCGAACAGACGCTTAACCTGGTCGAACTGGCGAGCGTTGCGGGCGTTTCGCTACGCCAGTTGCAGCAGGCGTTCAAGGCCTTCACAGGGATGCCCCCTGCGCAGTGGTTGCGGTTAAGACGCCTGAACGGCGCCCGGCGCGATTTGTTGAATGGGGCCGGCGGCACGGTGGCCGAGGTGGCGATGCAATGGTCGTTCTGGCATTTAGGAAGGTTTTCAAACAGTTACAGGCATTTGTTCAAGGAACTTCCCAGTGACACGTTACGGCGTGCCAAGGGTTGAGCAGCCCTCAAGTTGCGGCATGACAACCCCCAGGTGTTTGGTGCCTGCATCAGGGCGATAAAGTTGCTATCGTGCCGCCCTGATAAACGCCTGAGGTGCCGATGTTCTACCTGCCTTTGCCCAGTGACCAGGCCGACAGCCTCGCCGGCGGCACGTGCGCCGATCCACTGGCCGCTGCCGATGTGCTGCAAGCGGCTGCCGTGCTGTTCGTCCAGCACCTGGCCCGTCAACCCAGGCCGCTCACAGCCGACGCCCAGGAGCGGCGCTTCGCCGAGGTGCTGCGCATTGCCCAGCAGGTCGAGCAGGCAGCGCCCGGGCGCTTTCAGGCGCAGGTACAGCAGCAGTTCGACCGCGAAGCGTTCGCCATGGGCCTGGGCATGCTGGGCGAGAATGGCGTCGCGTTGCTATCGCCTGAGGTCGCCCATTCGCCGGATGAATTGCTGGACGATCAGGGGCAGTGGAACTACCAGTTCGCCGACCTGTATCGCCAGCGCGTCACGCCCCTGCATGCCGTGCACCTGCCGTCCCTTGCCAGTGACCTCAAGCTCAGTGACCAGCAGAACCGCCTGTTGCGTGAGTTTCTCAGCGGGGTGGACGAGTCAGTGGCGGTGCAGGGCTTTGCGGGCACCGGCAAGACCTTTCTGATCCATCAGTTCGCCAGGTTGCTCGATCCGCAGCGCACCTTGCTGCTGGCCTTGACCGAAGGGCAACTGCGCGCGCTGCAGGCGCGGGTAAAGGATGCCGCGGCCTACACGGCCATGACGTTCGGGCAACTGGCCGATGTGCTCTTGAACCGCGACCTGACCCGTACCGGCTGGCGACTGCGTGACCCGTATCGCACCCGGCAGTCCTGGCGCCCGCAGGAGTCGCAGATCGTGCGCTGGCTCGGCTTGCCCGACGTCGGACCGCTGTCGGCAGTCGACGTGGTGGGTGTGTGCGTACGCGCGGTGCGCGCCTTTTGCCACACTGGTGACGCCCAGATTGGCTTGCACCACTTGCCGCCGTCCGTGCCCGGTAGCACGCCGCTGGACCAGCAAGTGCTGCTCGAAACGGCGCGCCTTTACTGGCAGGCGCTGATCCGCCCCCCGGCCAGGGAAATTCAGTTGCCGCTGCGTGATTACCACCGGGTGAAATTGCTCGCCCTGACCGGCTATCTGATCGATGCGCGTTATACCCACGTCATCGTGGACGAAGCCCACGAATTGTCAGCGCCCATGCTCGAGGTGCTCGACCGCAGCCCGCAGTCGGTGATTGCGCTGGGTGACGAGTTGCAGAACCTCAATGGCCTGAGCGCCCACCACGGCGGGTTCATTCGTCAACGCTACATCGACCATTCGTTGCGGGTCGGGCCGGCCATGGACAATGTGCTCAACCCGTTGATTCAGGCGCACCCGGCGGCCATCCAGGCCGCGTTCAGCGGCAGTGCCGAGCATTACACGCGCGTCAGTTTCTTCGACGGCGTGACCGTGCCCGAGCAGCCAACGGCCTTGATCGTCGAGGACGAGTGGGGCCTGTTCGGTTGGTTCCAGCGCCTGACGCACCTTGGGGTTGCGTTCGTGATGCTGCACGGGGCACGCAAGGACTTCGAGCTGTTCGTCGAAGACTGCATCGAGCTGTACCGCCACGGCACCCGGCCCCGGCACCCGATGCTGTTCCGGTACGCCAGCTGGCAGGCGCTGGCCGAGCACAAGGGGGACGACAAGGCGTTCATCGCGGTGGCTTCGATGCTGGGCAAGGGGTATACCGCGCAGCACTTTGCCAAGGCCAAGAGCCGCTATCGCTGGGACAAGGCGCCCAAGCTGTTCCTGGGGCGGGTTCGGGATGTGAGAAACATGGAGTTCGCGCGGGTGATGGTGTCGCCAGAGCTGATGGTGCCGCAACAGGTGTCAGGCAATCGCAACGAGCGCGCTCGGTTGCTGGCGGGGTTGTACACGGCGTGTTCCAGGGCTCGACATGAGCTGATCGTGCCGGGTGGGATGCTCGATTGGGTGAAAGATCAGGGGCGGGGGTGATGGAGAGTGAGGGTCAGCCGGGTGGGTAACAATTGCACCTCGGCTGAACGCTGCTCGTTCTTTCAGGCAGGGGCCCCCCTGCCTGAAAGGTGCTGCAGCGCCAGGCCCCCGCATTCAGCTTTGACTCTAGATCGGGGGGCCGCGCAGCGGCTTCGCGCGATGTAACACGCGAAGCTAAAATGCCATGACCACAACCCGGCTCTCATGCCAGACAGCGCCTTAGTTGCGATCCAACCACACGGTCTGCACATTGGTGAACTCCCGCACGCCAAAGTGCGACAGTTCACGCCCGAACCCGCTTTTCTTCACCCCGCCGAAGGCGACACGGGGGTCGGAGGCGCAGTAGCCATTGATGAACACCGCACCGGTCTCCAGCGCCGACGTCATCCGTTCGGCCAAGGCATAGTCGGCCGTGTAGATGGTCGAAGCCAGGCCAAACTCGCTGTCGTTGGCCAACGCCACGGCATGGTCGGCATCCCGCGCGGTCGTGATCGCCGCAACCGGGCCGAACAATTCCTGCCTGAAGGCTGTCATCTGAGGCGTCACATCACCCAGCACGGTGGGTGCATAGACATTGGCCACACCTTCGACTTTGTGGCCACCGAGCAACAAGGTAGCCCCTTCGGCAAGGCTGGCCTGCACCTGGCCATCGAGCTCGTCACGCAAATCGTAGCGGGCCATGGGGCCAATATAGGTCGCATCTTCAAGCGGGTTGCCCACTTTCAAGGCCTGCGTGGCTTCCACGAATTTGCGTGTGAAGGCTTCGGCGATACTCTGTTCGACGATAAAGCGCTTGGCGGCCGCGCACACCTGCCCGGTATTCTGATAACGCCCGATCACTGCCGCCTGCACCGCCGCATCCAGATCGGCATCGGCCAGCACAATGAAAGGGTCCGAACCGCCCAGCTCCAGGACGCACTTCTTCAGCGCAGCACCGGCCTGGGCACCGATCGCCATGCCGGCGCGCACGCTGCCGGTCAAGGTCACCGCCGCAATGCGCGGGTCGTTGATGGCGCGTGTCACACCCTCCGGTGTTACGTTGAGCACCTCAAACACACCCTCTGGTACGCCCGCATCCTTGAACAGCTTATCCAGCAGGTAGGCGCTGCCCATCACGTTGGGGGCATGCTTGAGCACGTACGTATTGCCCGCCAGAATCGCAGGTACCGCGCCGCGCAGCACCTGCCAGATGGGGAAGTTCCAGGGCATCACAGCCAGGATCGGGCCCAACGGGCGGTACTCGATACGGGCTTTTTCAACCTGGGTCGCTTCAGGCGCGAGCATCGCGGGGCCGTGCTCGGCGTACCAGCGGCATAGGCCTACGCACTTGCTGACTTCACCCCGTGCCTGCGTAATCGGCTTGCCGATTTCGCGGCTGATCATCTGAGCAAAGGTCTCTGCCTGCGCCTCCAGGACAGTGGCCAGGGCCAGGAGGTGCTCGCTGCGCTGATCGGCCGACAGCCGGCTCCACTGGCCATAGCCGCACTTGGCCCGCGTTAGCGCCGCCTCGAGCGCGGCATCGGTGTCGAACGGGTAAGCGCCGATCTGTTCGCCGGTGAACGGGTCGAGTGAGATGGCGTGGGTCTGGCTGCTGATCGCATTCATGGCGGAGCACTCTCGCTGTAGTTATGCAGTGGGCTCAGACTAGTGGGCTAGGGCTTTAATGAAAACTGAATAATAATGAGTCACTCATTCACGTTTGGAGAAAGCCGTGGACCTGATACAACTTGAGATGTTCAAGGCAGTCGCCGAGCAAGGCAGCATCAGTGCAGCCGCGCAGCATATCCACCGGGTGCCCTCCAACCTGACCACGCGCATCAAGCAACTGGAAGAGGACCTGGGCGTGGACCTGTTCATACGTGAGAAAAGCCGCCTGCGCTTGTCCCCGGCCGGCTGGAACTTCCTGGAGTACACCCGGCGCATCCTCGACCTGGTTCAGGAAGCGCGTAGCACCGTAGCAGGGGAGGACCCACAGGGCACGTTCGCCCTGGGCTCCCTGGAGAGCACTGCGGCGGTGCGCATCCCGGCCGTACTGGCAGCCTACAACCAGCGCTATCCCAAAGTGGACCTGGACCTGTCCACGGGCCCCTCCGGGACCATGCTCGAGGGCGTTCTGTCGGGTCGGCTGGTGGCCGCGTTCATCGACGGGCCGGTCTTGCACCCTACCTTGGAGGGCATGCCGGTTTTCGAAGAAGAGATGGTCATCATCGCGCCCCTCAACCATGCGCCTGTGAACCGGGCGCAAGACGTCAACGGCGAGAATATCTACGCGTTTCGCGCCAACTGTTCCTACCGGCACCATTTTGAAAACTGGTTCGTCAACGATCAGGCCGTCCCACGCAAGATTCACGAAATGGAGTCCTACCACGGCATGCTGGCGTGCGTCAGTGCCGGTGCGGGCTTGGCCATGATGCCGCGCACCATGCTGGAGAACATGCCAGGGTGCAGCACGGTCAGTGCCTGGCCGATGTCTGAAGACTTCCGTTACCTGAAGACCTGGCTGGTCTGGCGCCGTGGGACGGTCTCGCGCAGCCTTTCGACGTTCGTGAATCTACTTGAAGAAAGCATCTCATCATCCTGATTTGAAAAGATTTGAACGATGCTGAAGGCGTTCGGTCTAGGCATCGGTCGCCGGGCTCGATGCATCAGACTGTCACGCTAGGGCATTGGATATATCAAGCGGTCTAGCACGCTTATCTGCCTAACCCAAGCAGTAAACGGCTAAAAGGATCACGGGAAGTGATAGCAATCTACTTCCAAGTTCCTATACAACTGACCATAATCCGGCAATTATTACATCGTGTGACCGAAACGCGAGATTCGGTTACCAAAAATTTCGAGAGGTTAAACCCTGCGCCGTTCGGTCAGCGTTCAGCAAGCTGACGCAACCAACTGACCCAGGGTCCATGCCTCCAGTTGTCGCACTTACCATCAGGAGATGTCATAGATGAAATCCCGTATCGCTGCTTCGTTGGCTGCCGCCGTGCTGGCCTTCGCCGGGGCGAACCTGGCCCAGGCTGCCCAGGTTACCGGCGCCGTCGGTGTCACCAGCCAAGGCGACATGACCTACCGTGCAGGCTTGTCCTTCGACTGGGACAAGCAGTGGTTCGAGACCAGTGTCGGCCACCTGACCGGCTACTGGGACGCGGGCTACACCTATTGGGAGGGCGGTGACGCCAGCGGTGCCCACTCGCTGTCCTTCAGCCCGGTGTTCACCTATGAATTCAGCGGCTTCACCTACACCCCCTACATCGAAGCAGGCATCGGTATCGCGGCATTTTCCAAGACCCGGGTCGGCGACCAGCGCATGGGCTCGTCCTTCAACTTCGAAGACCGCATCGGCCTGGGCCTGAAGTTGCCGTCGGAGCAGAAGGTCGGCATCCGCGCCATCCATTACTCCAACGCGGGCATCCGCCAGCCTAACGATGGCATCGAGTCGTACTCGCTGTTCTACAGCAAAGGCTTCTGATGACCAGCCCGGCTCGGCGGCTGCCTGGCCGCCGAGCCGGTCGAGTGCCTGTCAGAAGGTGTAGGCCACGCCGGCCTGCACCGTACGAGGCGCGCCCGGATAGGCGTAGGTGTTGAACGAGCCTTCGTCATAGCCCTTATTGAACAGGTTCTTCACGTCCAGGTTCAGGCGTACGTGCTCGTTGACCTTGTAGAAGCTCAGCAGGTCCACCACGCTGTAGCGCTCCATGGTGTAGGTGCTGGTTGCGGTCTGGCCGGCACGGTCATCCACGTACTTCACCCCAACGCCCAACCCGAGCCCCTTGGCCAAACCGTCCTGGAACTCGTAGGTGTTCAGCAGGCTGAAGGTATTGCGTGGGATGTTGGCAAGGCGCGTACCGCTGGGCAGGCTGGTGTCCTTGGTGACTTGGGCATCGACATAGGAATAGCCACCGATGACGCGCCATTCGGGGGTCAGGTTGCCTGCCACGTTGATATCCAGCCCGCGGCTGCGCACCTCACCTGCGGCCACCTTGAAGGTGTTCGTAGGGTCGCTGGGGTCGTTGGCCAGGACGTTTTCCTTGACGATGTGATAGACCGCAGCATCCGCGCTCAGCTGGCCATCGAGCGACGCCCACTTCAACCCCAGCTCATAAGACTTGCCCTTTTCCGGATCGAAGCCGCCACCGCTGGCGGGCGTGCCGGTGTTGGGCTTGAACGAGCGCGCGGTGTTGGCGTACACCGCCAGGGTATCGGTCAGGTCGTAGATCAGGCCAAAGCGCGGCGTCACGCCATTTTCGCCTTTGCTGAAGTCGCGGTTGGTCGGCATCTTGTCGTCGTAGTCATGCTCGAAGCGCTCCAGGCGTACCCCGGCCAGCGCCTTGAGGCGCTCGGTCAGGGCCACTTGGTCCTGAATGAAGAACGCCCAGGTTTGCAGGTTTTCCTTGTCCCAGGTGGTCGTGCGGGTCAGGGCAGGGCGAGGCTGGCCCAGTACCGGGTGATAGATATCGATGGGGTAGGTGCCATCGCGCGCCGAGGAGCGCTGGATGATGGAGTTGTAATCGTAGTTCTCGTATTCGACGCCGGTCAGCAAAGTGTGGCTGAACGCGCCTGTGTCGAAGTGTCCCGTCAGGTTCAGCTGCCAGTCCCGGTCGGTCCACTGCAGCTTGCGCCAGTTGAAGTTGCGCTCCAGGGTGCGACCATCCACCGGGGCCTTGTTGGCTTCCACGGCATTGCCCTGCAGGCTGCCATCGAGGAACTGGAACCCGCCGGCCAGCGTCCAGTCTTCGTTGAGCAGGTGCTCGAAGCGTATCTGGGCCATGTTGTTGTCGTTGTGCAGCAAGTTGTCACTGCCCTTTTCCCAGATGTATGTGTCCCACGAGGCGCTGCGCGGTTGGGTAGGGTAGCGGGTCAGGCCGCGATCAAGGGGGTGGTTGTTGCGCATGAAGTCGCCTTCGAACACCACCTTGGTGCTGTCGTTGACCTGCCAGCTCAGTACTGGGGCCACGTCGTAGCGCTCGCCCTGCACATCGTCACGGAAACTGTCGCCGCCTTCGCCCAGCACATTGAGCCGGTAGGCCACAGAGCCGTCCTCGTTTAGCGGCCCGGTGGCATCGAGGGTGGCGCGGTGCATGCCTTGGTCGTCGAACTGACTGCCCAGTGTCACGCTCGGGTCCGACAGGGGTTGCTTGCTGACCACGTTGAAGGTGCCACCCGGATCGCCACGGCCATACAGGCTGCTGGCCGGGCCACGGATGACTTCCAGGCGCTCGACCGTATTGGCGTCTGGCGCATTGGGGTACCCCCGGTTGATCGGGAACCCGTTGCGGTAGAACTCGCCGGTGGTGAAGCCGCGCACCGTGAAAGTGGTAAGGCCTTGGCCGCCGAAGTTGTTGGCGCGGCCGACGCCGCCGGCATAATCGAGCCCGTCCTGCAGACGGGTGGCGCCGGTATCCTGGAGGACATCCTTGGGTACCACGCTGACGGACTGAGGCGTCTCGTGGAGTGCCGTGTCAGTGCGCGTGGCACTGGCCGAGCGGCTGGCCTTGTACCCCTGGACCGGGCCGTCGGCCCGTTCGGCATCGGCACTGCCGGTGATGCTCAAGGCTTGAAGTTCGATTTGCGCGGCGTCGGGCGGGGAGGCCGGATCGGCAAACGCCAGGGGGGAAACGGCATGAAGTACACAAAGCGAGACGAACGTGCGACGCATCGACAGTACGATCCTGAGTAGGGCGCTGGAGTTGGAGGTGTAACCGCGCCGGGAAAATACTACGAATCATTATCAAATGCATCTATTTCGGTTTACACCTGTGCTCTGTTTGCGCAGAGGGGTAGACGCAGGTCGCTACCCGCCTGTCATCCATTTGGTCAGGCCATTACGGCCGCTTACGCCTAACTTGGCAGCAGCGCGTTTGAGATAGGTTTCCACCGAGCTGTTCTTCACATTCAACCGCCGGGCGAGCTCAGGGACCGTGCAGCCGCTCAGCAGGCCCACGCACACCTCTTGTTCGCGCACCGAGAGCTTGACTGAAGCCTGCATCAGACGTCTGCCGAACGTCTGTTGCAGTCTGCCGACCTCTGCGTCATCCAGCGCCTGGCCGATCACTTCGGCGCCGTCATGATCGAGCAATTGACCGTGATGTTCGACGAGCGGCAGCAGCGTACTCGAGAGGCTCTTGAGCTGCGACAGCTCTGCCAGCGAAAAGCGTCGCTCGCAGGGCAAGCGGTAGGCACTGATCACCCACCGTTTGGTACCGCTGCAGGACACCAGGTGGCATTGATGGGCCGGGCGCAGATTACGCGGATTGCTGCCTGCGGGCGCCTTGAACTCGATGAGCAATGGGTCGTGCATCTGCTCGATCGATTGCAGCAGGGGATGAGGCAAGCGTGAACCCACCTGCCTTGCATGCACACCGGCGCGGCCGAGCACTTCGACCCGGCTGTCCGTCAGCTGCGGTGCATCGAGGGTCCATTCACTGATTTCCAACCCGTCGATGCTGACTTGATCCTGTACCAGGCGAAGCATCTGCTCGGCGAAACAGGCGCCGCCGGTCTGCGCGATCAATTCACCCAGTTGCAGATAGAGATGAGGGTCCGGTCGGTAGTCGGAGCGAGCGTTCAACATCATGTCGATGGGTTCCTGAGGGCCTGCTGTAACTGCGTCTGCCCGCGCAATCCCATTGCAATCGGGCAGGGTGTATGGGCGTATTCAAGCCCGCTGACTGGAAGACGTCTGTAGCGGGATTCAGGGACAGAACATGCCAGCAAAAGGTGGTAGGCGCAGATCATCGGATGCGTGGGGAACGCTGGAAAAAGGGCCAAATGCCAGCAAATTGGCGCCAGAAGGGTGGCTCCGCAGGGATAAGCGACGCCAATACAGTATGCCGTGAGCCATCGTCGCCAGCCCCGTGTAGGTAATCTCCTACAAGGATTTCAGCAGCCCACGTTGCTTGCGGGGGTGTCCGGGTTTAATGGGCCATACAGGGCAGGCGCCCGGTGTTTGAATCGCACGCTGACCCCTCAGAAGGACCTGACCGATCATGCCTGCCGCCGACCTTTTCGACCTCACCGTTGCCCAGCGGGATATCTGGCTGGAGCAACTCAGCCAAGGCACATCCCCGCTGTACAACATTGGCGCCTATGTCGCGCTGGAGGGGCAGGTGGACAGGACCAGGCTGACGCTGGCACTGCATCACCTGGCCAGCCTCCACGATGCCTTGCGTACCGTGTGGGTACAGGAGGGTGGCTCGGCGCGGCAGCGTTTCGCCCCCCAGCTGCCCGTGACCTTGATGTGGGACGACCTTCAAGCTGACGCCCACCCGACCGATGCAGCCCTGAACCTTCTCGATGCCTGGATGCGCATGCCCATTGCACTGGAGCAAGGGCCGCTCTGGGAGGCCAGGCTGATCAGGATGGGCCCCCGCGAGCACTTGCTGGCCTTGCGCGCCCACCATCTGGTGCTCGATGGGTGGGGCGTTGACCAGTGGTTCAAGCAACTGGCCGACCTCTACCTCACGCTCGAACACCAACAGGCGCTGCCCGGCAACGCGCCCTCGTACTGCGCCTTTATCGAAGAGGATGCGCGCTACCGGGCCTCGGCGCGTTATCAGCGTGACCGTGAGTACTGGCTGACCAGGCTTGCCCAACTGCCCGACCCCCTGCTGCGGCCTACCCAACCGGCCTTGTCGCCGGAGGATTCACCGAGCCATGCGCTCGATCTGGCGGTTACGCCTGGCCTGATGCGCAAGCTGCGGGCGCTGGCCGACACCCTGGGCGTGTCGCCGTTGCCGGTGTTGCTGGGGGCACTGCACGTCTGTGTCTGCCGCACTTGGCAGCGCGATCAATGGATGGTCGGCTTGCCGGTACGCAACCGCTCCAACGCACAGTTCAAGGCAACCCTGGGATTGTTCACCCAGGTCAGCCCACTGCGCATGGACTTTGGCAGGAACCTGTCCTTCGCGGACCTGATTCAAGCCATCGTCGCTACGCTCAAGCAGGATTTTCGTCATCAGCGCTACCCGTTGAGCGCGCTCAAACGCGACGTCGCCGCGCAGCAGGAGGGGCGCACGCAGTTGTTCGAGCTGCTGGTGTCCTTCGAAGAAGACAGCAACGCGCTGCAAATCGGCGACGTGGCCGGTGCGACGGTCATGATCTGCAATGGCCATGAACCCTCACCCTTGAGCATCCATTTGCGCTGCAACACCCACGCAGGCACCGCGCGCCTGCACTTGGTGCACAGCCGCGCCTGGTTCAGCGACGAACAGGCCAAAGCCCTCGGCGCACGACTGCTGCATGTGCTGGAGCAGGGCCTGGCCCAACCCCAGGCCCTGGTATCGGCCTTCGACATGCTGACCGCACCCGAGCACCAACGCCTTAGGGCATGGAACATGACGGCCATGTCAGCGGCGCACACGGCGCCCTGCCTGATTCAGCAACGCATCGAGCTGCAAGCCCGCACGCAGCCGGGAGCCCTGGCAGCCTGTTTCGGCGACCAAACCTTGAGTTACGGCGAGCTCGATCACCGCGCAAGCGCCTTGGCCCAGCACCTCGCAAGTCTCGGGGTAGGCCCTGAACGGCGCGTGGCAGTGGTCGCCCAGCGAGGGCTGGACACCCTGGTTGGCCTGCTGGCGGTACTCAAGGCAGGCGGTGCTTACGTGCCGGTCGATCCCGCCCATCCGGCAGAGCGCATCGCCTACCTGCTGCAGGACAGCGCTCCGCACGTGGTCCTGACCCTTTCGCGCTTCGCACCGCGCCTGCCCAAGCATGGCAGGCCACAGATCGAACTGGACGACCCGTCGTGGCCGACCGAGCCCGCAGCCACCTTCTCGTTCGCACCGCAAACGCGTATGGATTTGGTCTACATCATCTATACCTCTGGCTCCACCGGCCAACCCAAGGGAGTGATGGTCGAGCAACGCATGCTGGCCAACCTGGTGGACTGGCACTGCACCCAATTCGCGCTTGGCCCAGGCCGCCATCAGTCCAGCGTGGCGGGCTTTGGCTTCGATGCCATGGCCTGGGAGATCTGGCCGGCGCTGTGCAGTGGCGCCACCTTGCACCTGGCACCGGTACGCGAAGGGGCCGAGGATGTACACGCCTTGCTCGCCTGGTGGCGGGCCCAAACGCTTCACGTCAGCTTCTTGCCCACGCCGATTGCGGAACTCGCCTTCGCCCAGGGGATGCCCCATCCAACGTTGGAAACCCTGCTGGTGGGCGGTGACCGCCTGCGACGACTGGGCCGGGAGCTGACGTGCAAGGTGATCAACAACTATGGCCCGACCGAGGCCACGGTAGTGGCCACGTCGGGGCAGGTGCAGCCGGGTGGGCCATTGCACATCGGCGTTCCGGTCGCCAACACCCAGGTGTATGTGCTGGACGGGCAGGGCCAGTTGCTGCCGCCCGGCGCGGCCGGTGAGCTGTATATCGGTGGCCAAGGGGTGGCCAGGGGCTACTTCAACCAGCCGCAACTGAGCGCCGAGCGCTTCGTTCAAGACCCGTTCAGTAGCGCGCCTGGCGCCCGGCTTTACCGGACCGGTGACTGGGTGCGCTGGCTGTCCGACGGCACGCTTGAGTACCTGGGCCGCAACGACGACCAAGTGAAGATCCGCGGTATGCGGGTCGAGCTTGCGGAGATCGAAGCCGCCTTGAGCCGTCACCCGGCGGTGAACGAAGGCGTGGTCATGCTCCGCAAGGGTCAGTTGCATGCCTGGTTCACGGCGACCGATCCGGTCACGCCCCGGGCCCTGCACGATCACCTGCGCGATAGCCTGCCAGTCGCCCTGTTGCCGGTCGCCTACATGCAGGTCGCCCACTGGCCCTTGACCGCCAATGGCAAGCTCGACCGACGCGCGCTGCCCCCAGCGGATGACACGGCCATGGTGCGGCACGAGCATGAGCCGCCAGAAGGGGAGATGGAGCAACGCCTGGCCGCGCTCTGGGCCCAGTTGCTGCACATCGAGCGCATCGGCCGGCACGACCATTTCTTCGAGCTGGGCGGGCATTCGCTGCTGGCTGTCCAACTGATCGAGGCCATGCGCCAACAAGGCCTGCAGGTCGATGTGCAGGTGCTGTTCGGGCAATCGACCCTGGCAGCGGTCGCCGCCAGCGCCAGGGCCACCGAGTGCGTGCACACCCCACCGCCGTGCATCCCGTTGCAGTGCCAGCGCATCGAGCCGGGCATGCTGCCCCTGGCCACGCTCAGTCAGGCAGCGCTCGACCGCATCGTAGCGAGGGTGCCGGGTGGCGCGGCCAACGTGCAGGAAATCTACCCCTTGGCGCCCTTGCAGCAGGGGCTGCTGTACCACCACCTGACGGACACGGTCGACCCGTACCAGCAACAGGCCTTGTTCTCGTTCGCCACCGAGCAACAGGTGCGCGACTTCGCCGTAGCGTTGCAGCATGTGATGCAGCGCCACGACATCCTGCGCACCAGCCTGGCCTGGGAAGGGCTGGAGACGCCGCACCAGGTGGTCTGGCGCCATGCCCGCCTGCCAGTCGAACGCTGGCAGGGGCCTGAAGGTCAATGGCGCGACCACTACCATCCCGGCCGGCGCCCGCTCAGCCTGGACAAGGCGCCGATGCTGGCACTGGTGTGCATGGATGCACCTGAACAGGGCCGTTGGCTGGCCTTGCTGCGTTTTCACCATCTGGTCAACGACGCGGTGTCCTTGCAGGTGCTACTGGGCGAGCTGGAGGCCTGTATGGCGGGGCGGGGCGCGCAATTGCCAGCGCCAGTGCCGTATCGGGATTACGTGGCGCTCACTAACCGCGCCGAGCGCCAGGCCGCCCACCGGGCATTTTTCACCGAGCAATTGGCGGGGTTGGCGCCGCAGCAGCCGCTGTCGGGCTGGGGCGCAGTGGCGCTCGATCCGGCCGACCTCGAGAACGCCAGCCGTGACCTGCCCGCCGCCACGGTCGCCAGCCTGCGCGCCCTGGCAAGGGCGCATGGCGCCAGCCTTGCGAGTCTGCTGCACCTGGCATGGGCCCATGCACTGGCTAGCCTGAGTGGGCGCGACCAAGTCGTGGTGGGCACGGTATTGCTGGGGCGCAGCATGGCCGGCCCTGGCGCCGACCGGGCGCTGGGGATGTTCATCAACAGCTTGCCGCTGCGCATCAACCTCAATGACTGCACCCCAGCGCAGGCGTTGGTGGATACCCATGCTCGCCTGGCGGCGCTACTGGCCCATGAAGATGCGCCGCTGATCCTGGCCCAGCAATGCAGCGGTCTGCCGGCCGGCAGCGCACTGTTCGACAGCCTGGTGAACTACCGTCAGGGTGCGCTGCCGTTGGGCGAGGTCATGCCGGGTGTCGCGCTGGTCGAAGCCAGTGAAGTGACGAGCCATGGCCTGGTATTGACGGTGGATGACCCGGGAGATCGCCTGCAACTGTCTGTGCGTGCCCCGCGTGCGCTGGGGGCGCAGCGCATGCTGGACTACCTGGGCACGGCGCTCGAACACATCGGCCAGGCACTATCGGACCCGACATCCGGCATGCTCCAGCAGCTATGCCCGGTGCCTGCACGGGAGCTTGCGTTGATGCTCGAAGGCTTCAACGCCACCGAAGACCCCACCAGCCCTGTTCACCAGACACTGCCGACGCTGTTCGAGGCCCAGGTGCAACGTACCCCCTGCGCCATCGCCCTGCAGGCCGACGGCCAGAGCCTGGACTACCAGACGCTCAACGAACAGGCCAACCGCCTGGCGCACTACCTGATCGGCCTGGGCGTGACACCTGACAGCCGAGTGGCGGTGTGCATCGAGCGAGGTGTCAGCCTGATGATCGCCTTGCTCGGGGTGCTCAAGGCAGGTGGTGCCTACGTGCCGCTGGACCCTGAATACCCGCAAGAGCGGCTGCGCTTCATGTTGCAGGACTGCAACCCGGTCACGGTGCTGGTGCACGGGGCCACGGCAGGGCTCTTCGCGCCGTTGCAACAGCCCACCCTGAACCTGGACCGCTGTGATCTGACCGAGCGTCCTTGCACCGACCCTCAGGTGCCTGGCCTTGGCCCGCAGCACTTGGCTTACGTGATGTACACCTCAGGTTCGACCGGCACGCCCAAGGGCGTGATGATCGAGCATCGCGGCCTGTGCAACCTGATGCACTGGGGCTCGCTGATCCGGGCACCACGTGCCGGTGACGCCTTGCTGCAACGCGCCCCGTGCACCTTCGACGGTTCGGTCTGGGAGTTGTTCTGGCCGTTGACGGCGGGGGTGCGCCTGGTCCTGGCTCGCCCCGGTGGGCACCGCGACCCTGGCTACCTGGTGGAGCTGATCAAGGCGCAGCAGGTCAGCATCGTCAAGTTCGTCCCGGCGCTGTTGCAGCAGTTCCTCGATCAGCCAGGGGTGCAGGGGTGCACCCGCCTCACCGACATTTTCTGCGGAGGCGGCGATCTTACCCCCGCGTTGCTGCAAAGCCTTCGCGAGCGCTTGCCCTGGGTGTGCGTGCATAACGTGTATGGCCCCACCGAGGCCACTGTCGACAGTACCGCCTGGTCGTTGCCGGCCCATACGCCACTGCCGGTGCAGACACCGCCGATCGGCCGTCCGATCCCCAACACCCGCGTGTATGTGCTCGATGAGCACGACCGCCCGGTACCGCTGGGCGGCGTAGGCCAGTTGCACATCGGTGGAGTAGGCGTGGCGCGCGGCTATCTGGGCTTGCCTGAGCTTCAGGCCGAACGCTTCATCGCCAGCCCCTTCGTCGACGGCGACCGGCTCTACCGCACAGGCGATCTGGTGCGCTATCGAGAAGACGGCAACCTCGAATTCATGGGCCGCAACGACTTCCAGGTCAAGCTGCGCGGCCTGCGCGTGGAACTTGGAGAGATCGAGGCCTCGCTCACCGCCCACCCGGCCGTTGCGCAGGCGGTGGTGCTGATGCGCGAAGAGCGCCTTGTGGCCTACTTCACCCTGTGCGACGGCCAGCCTGCGCCGGCCCTCGAAGCCCTGCGCGGTCACCTGCTGGCCTGCATGCCGGAGTACATGGTGCCCCAGGCCTTCGTGCGCCTGGCGCAGTTGCCCTTGAGCGCCAACGGCAAGCTGGATCGGCGTGCCTTGCCCGCGCCCGGCGCCGATGCGGTCATCAGCCGCGCCTACCGTGCACCCGAAGGCGAGCTGGAAGCGGCCATGGCGGCCATCTGGGCCGAGTTGCTCAAGATCGAGCAGGTGGGCCGTGACGACAACTTCTTCGAGCTGGGCGGGCATTCATTGCTGGCCGTGAGCCTGGTGGCGCGCCTGCGCCAGGCCGGGCTGCACGTCGACGCCAGGGCGCTGTTCACCCAGCCCACCCTCTCGGGGCTTGCCGCCAGCACCCAGGCCCAGCCTGAACAGGCCGTCATCCCGCCTACCACCATCCCAAGCCTGGGCAAACGCAGGCGGCTTTGATGCCAGGTCCGGGGCCCGTCGGCCCCTGCAATCGTTTGCGCGGTTGTCCCCACTTCCCATGTCAGACCGGCCGGTCGCGTTGCTTTAGCGTGTCGGCCATCAACCCTTCCAGGCAAAGCAGGATGCTTACCGATGCACTTCAGCGAACTGATCAACGCACTTTCCACCCGTCCCATCCGTCTGCAGCGTGAAGACCAGGACCTGATCGTCCTGGGTGATGACCAGACGCTGGACGACCCCCTGTGGGAGGCGTTGTCCCGGCACAAGCCGGCCTTGCTGGAGATGCTTGCAAGTCAGGATGACGATTGGCTCAGCCCGGCATTTCGCGTCACCCCCGACATGCTGCCGTTGGTCAGCCTCGACCAGGCGGCCATTGACCGTATCGTCGACAGCGTGCCGGGCGGGGCGGCCAACGTACAGGACATCTACCCGCTGGCACCCCTGCAGCGGGGCATGCTGTACCACCACCTGTCGGCCCAGGACGGCGACCCCTACCTGTCGCAGGTGCAACTGCGTTTCGCCAGCAAGGCGCACCTCGATGCCTTCGCCGACGCCCTGCAAGCGGTCATACAGCGCCACGACATCCTGCGCACTGCCGTACATTGGGAATGCCTGGACGAGCCCGTGCAGGTGGTATGGCGCGAAGCGGCCCTGGTGCGTGAAGCGTTGCCGTTCAAAGGCCACGGTACACTGACCGAGCTGTGCGACCACCTGGCCCCACGCCATTATCGACTGGACCTGCGCCAGGCACCCCTGATGCAACTGGCCCAAGCCCAGGGTGAGGGGCAGGCGTGGGTGGCAGTGCTGACCTTCCATCACATGATCATGGATCACACGGCGCTCGATATCGTGCGCCGGGAAATCCAGGCGCACTTGGCCGGTACGGCCGCGCAGTTGCCCGCGCCGACGCCGTTTCGCAACTTCCTGGCGGCGGCCCGCCAGGCCCTGGACGAACAAGCCCACACCCAGTTCTTCGAGCACATGCTGGCCGATATCGACGAGCCGACCCTGGCCTTCGGTGCCCAGGCAAAGCCCGAGCAGCTTCTGCAGCAAGCCCGGCTGACCTTGCCGACCCCTCTGGCCCGTCGCCTGCGTCAACAGGCCCGGCAGCTCGGGGTCAGCCCAGCCAGTATCCTGCACCTGGGCTTCGCCCGGTGGGTAGGGCAGCTGGCCGGGCGTCAGACGGTGGTGTTCGGCAGCGTATTGCTGGGCCGCATGACCGCCGGGGAGGGTGGCGAGCAGGCATTGGGCATGTTCATCAACACGCTGCCGCTGCGTATCGACGTGACAGAGGTGGGAGTCAAGGACGGCCTGTTGCACACCCACCGTCGTCTGACCGGCTTGCTGGCCCACGAACAAGCGTCCCTGGCCCTGGCTCAGCGCTGCAGCGGGGTGGCTGCGCCCACGGCCTTGTTCAACAGCATGCTCAATTACCGTCACAGCGACGCCGGCGACGCCGCCGAGATCATTCCTGTCGCGCCGGGTATCGACATTGTCGGCGCCGAGGAGCGTACCGATTACCCATTGACGGTGAGCGTGGACGATTTGGGCGACGACCTGCGCCTGACCGTGCAAAGCCTGCCTGAATGGGATGCCGCACGCCTGAGCCAGCAGTTCGAGCAGGTGCTCGCCAATCTCGTGCACGCCCTGGAACACGAGCCCGACACGCCTTTGCAGCACGTGGCCGTACTGCCGCCGCAGGAATTCGATCAGGTGGTGCGTCGCTTCAACGACACCGCCTGCACCTATCGGCAGGGCGACACTGTGCACGCACGGATCCAAGCCCGTGCGCGCGTGGCGCCAGAGGCCATCGCACTGCGTCAGGACGGCCAGGTGCTGAGCTACGCGGCGCTCAACCAGCAGGCCAATCAACTGGCCCACCGGCTGCTGGGAGAAGGTGTGAAGCCAGGCCAACGCATCGCCCTGTGCCTGCCGCGAAATGCCAACAGGCTGGTCGGCATGCTCGCGGTGCTCAAGGCCGGTGCGGCCTACGTGCCCGTCGATCCCGCTTACCCCGCAGACCGCATCGCCTACTTGCTGACCGACAGCGCACCCGCCTGGGTGCTGGCCGAGTCCGGCATCGAAGGCCTGCCCACTGGCGTGCCGCGTCTGGATCTGGACCATCCCCCTGCCGACGCCCCGACACACGACCCTGTGGTCACGGGGCTGGATGATCGGCAACTGGCCTACCTCGTCTACACCTCAGGCTCGACCGGCCAGCCCAAGGGCGTAATGGTCGAACACCGTGCCCTGGTCAACCTGGTGGACTGGCACTGCCAGGCCTTCGAGCTGGACGAGCACGGCCACGCCTCGAGCGTGGCCGGGTTCGGTTTCGATGCCCTGGCCTGGGAGGTATGGCCCTGCCTGTGCGCCGGGGCTACGCTGCACCTGCCGCCGGCGGATGTTGGCAATGAGCATGTCGAGGCGCTGCTCGACTGGTGGCTGGAGCAGCCGCTGACGGTGAGTTTCCTGCCAACGCCCGTGGCCGAGCACGCGCTGCGCCGCGAGCGCCAGCACCCGACCTTGCGCACCCTGCTGGTAGGCGGCGATCGCCTGCGCCACTTCGAGCGCGACCCAGGCTTTGCGTTGGTCAACAACTACGGCCCGACCGAAACCACCGTGGTCGCCACTTCTGGACAACTGCGCCCAGGCGGTGCCCTCCATATCGGTACGCCGATCGCCAATACCCAGGTCTACGTGCTGGACGCAGGCCTGCAACCGGTGCCCGTGGGCGTCGTAGGCGAGCTGTACATCGGGGGCGCTCAGGTGGCGCGGGGCTACTTCAACCGCCCCGAACTGACGCACTCGCATTTCATCAATGATCCGTTCAGCGATGACCCTCGGGCACGCCTGTACCGCAGCGGTGACCTCGTACGCTGGAACACCGACGGCACGCTGGATTACCTCGGGCGCAACGACGACCAGGTGAAGATTCGCGGCGTGCGCGTTGAGCTGGGTGAAATCGAGGCGGCGCTCAAGTGCCAGCCTGGTGTCGAAGACGCCGTGGTGCTGGTGCGCGACGGCCGACTGCTGGGCTGGTATACCCAAACTCGGCCTCTTGAAGCGCTGGCGCTGCGCGAGGCGTTGCAGGCCTGTCTGCCTGCGCAACTGGTGCCCGCGGCACTGACCTGCCTCGATGCATTGCCGCTGACCCGCCATGGCAAGCTTGACCGCCGGGCGTTGCCAACCCCGGACACCTCAAGCCTTGCTGCCAGCGCCTTCGAAGCCCCACACACCCCGACTGAAACAGCCATGGCCGCGATCTGGGCCGACGTGCTGCAGGTCGACCGGGTAGGGCGCCACGACAACTTCTTCGAGCTGGGTGGGCACTCGTTGTTGGCGGTCACGCTGGTCGAGCGTCTGCGCCGGGCGTCGCTGGTGGTGGACGTGCGCATGCTGTTCGCCCAGCCCACCGTCGCCGCCCTGGCCGCTGTGGTTGGCGATAGCCCGGCCTTGCAGGTGCCGGCCAATGGCGTGCCGACGGGCGCGCAGCGCATTACGCCCGACATGCTCAGCCTGATCACGCTGGAGCAGCACCTGATCGACCGCATCACTGCTCAGGTACCAGGCGGCGCTGCCAACGTGCAGGAAATCTATCCGCTGGCACCCCTGCAGCAGGGCGTGCTCTACCATCACCTGAGCGCAGAGCAGGGCGACCCCTACCTCTTGCAGACACGCCTGGCATTCGACAGCATCGAGCGTCTGTTGGCCTGGGCCGGCGCCCTGCAACAGGTCATCGACCGACATGACATTCTGCGCACCGCTGTCCTGAGTCACGGCTTGGCGCAGCCGCTGCAGGTGGTGTGGCGCAAGGCCGAGCTGGGCGTCTTCGAGGTGACCGACCTGCACGAGGATTCGGGCACCTCGCGCATCGACCAGTTGCAGGCGCGCTTCGATGCCCGCCATCACCGCATGGACCTGAGCCAGGCACCCCTGGCGCAGTTGCACTATAGCCTGGACCCTGACAATCACCGGGTGGTGGCCGTGTTGCTGTTCCATCACCTGGCACTGGACCACACGGCCCTGGACGTAGTGCTGTACGAGATGCGCGCCTTGCTGTTCGGGCAAGGGCATACCCTGCCGCCGGCCGTGCCATACCGTAATTACGTTGCCCAGGCTTGCCTGGGCAACGAAGCCGCCCACGAGGCCTTCTTCAAGACCCTGCTGGCCGATGTCGATGAGCCCACCCTGCCGCTCGGTCATGCCGACGTGCAAGGCGACGGTGCTGGCATCGAGCACGCTTTGCTGGCGCTCGACCACGGCCTGGCCCAGGGCCTACGTGCCCAGGCCAGGCGCCTAGGTGTCAGCGCTGCGAGCCTGATGCACGTGGCCTGGGCCCGTGTACTTGGGGTGTTGGCCAACCGCAGCGATGTGGTGTTCGGCACAGTGCTGATGGGGCGCTCGCAAGCCGGCGAGGGCGCTGACCGCGCACTGGGCATGTTCATCAACACCCTGCCTCTGCGTGTCGATACCGCCGCCGGGGTAGAACAAGGCGTGTTGGCCACGCACCGCCACTTGTCGGCCCTGCTGGCCCACGAGCATGCGTCGTTGGCACTGGCCCAGCGTTGCAGCGGCGTGGCCGCCGGGACGCCGTTGTTCAGCGCGCTGCTCAACTACCGCCACAGCGCCGACCCGGCCGCCCAGGCAGGTGACGGCCTCTGGGAGGGCGTACAGCTGCTGGGCGCAGAGGAGCGCAGCAACTACCCGCTCACCCTCAGCGTCAACGACCTGGGTGATGGTTTTACCTTCAACGTGCTGGCGTTGATCGACATCGGCGCGGCGCGGGTCGCCGAGTGGATGGCAATGGCCGTGGCGCAGATGGTTCGGGCGTTGGAGCACAACCCGCAAACCAGCGTTCAGCGCCTGTCCATACTGGACGATGCGGCGCGCGAGCAGGTGCTGGGCGGCTTCAACTTGACCGCGCAAGCGTACCCACAGGGCCAGACCGTACATGGGCTGATCGAGGCCCAGGCTGCCGCGGTGCCCGATGCCACAGCGGTGTGCCAGGGCTCCCTGACCCTGACCTACGCACAGCTCAACCGACGCGCCAATCAGTTGGCCCATCGGCTGATCGCAGAGGGTGTAGGCAGGGCTGACCGCGTTGCCTTGTGCCTTGATCGCACACTGGACCGTATCGTCGCCTTGCTGGCCGTGCTCAAGGCCGGGGCCTCCTACGTGCCCGTGGACCCGGCCTATCCGGCCAGCCGTATCGCCTACCTGCTCGAAGACAGCGCGCCGGCCCTGTTGCTGGCCCAGGCCGACATTGGCGGCCTGCCGCCGCACGTGCGCCGCATCGACCTCGACCAGCCGGATGCTTACCTGAGCCTTACCGACAACCCGCACGTGGAGGGGCTGACTGCCAATGACCTGGCGTACCTGGTGTACACCTCAGGGTCCACCGGCCAGCCCAAGGGCGTCATGGTCGAGCACCACACCGTGACCAACCTCGTCCACTGGCACTGCCAGGCGTTCGCCGTGCAAGCGGGCACACGCACCTCCAGCGTTGCCGGTTTCGGTTTCGACGCCATGGCTTGGGAAGTCTGGCCCGCCCTGTGCGCGGGGGCCACGCTGCACCTGCCGCCGGCCTACCTGGGCAACGAGCAGGTCGAGGCGTTGCTGGACTGGTGGCTCGAACAACCCCTGACGGTCAGTTTCCTGCCGACCCCTGTGGCTGAACAGGCGCTGCGCCGCCCACACCAGCACGCCACGTTGCGCACCCTGCTGGTGGGCGGCGATCGCCTGCGTCAGTTCGAGCAGGACCCAGGGTTCACCGTGGTCAACAACTACGGCCCCACCGAGTGCACCGTGGTTGCCACCTCGGGTGCGTTGGCACCCGGCGCAGCCCTGCACATTGGCACACCCATCGCCAATACCCGTGTCTACGTGCTCGATGACCTGGGCCAGCCTGTGCCGGTCGGGGTCACCGGCGAGCTCTACATTGGTGGCGCGCAAGTGGCGCGAGGCTATTTCAACCGGCCGGACCTGACCGCAGAGCGCTTCCTGCGTGACCCGTTCAGCCGCCTGCCCAACGCCCGCCTGTACCGCAGCGGCGACCTGGTGCGCTGGAACAGCGATGGCACGCTTGATTACCTGGGCCGCAACGACGACCAGGTCAAGGTGCGTGGCGTCAGGGTGGAGCTGGGTGAAATCGAGGCCGCGCTCCGGGCGCAGCCCGGCGTCGGCGATGCCGTGGTGCTGGTGCGCGGCGAACGCTTGCTGGCCTGGTTCACCGAGACCTCTGCTGTCGAGGTGAGTGACGTGCGCCAGGGCTTGCAGGCAAGCCTGCCTGGTCAGCTGTTGCCCCAGGCCTTCATCCGCATCCAGGCGCTGCCCCTGACCAGCCATGGCAAGCTCGACCGTCGCGCGCTGCCCGAGCCACAGCCCCAGGACCTGGTCCAGCAGGGGTATGAGGCGCCGCTGGGTGAAACCGAGGCGATCATCGCTCAGGTGTGGGCCGACGTGCTGGGCCTGGAGCAGGTCGGCCGGCACGACAACTTCTTCGAACTGGGCGGGCATTCGCTGTTGGCCGTGAGCCTGATCGAGCGGCTGCGCGAACAAGGCTTGGCCCTGGATGTGCGCGTGTTGTTCGGGCAACCGACGGTGGCGGCATTGGCCGGGGCGCTGGGCTCAGCCCGCGAGGTCCAAATCCCTGCCAACGGCATCCCGGCCCACTGCACCCGCATCATCCCGACCATGCTGCCCTTGCTGATGCTGGAGCAGACTGCGCTGGACCGCATCGTTGCTGCGATCCCCGGCGGTGCGGCCAACGTCCAGGACATCTACCCACTGGCGCCGCTGCAGGAGGGCATTCTCTATCACCACCTCAGTGCAGACGATGCCGACCCGTACCTGCTGCAATGGCGGGTCGCCTTCGATTCGCGGCAAAGGCTGCATGCCTTTGCCCAGGCCCTCGACCAGGTGGTGGCTCGCCACGACGTGCTGCGCACGGCGGTGCTCTGGGATGGCCTGCCCCAGCCGGTGCAGGTGGTGCAGCGTTCGGCGAGCCTGGCGTTGATCGAGGTGACCTCGAACGACGCGATGCTTGCCGGTCAACGTATCGAGCTTGCCTCGGCGCCGCTGATTCGGCTGTTGCATATCCATGACGCGGCAGGCGTGCAGGCCGTGCTGCAGTTCCACCACATCGTGCTCGACCACACCGCCCTGAAGGTGGTGTTGGCAGAGATTCGCGATCACTTGCACGGCCAGACGCCGGCAGGGGCGCCGGTGCCTTACCGCAACTACGTGGCCCGGGCCCGGCTGGGTATCAGCGAGGCCGAGCACGAAGCGTTCTTCAGGACCGAACTGGGCGATGTCGAAGAGCCGACGCTGCCCTATGGGCTTGCCGATCTGCAGCATGAAGGCGGTGATTTCGAGCTGGCCAGTACCGATTTGGCCACTGAGCAGTATCAACGGCTGCGGGCGCTGGCCCGCCAGTGCGGGGTGAGCGCCGCAAGCCTGGTGCACCTGGCCTGGGCGCGTTTGGTCGCGGCCACCAGTGGCAAGGACGACGTGGTCTTCGGCACCGTGCTGCTCGGGCGCCTGCAAGGCGGCGAGGGCGCCGACAGGGCCTTGGGTATGTTCATCAACACCCTGCCGCTGCGCCTGAACCTGGCAGGGCTCGACGTACGGGCAGCGGTGCAGCTGACCCACCAGCGCTTGGCTGCGCTGCTGGTCCACGAGCACGCCTCGCTGGCGCTGGCCCAGCGCTGCAGCGGCGTGGCCGCACCCACGCCGCTGTTCAGCGCGATGCTCAACTACCGCCACGGCGCGACCGAGCAAGAGCAGCAGGCGCGCGACCAGGCCCTTGAGGGTATCGAGGTGCTGCCGGCGGGCGGGCATGGCAATTACCCGATCAGCGTCAACGTCGATGACCTGGGCACAGGGCTGCGCATCACCGCCCAGGTGTGCAGGCCCATCGGCGCCCGCCCACTGTGCGAGCAATTGGCGCATGTACTGGTCGAGCTGCTGGATGCGCTTGAACGGCGCCCGGCGCTACCGGTGCACAGCCTGTCACTGCTTGACCCTGCGGCGCGCGCAGCGGTACTGGGTAACCATCGCGCCTGTCCACATGACCTGACCCAGACCCTGCACGGTCTTTTCGAAGCGCAGGCCCTGCGCAGCCCGCAGGCCATCGCGCTGGTCGCTGAGGACGGCGAGCTGAGCTACGCCGAGCTCGATCAACAGGCCAATGGTCTGGCTCACCATTTGCTGTCGCTGGGCGTACAGCCCGACGACCGCGTTGCGCTCTGCCTTGAGCGCGGTGTCGCGCTGGTGGTTGGCCTGCTGGGCATCCTCAAGGCCGGCGCGGCCTATGTGCCGATCGACCCTGGCTACCCCGCCGAGCGGATTGGCCACATGCTGCGCGACAGCGACCCACGCGCGGTGCTGGTGCATCGCGCCACTGGCGACCTGGCGCTGCCTACCCAGGCGCCCAAGGTGGACATGGACACCGCCCGGTGGGCGCAGCAAGCGCATTTGGCTCCCCAGGTGCCTGGGCTCACAGCACGCAACCTGGCCTACGTGATCTACACCTCCGGCTCTACCGGGCTGCCCAAGGGCGTCATGGTCGAGCACCGCAACGTGGTGAACTTGGTGCACTGGAGCCAAGGGCAGTGGCCGCTCGCGGGGATCCAGGCTGTACTGCACAAGACGCCGATCAGCTTCGACGCCTCGGTGTGGGAGCTGTTCTGGCCACTGTGCAGCGGCTTGCGCCTGGTGCTGGCCCGCCCGTTGGGCGAGCGCGACCCGGACTACCTGGCTCGGCTGATCCAGGCGCAGAGCGTGGCCGTGGTGCAGTTCGTGCCTGCGCTGCTGCAACAGTTCCTCGATCACCCAGGCAGCCGCCTGTGTTCAGGCTTGACAGACATCGTGTGCGGCGGCGGTGAGCTGACCCATGCGCTGGCCACGCAAGTGCGCGAGCAGTTGCCCCAGGTGCGTCTGCACAACGTCTACGGCCCCACCGAGACCACGGTCGATTGCAGCGCCTGGACGCTGCAGCCCACTGCCGCCATCCCCGTCGCTGGCCTGCCGATCGGAAGCCCGGTGGACAATACCCGCCTGTATGTACTCGATGCACACGACCAACCGGTGCCGCCAGGCGTTGCCGGGCACCTGCACATAGGCGGTGCTGGCGTGGCGCGCGGGTACCTGGGCTTGCCCGAGCAGCAGGCGGAGCGTTTCCTCGACAATCCCTTCGTCGAGGGCGAGCGGCTTTACCGCAGTGGCGACCTGGTGCGCCTGAATGCTCAGGGCGAGCTGGTCTTCCTTGGTCGACTCGACCAGCAGATCAAGCTGCGTGGCCTGCGAATCGAACCAGGCGAAATCGAAACCTGCCTGCAGCGCCTGCCTGGCGTGCACGCCGCCGTAGTGCTGGCGGTGGACGGTACGCGCCTGGCTGCCTGGTACACCGGTGACCCGCAGGCACCAGAGGCACTGCGCCAGGGCGTGCTCGAGCACTTGCCCGAGCACATGGTGCCTGCGGTGTTCATTCACGTGGATCGCTGGCCGCTGACGCCGAACGGCAAGCTCGACCGCAAGGCCCTGCCCACCCCGGACAGCGTGGTGCAGGGACGGGCCTTCGAGGCGCCGGTGGGTGATACCGAAGTGCTGCTGGCCCGCCTGTGGGGCGAATTGCTGACGGTGGCGCAGGTAGGCCGACACGATAATTTCTTCGAATTGGGTGGCCACTCGCTGCTGGCCGTCACCCTGACTGCTCGGCTGCGCCTTGAAGGCTTGCAGGTCGATGTGCGCACCTTGTTCGGCCAGCCCACCGTGGCTGCCCTGGCTGCCACGCTCACTGCCAGCCGTCAGGTCCAGGTGCCCGAGAACCGCATCCCGGCCGGCTGCTCGCACATCACCCCCGACATGCTCAGCCTGATCGAGCTGGATCAGGCTTGCATTGCGCGGATCGTCTTGCAGGTCCCGGGCGGTGCAGCCAACGTGCAGGACATCTACCCCCTGGCGCCGTTGCAGGAGGGCATCCTCTACCATCACCTGTCGGCCGAGCATGATCCCTACGTGCTGCACACGCGCCTGCGTTTTAGCGACAAGCAACGGCTGCAGGCCTTTGCCGCTGCACTGGACCAGGTCATCGCCCGCCACGATGTATTGCGCACGGCGATCTTCTGGGAAGGGCTGCCGCAAGCGGTGCAGGTGGTGGTGCGCCAGGCGCGCCTGAGCGTGGACGCCGTGGCTGACATGTCGGCCACTGCCACCCTCGACCTGGCGCGGGCACCGCTGCTGCGACTGGTGTACAGCCAGGGACAGAACGGCATCGACGCCAGCTTGCAGTTCCACCACATCGTGTTGGACCACACGGCGCTGGAGGTGGTGGGCGAAGAACTGACAGCCTTGCTCAGTGGTGCCCCCGCACCGGCTCATGCTGCGGTGCCTTACCGCAATTACGTCGCCCAGGCCAGGCTGGGGGTCGATCAGCGCGCCCATGAAGCGTTCTTCACCGCGCAACTGGGTGACATCGACGAGCCGACCTTGCCTTATGGCCTGGATGACGTACAAGGCGACGGCCGCGACCTGGACGAGGCCAGGCAGGTCTTGCCCGAGGCGCTGTCCACCGGCTTGCGCCAACAAGCTCGGCGCCTGGGCATCAGTGTTGCTTCGTTGTTCCACCTGGCCTGGGCCCGCCTGCTCGGGGCTGCCAGTGGCAGAACGCGCGTGGTGTTCGGCACCGTGCTGCTGGGGCGCCTGCAGGGCGGAGAAGGGTCCGAGCGGGCACTGGGGATGTTCATCAACACCTTGCCACTGCGTGTGGACCTGGAGGCCATCGGCATGGTCGATGCGGCCAGGGCCGTGCATCAGGGGCTCAGCGACCTGCTGGCCCATGAGCATGCCTCGCTGGCGCTGGCACAGCGTTGCAGTGGCGTCGCGGCGCCGCAGCCGCTCTTCAGCGCAATGCTCAACTATCGCCATGGCACCCAGCCGGGTGCCGATCGCGGCGAAGGCTGGGCGGGTATCGAGGTGGTGGACGGGCAGGAGCGCACCAACTACCCGCTGAGCCTGAACGTGGATGATCTGGGCGAGGCTTTCCGACTGGTGGCCACCGTACCTGCGCAGATCGGCGCGCAGCGCATCTGCGGGCAGGTGCAACAGGTGCTGCAAGCGCTGCTGAGCGGGCTTGAACGCACCCCCACGTTGCCCGTGCAGCAATTGCCCGTGCTCGAAAGCCATGAGCGTGAACGCGTGGTGGCAGGTTTCAACGCTACCGAAAAGGCGTACGGGCTCGATCACACGCTGCATCGACTGATCGAAGATCAGGTGCAGCGCACCCCGCAGGCCGTCGCCGTCAGCGACGAGGAGGGCGAACTGACCTTCGAGCAGCTCAACGCCCAGGCCAACCGCCTGGCTCATCACCTCATCGCGCTGGGCGTGACGCCCGATGATCGCGTGGCGATCTGCGTTGAACGCAGTTTGTCGATGATGGTGGGGCTGCTCGGAATTCTGAAGGCGGGCGGCGCGTATGTGCCGGTCGATCCGGATTACCCGGCAGAGCGTATTCGCCACATGCTCACCGACAGCGACCCGGTGGCGGTGCTGGTGCACGCGGCGACCCGGCATGTGCCCGAGCATGGCGTCGTGATCGATCTGGACGCGCCGTTGAGCCTGGAACTGCCTGCCACCAACCCGGAGGTGCCGGGGCTCACCCCGCAGCACCTGGCGTACGTCATCTATACCTCAGGCTCGACCGGCTTGCCCAAGGGCGTGATGAACGAGCACGCTGGGGTGATCAACCGCCTGCTGTGGATGCAGGACGCCTACGCGCTCGGTGCCGACGACGTTGTGCTGCAGAAGACCCCGTTCAGCTTCGACGTCTCGGTCTGGGAGCTGCTGTGG
>NZ_DIMK01000044.1:0-19317 GCF_002425525.1 Pseudomonas sp. UBA5568 | reverse complement strand
TCAGCATCAGCATCAGCATCAAGGATTGCAAACCACTTAGGCTATTTGGTCAATGCCTCCGATTCCAGCTGCCGCAGACGCCGCCCGTCCGGCAACATGATCTCAACGGTCGTCTCGGAGACCCGCCGCTCAGGCTGGACCGCCTGTTGCTGCGCCTTGCGCGCTTCAACCCTGCGCTCGATCACGCTGGGGTAGCGAGACGCCAACAGGCCAAGCGCAGCAACAAACAGGACCACCCACACTATCGCACCGGCATCACCCTGAGCGCGACGCCTCTTCATCCTTGAACCACCGTGCAAATCACTGCAAAACGCCCCCTGTCAACGATCCTTGAACTGCGCTTCACGCTTGGCAATGAAAGCGGCCATGCCCTCTTTCTGATCTTCGGTCGAGAACGCCGCATGAAACACTCGCCGCTCGAACCGCACACCTTCGCTGAGCGTGACCTCGAACGCGCGGTTGACGCTCTCCTTGACCATCATGCTCACCGGAATGGACTTGGCAGCGATGGTGGCGGCCACGTTCAGCGCCTCCTGCAACAGCTCGTCCTGCGGCACGACACGCGCCACCAGCCCTGAGCGCTCCGCTTCCTCAGCACCCATCAGGCGACCGGTCAGGCACAACTCCATGGCTTTGGCCTTACCCACCGCACGGGTCAAGCGCTGCGTTCCACCCATGCCCGGCAACACCCCCAGGTTGATTTCCGGCTGACCGAACTTGGCATTGTCACCCGCCAGAATGAAGTCGCACATCATCGCCAGTTCACAACCACCGCCCAGCGCAAACCCCGACACTGCGGCGATGATCGGCTTGCGCCGATTGGCAATGCGGTCGGCATCGCTGAACAGGTCGTCCACGTAGATTTGCGGGTATTTGAGCTCAGCCATTTCCTTGATGTCTGCGCCAGCTGCAAACGCCTTCGCCGAACCTGTGAGCACCACGCAGCCAATGCCAGGGTCGCGCTCAAGCTGATCCAAGGCCTGGTTCAGTTCGTTGACGATCTGCGCGTTCAAGGCGTTGAGCGCCTGCGGGCGATTGAGCGTGATCAGGCCAACCTTGCCATGAATGTCCAACAGGATGGTTTCGAATGCCATGTGGTCTGCTCCTTCAAAGATTGCGCGCAATGACCATGCGCTGAATATCGCTGGTGCCTTCGTAAATCTGGCAAACCCGCACGTCACGATAGATGCGCTCCAGCGGGAAGTCGCTCAGATAGCCATAACCGCCCAGGGTCTGCAAGGCATGTGAGCAAACCTTCTCGGCCATTTCCGAGGCAAAGAGCTTGGCCATGGACGCTTCCATCAGCGCAGGCTGCCCCGCATCGCGCAAGGCGGCAGCGTGCAACACCATCTGCCGGGCGACGGCGACCTGGGTTGCCATGTCCGCCAACCGGAAAGCCACGGCCTGATGCTCGATCAGCGGTTTGCCGAAACTCTGCCGCTCCTTGGCATAGTCACGGGCCACTTCGAACGCGGCGCGCGCCATGCCTACGGACTGCGCCGCGATGCCGATGCGTCCGCCCTCGAGATTGGCCAAGGCAATCTTGTAGCCTTCACCCTCCTCACCCAGTCGGTTGGCCACAGGCACGCGCACGTTCTCGAACACGATCTGACAGGTGTCGGACGCATGCTGGCCGAGCTTGTCCTCGACGCGGGCCACCTGATACCCCGGTGCGTCGGTCGGCACGATGAACGCGCTGATGCCGCGCTTGCCTGCCTGCGGATCCGTCACGGCGAACACGATCACCACCCCGGCATTCTGGCCGGAGGTGATGAACTGTTTGCTGCCACTGAGCACGTAGTCGTCGCCCTCGCGGCGCGCACGGGTTTTCAGGCTGCTGGCATCGGAGCCTGCCTGAGGCTCTGTCAGGGCGAACGCCCCAAGCATGGCGCCGGTTGCCAGCGGCGTCAGGTACTCGCGCTTTTGCTGCTCCGAGCCAAAACGCAGAATAGGCACACACCCTACCGAGTTGTGCACGCTCATGATGGTCGAGCACGCACCATCGCCGGCAGCGATCTCCTCCAAGGCCATGGCATAGGCCACATAACCGGTGTCGCTGCCGCCCCACTGCTCAGGCACCAGCATGCCGAACAAGCCGAGCGCTGCCATTTCCTCGATGGCTTCGCGCGGAAACCGATGGTCCTTGTCCCATTGTTCGGCAAACGGTCTCAACCGTTCCTGTGCAAAGCTGCGCACAGCATCGGCGATTTGTTGTTGTTCCTCATTGACCAGCATGGTTCACCTCACTCCAGGCATTCGACAGCCATGGCCGTGGCTTCACCACCGCCAATGCAGATGGCCGCCACCCCGCGACGCAGGTTGTTCTGGCGCAGGGCATGCAACAGGGTGACCAGAATGCGCGCCCCTGAGGCGCCGATCGGGTGGCCCAAGGCGCAAGCGCCGCCATGAATGTTGACCTTATCGTAGGGCAGGTCCAGATGCTTCATGGCTGCCAGGGTCACAACCGCGAACGCTTCGTTGATTTCGAACAGGTCGACATCGCTCAGCGCCCATCCCGTACGCTTGATCAGCTTGTCGATGGCCCCAATAGGCGCGGTCGGAAACAGGGCCGGGGCATCGGCGAAGGCCGCATGGCCGTGGATGATCGCCATCGGCTTCAGGCCTCGCTTGTGCGCCTCGGAGCGACGCATCAGCACCAGCGCTGCCGCACCATCGGAAATGGAGCTGGCGTTGGCAGCCGTTACCGTACCGCCGTCTCGAAACGCCGGGCGCAATTGGGCGATCTTGTCCAGGCGTGCCTTGGGCGGCTGCTCATCGTCTTTGACCAGACGGCGTTGCTTGCCTTGCGTCACCTCTACCGGCACGATTTCATCCGCAAAGCGGCCACTGAGGATGGCCTGTTGGGCACGGGTAAGCGATGCGATGGCGAAATCGTCCTGGTCTTTACGGCTGAAACCATTGGCCTGGGCACAGTCCTCGGCAAACGTGCCCATCAAGCGACCCTTGTCATAGGCGTCCTCAAGACCATCCATGAACATGTGATCGATCACCTTGCCATGGCCCATGCGGTAACCGCCGCGGGCCTTGTCCAGTAGATAGGGGGCGTTGCTCATGCTCTCCATGCCGCCGGCGACCACCATGTCGGCGGTGCCTGCCGCCAGCAGGTCATGGGCGAGCATGGCGGCCTGCATGCCGGACCCACACATCTTGTTGAGCGTGGTACAGGTGGTGTGCTTGCCCAGGCCAGCACCCAGTGCAGCCTGACGCGCCGGCGCCTGGCCAAGGCCAGCCGGCAACACGCAGCCGAACAGCACCTGATCGACGCTGTGCGCCTCCACGCCCGCGCGCTCAATCGCGGCGCCAATGGCCGCGCTGCCCAACTGCACGGCAGAGAGACTGCTAAGCTCGCCTTGTAATCCACCCATCGGGGTTCGGACTGCGCTGACGATGACGATGGGATCTTCGCGGGTGTTCATGGGTGTAATCCTCACTTGGCTGCCATGCGCAAGGCACCGTCCAGACGGATGACCTCACCATTGAGCATGCTGTTCTCGATGATGTGGCGCGCCAGCGCCGCGTATTCCTCTGGACGCCCAAGCCGCGGAGGAAAAGGCACACCCGCTGCGAGCGAGTCACGAACCTCGGGCGTCATCCCGGCCATCATCGGCGTTTCGAAAATGCCTGGCGCGATTGTCATTACACGAATACCGTAACGCGCCAGCTCGCGCGCGGCGGGCAACGTCATGCTGGCAATGGCCCCTTTGGACGCTGCATAGGCACATTGCCCGATCTGGCCGTCGTAGGCCGCGACGGAGGCCGTGTTGATGATCACGCCCCGCTCGCCTGCGTCGTCCGCCCCTCCCTCGGCCATGGCCTGGGCACATAACCTCAGCAGGTTGAAGCTGCCCACCAGGTTGACATTGATGACGTGGGCAAAACTGCTCAGACGGTGCGGGCCTTGCTTCCCCACTACCTTTTCAGCGCCCACGATGCCTGCGCAGTTCACCAGACCGTGCAGGCTACCGAACGCTGCCAGTGCCGCCGATACGGCCGCCTGCGCAGCGGCTTCGTCACTGATGTCGGCCACGCTGAAGCGCGCGCGCTCGCCCAGCTCGTGGGCTTTGGCTTGCACGGCGTCGCCGTTGAGGTCCACGAGCATGACCGAAGCGCCTGCCTCGATCAGCATGTGCGCGGTAGCGGCGCCCAGACCGGAGGCTGCGCCGCTGACGATGAAGTGTTTGTTGGCTATTTGCATGATCGGTTTCCTCTCAAACGCCGGCCGTGGTGGCGAGCTGCGCGTGTTGTCGAGCTACTTCCTGATTGCGCAGGATGAAGCGTTGCAGCTTGCCGCTGGGTGTCTTCGGCAACTCGCTGACGAACTCGACTTCTCTGGGGTAGGCATGGGCGTAGAGGCGCTGGCGGACATGCTGGCGCAATTGCTCTTCAAGTTCGGCGCTGGGGCCGTAACCCGTGGCCAGCACCACGAATGCCTTGATCACCTCGGTGCGTTCAGGATCAGGCTTGCCGACCACTGCCGCTTCGATGACGGCCGGGTGCTCAATCAGTGCGCTCTCCACATCGAAGGGCCCAACCCGATACCCGGACGTGGTGATTACATCATCGCTGCGCCCGACGAAGCTGATGCTGCCATCGGGGTTCAGTTCGACGGTGTCGCCGCTCAGGTAGTACTTGCCAACGAAGGCCTTGGTTGGCAACCCGTGGTAACCGGCGAACCAGCACAGGGGCGATCGTTCGCGATCCACCGCCAGGATACCCGGCTGACCGGCGGGCAGTTCGCGTCCCTGCTCATCGAGTACGACAATGCGATGCCCCGGTATGGCAAAACCTGCAGATCCCACGTGCACCGGGTGGGCCAGGCCGTGATGGTTACACAGCACCATGCCTAGCTCCGTCTGCCCATAGTGGTCATGAATGGTTACCCCGGCATGCTCGGCGAACCAGCGGATCACTTCAGGGTTCAACGGCTCTCCTGCACTGCTCACCACGCGCAGGCGTCCTTTGACTGGGGTGCTGAACTGATCACCGGCTGCAATGAGCAGGCGAAAGGCCGTTGGCGAGCCGGCCAGGTTGTTGATGCCCAGCTGGGTAATGACCTTCGTGCAGCTGTCGACACTAAAGGGGCCGTTGTAGAAGGTGGTCGCCTGCCCGAGTGAAAGCGGCCCGGTCACTGCGTAATAAAGTCCGTAGGCCCAGCCTGGGTCCGCCAGGTTCCAAAACCTATCCTCTGGGCGCAGATCGATGGCATCACGCATGTAGCCTTGGAACGTCACGATGGCCCGTAGCGGGACCTCGAGGGGTTTGGCAGGGCCGGTGGTTCCGGATGTGAACATCAGCAGGAAGGGATCGTCACCTGTGAGCATGACCGGTTCACATTCAGGCGAGGCGTTTTCAAGGCACCCCTGGAAGTCCAGCTCGCCGTCACGGGCATCGACCGTTATCGTGAGCGGGCAGCCGTTGACGTCATCGAGCTTTATCCGGTTGCTGCGGTCAGTCACCACGACACGGGCATGCGACTGGTGCAGTCGATGTTCGATGGCAGCAGGCCCGAAGGCGGTAAACAACGGCTGATAAACGGCACCCAGACGCCAGGTGGCTAGAATGGTGATCAACAGTTGCGGGGTGCGCGGCAACAGCCCCGCTACACGGTCGCCCGCACTCACCCCGTGGGCGCGCAAGACACTGGCAAAGCGGGTGGCCAGTGCCTGCAGGTTGTCGAAACTCATCTGTTCGCAGTTGCCTTCGCTGTCCAGCCAGTTCAGGGCCAGCTTGTCGAAGCCAGTGTGGCGATCACAACATTCGACACAGGCGTTGAGGGCCTGCAGTTCGCCCTGCAGGGCAGCCTGCGCGGCCCCAAGGTAATGGAACGAGCGAACGGCCTCGGCGTAATCACGCATCGTCAGACTCCTGCTTTTTATTGTTGGAGTGCACTGTCAAGTTAGGACGATGTTCGCGCCGCTCAGGGGTAACCACAATGGCCAAACCATTCATTGTGAATGATCGGTTTGGCCACAACGGCGGTTAAGACAATCCGCGTTCGCGACCTATAAGAAACTGCCGAGTCAGTTCGAACACCAGCGACTGGTCCTGAGTGGCTTGTTCGGTGTCCAGGCTGTCTAGCAGAAGCTGATAATCGATGGCATCCAACGTTGATTGTCGCAAGGCCAATGCCGATCGACGTGCGGCGAACTGAGCGTGCAGCGCCTCGAACACCTCGGTATGCCGCTCATGGATATAATTCGCCCAGAACACACGTTGGGACAGGCTCATCGACAGCGCATCAGGGGTCATCGCTGCGATCACCTCACGGTAGGCGTTCTCAAGCTGAGTGCTGGTCAGCTCGGCAGCATCGGCGTAGAGCATGCTATGGGGCTGACACGGCAGGTTCAGGCGAGCCCGCAACCTCACACGGTAAGCCAGGCTGACGGCAGCCTGATCCACCCTCTCCAGCGCTGCGAGGCGCTGCAACACATCTCGCCTGGCGACCTGCTCAAGCCGGTCCAGACGAAACAGTTGCTGCCCGATACCCAATAGCTCATTACCGCGCTCCGGCGCGACGTTGTGCTCAGACCTATCGATAAGTGCTCTGACTTGAAGCTCACTGAACCGATCAGCAACGGTGTTCATGCAGGTTAACGGCAGGCGAGCCAGACTATGGATTCTCTGGCGCAGCTGCTCGTTTGCGTCAACTGCTTCGAGTAATGCCCACACTCGCTCCGCCAGCTGGAACGGTGCAGTGTCGTAGTCGCCGGTATCCCCGAGAAGCCCCAGCAACCGTACCAGACCATCGCTGCCCGGATCAGCCACCAAGCGTGACCAAAGCGCCTGACGGCTGACGCGCAAATGCGGATCGCCTGCATCGAGCCATAGATCACGGGTCACCTGCCGGTCGATTACGCGCCGCGGCTCGGGAAGATGGAAATGCTCGGCGATCGAATCAAGGGCAAACAGCCGCTGCATCTCGACACTGCTCAACCGGTTTCGCTCCACCATGAAACCCATTCGGCGGGCATGTGGCAGCTGTACAATTTCCGCTGGCACAACGTGCAAGAGGTTGTCACGCAGGTCGGCGCGTTCCAAGGTGCTGCACAACTCCAACCCCGAGGGCCACGCACCCAACCTGCAGCGACGCAAGTTCAATTCGACAAGGCGCGTCAACTGGTTATAGCGCATCTCGAATGCCCCCAGCGGGTTGTAGCTCAGATCCAGGTGAGTCAACTGCGGCAGGCGGGTCAATGCGTTCAAGGCCTGATCGTTCAGCCGAATGTTGTTGCGTGCCAGGCGCAGGGTGCGCAAATCGACCAGGTAGGCGACTTCTGTAGGCACGCCGAGCAGGCCGGTGCTGCTCAGGTTCAGCTCTCTTAAGCGGGTGAAGCTTGAAAGGAACCCAGTAGGCATATGCGTGATCGGCACATCACGGATGACCAATGAGCGTGTCAGCTCGAACTCGATATGGGCAGGCAGTTCGGGGAGACTGCCGACATTCAGGTTGATAATGCTCAGCCGTTGACCAGCCGTCTCATCGCCCAGAGGTTCGCCCATCTGTCGCCAGGCGCGGCGGATCTGATCGGCGACCTGTCGACGAGCCCGCTGACGGGCCGGATTGGACTCAAAGCCTGTCCAGCGGCTCAGGTGTCTTTCAAGGTCAGCATGGTCCTCTTCCAGTTCCAGCAAGGCGTCATAGGCAGTATGTGGGCCTGTAAGCAAACGCGCCAAACGGTTGTCGATCGCACTGTCGTCCAGGCCAGGGTACAGGTTGCGCAAACGGCTTCGCAGCAGGCTGTCGGGGTTACGTCGTCGAGCCGGGCTACCACTGAGTGGGTAGCCTATGCGACCGTCGGGCATACGACGGCCTGGATTGAACCAACGATCCTGTCGAGGCCAGCCCAGCAGTTGCTCGACTTCGGCGTGCGTTTCAGGCAACTGCTCAATCAGGCGATCACGCAAGGTCGAGGCAGCGTGATCGCCATCCAGATCAAGCGCAGTACGCTGGGAAGGCTCCAGCAATGCGAGCAGCGTCTGGTAGAAGTCGTTCGACTCATCGACCACGGCTCCATAGCCTGCTTCTGGCTCTTCGATCGCCCGGAAACGCCCCTCCTTGTGAACGATCTTGACCAGATTGGCGCCCGGCAGCTGATTACCTACCGCCGCAATCCGGCGCGCACCCGGGCCGTCTGTCCAGAGCTCGATGTGACGGGCCGGCCATGCATCCAATCGCTGCAGCAGGGCCAACGCGAGTTCGCCCGCTTCATCGCAGTAAGCGTTAGGGAGGTACACACCGCACATGGCCCGGGTCAACCTGGCAACACGCAGCAACGAAGCACCCTGGCGTAGGCAACGCAACGGCAGTTTTCCCATGCTCAGAGCAAGATCGCGCTCGGTTCGCCCTACGTCCGCGGCCAACGCTTGAACGTAACGCTCGGGCAAACCCGGCATGCCTGTTCTGATGACGGCCGACAACGGGTCATCGACCGCTGGCACCTGGCACAGGTGCTGGAACATTAGCCCACGTAAGCGATCTGCATGCTCAAGTAGGTTTTCCTGCAGCTGCACAAGGCTACCGCTACCGGTTTGTTCCAGGCACCACTGCACCAACGCGCTTTCATCTCGCGGGCTCGCACCGTGTTGAAGGGCGGTAAAAAACCTGCTGACACGCGCATTGGCTTCGAAACGCTCCAGGCTGTCACACAAACTGGCTGGAATGTCCCGCGCCTCCACCAGTAACCCGCGAAGTGCCGCGACATCCATTCCGGCGGCCTGCATCACCCTGCTGGCCTGCTGATGAGTGAGCGATCTAGGCTGAGGCCAAAGCTGTTCAAGCATGAGATCAGGCTGATCCATTTCCACTGCTCGACCAGCGTTCAACTGCCAGCTTCGCTCGCCGAAGTGCTCCAGAACTGGCCCAAAGCCTGCCGGACGCCGAGCATGACGCAAGCGCCATGGCTCATTTGGATCAGGGCGATGCGCCTGGAAATAACGTTTGCCACTACGGAAAAAGGCTCGCCCCCAGTCTCTGTACAGACCGTCGCTGTGCAATTGCGGGTCCTCCGGCAAGCTGGCATAGACCTTGAGGTCGTTGGCCCATAGCCGCGATTTCCCATCGACCCCGCGCACGGGTTCCAGCCCTTCTACGAAATCAGTGGCCGCATAGCCTCTGGCCAGAATATTGGCTCCGGCGCCGACAACCGCAGTCACCGCCAACGTCTCGGCCACGCCAAGCATCTGCTCCAGAGCCTCGTGCTGATGACCGTGATACCAATCAGTTGCACCCTCGAAGACTTCCGAAAGCGTTTGCACCACCAACTGCCCAAGCAGCATAGCGCCCACCACAGGTATGAAAAGCCCGGCCAGGTTGACCAGATTCCAGCCCAACGAGCGCCACTGCTTGCGTCGCGCTTCAGAGGCGTCTCGGTCCACCTGTGCGGTGGGTACCAACAGCAGACGGGCGTCGTCTTTGATTCGCTGAACCTGTTGGTCGACCAGCCTGGAGAAGATATCCTCAGGTCCCGTGACGCCTTCAAGGGAAAGGTCAGACACGGCGTCGCTCAAGCGCTTGCTCAATGTATCGAGGAAGCGTGCGCGCTCTTCCACAGACACCAACTGACTGAAGTAAGCCCGGTAATCCTCCTTCTGCAGAGCGGCCGCGAGCACGGTGTTCATTTCCTGAATGGACGTGAAATGGCGCAATGCCTGGCCAGGATCGCTGGGTCTGTAGAGTACGATCCCTCGATCCACACCTTGCCGATCGCGCAACTGGACGACTACGACATCGCTCAGGGTATGCCCCAGCATGCTCAGCATACCCGGATAGGCACCCAGCTCAGCGTGAGAGGCCTCATCGTTTGCCAAGCCCGCCAACGCAATCTGCTGTCTTGCCGTTAAATCACCGCGCAGCGCCGCCACTTCGGTGGCCAACGCAAACGCCGCTCGCTTGTCTGCAATCAGCGCTTGGCAGGTGTCATCGGTGAATACCTGCGACAAGAGCTTCTGGTAACGCCCGCCCGCATCCAGGTCCCGGCACGCTTGCACCAGTGCATCCGTGCCCGCAGTGAGCAGGGCGTCTTCACCTGTACTCACCAAACCGGTGCCCAGATAGAAGCTGGCCTGCTCGTTAAAATTCTGCATCAGGCGCAAGACGGCAGGCTCTCTCACCTCGATGACCTCATCGACAGGCAGGACCATGCCATGCGGGACCTTGAAATTGCGCCGTATCTCCCGCCACTGCAGCGCATCCAGGCCCGGACTGCCCGGCAAGTGTGCAACCAGCCTCTGCATATGCAGCTCAGCGAAGCTTTGCAGTGGAATCAACCGCCGAGTAAAGGCGCGCACACGCTCCTGGCTGCCCTGGTGGGCCTTGAAGCGATCACGCAGGCGGTTGAGTTGAGCGGGAGAACCCCGCTTGAGCCACTCAGGTAGGCGCGCGGCTATGAAGTCATGTGTAGCGCTGGCGACCTTTGCAGAGGAGGGATTCGGGCCGGGAGCGGTCGTGAGAGAAGCTGTCATCGTGTAGTCCTGTCGATGCTCATTCAACCTCGACTGTGTGATGGGCGCTCAGCGACTGGCACACGGAAACCCCACCTAACCGACCTTCCCTGCACCCAGGGCCAACGTTCGATAGTGACCCGGATTGCAACCAAACCACTTGCGGAAGGCCTTGTAGAACGAACTGCTGTCGGCGAAGCCCAGACGCGCTGCAATTTCCAGCATCCCCACCTGCTCTTGAGCCAGCCAGCTGATAGCCAATTGACGCCGCACGCTGTCCTTGAGGGCCTGATAGCTATGCCCCTCCTCTGCCAACCTGCGCCGTAGCGTGGAGGCCGACAGGCATAACTGGCGGGCAAGTTCATTCGCATCGGGCCACGACGCTGGGTCGCGCTCGCTCAGATCGCGTCGAATGCGTCGAGCGAGGCTGTCAGGGTCCCGATACTTGACCAGGATATTGGCCGGCGCCTGGGCCAGAAAACGGTGCAGCTCATCGTCGCTGCGCCGGATGGGCTGATCGAAGCAGTCGGCTGCCAGGATCATGCGGGTGCGCGGGCGCGAGAACTGCAGGTTTTCCGAGAACATGACACGGTAGTCATCGCAGAACGCAGGTTCGGTGCAGCGCAACTCGATGGCCAGGATCGGGATGCGACGCCCTGCCAGCCAGCACGCTACACCATGGACGATCATCCAGAATGTGAAGTAAGTGAATGCTCGTCGAGGCTCATCACAGGGCTCGACGATGACGATCTCGGCCAGGCTTTGCTGCCGAATCAAGTGGGGCTGTAGATGATCCAGGGTCAACGACAGGAAAGCCAGTGCGGTTTCGATACCTGCTCCGATCGTCGGTTGTCCCCTGCTGGCACGGCAGAGAAATGCCAAGCTGCCGCTGCGTAGCCCGCGCGGGTCCATGGCAAAGAACTCATCGTTGCAGCGCCGCGCCAGCAGGCGCCAGAGGCGTGCGTAAGCAGTTGCCGGCACGCGCGCACCTGGCATCGTGAGCAGATGCGGCTCGATACCTGCCTTGCGCAGCACCAGAGGCGCGTCGCCTGCTTGATGACAAGCCTGCAACAACGCCTCGCGTACCAGTTCGATGGAGATAGTGTCCTTGTCGCTCATTGACGGCCCAGTTTGCTCGAATGCAGCCATCTTAGGACCACAGCGCCAAAAGGCTAGCATTTGATCACCACAGGCCCAATCACCCTGGTAAGGCTTCACCCTCCCGGGCCAGTGCTTGGCGTGTGAGTTCGAGCGCCTTGGCCTTTACCGCCTCATCACACGCCTTGGCGATTGCCCTGGCCTGGGTATCGTACTGGGCATCTGTCAGACTCTCACGCCCTGCATAGAGCGCCTCCATCTGCTGCACGAACGGCTCGCATAGAACGTCAAAGGCTGAGCGGTACTGGCGTTGCAGGTGATCGAACCAAAAGCCACGCTCACTGATGTCCACGGCCAGATCATCGCTGGCCTCGGCTGCGCGAACCGCTGCTTCGGCTGCGTTCAGGTGCTCTTCCGTGACCCCTGCAATCGTCCTGAACTGCATGGTGGTTGCCTGACCTGGCAACTCCAGCGTCCGCGCCAGCCCCACCCTGTAGGCAAGGCTGACTTCGATCTGATCCACCTCCTCGCCACGGGTTTCGCGACTACTCATGTCTTGGCGGGCGTAGGCCTCCACTTGGTCCAGGCGGAAGAAACGTCGCGCCAGACTCAACAGTTCGCCTTCTGCGTGTTCTCCAGCGGCCGCCTCGACCGACGCACTCAGTAACCTGATCTCAAGCAAGCCGAAACTGGATATGACACTGTCCACGCACGTACGAGGTTCACTGGCCAAGGCAAAAGTTTGTTCGCGCAGTGCGGTGTTACTCTCGATTCTGTCTAGCATTGCCCAGACCCTGGCCTCCAGATCGTCCCTGGCCAGACGAAAATCACTGGTGTCAGTGAGTTCACCTATGAGCGTGAAGAAATCGCCACTGCCAGACTCATCCACCAGACGGTTCCACTGGGCGGTACGAGCGTCCTGTTGTGCTGGGCTCAAGCGCTCGACCCAACGGCTGAGATGAAACGCGTCACCGTCGGCACTGACCTCGCTTTCGGAGGTGCGACTGGCATCGATCCACAAGTCGCGGTAAAGGGCAGGCAGAGGGTTGCCCGTCAATGCCAATCTGCTTCGCCAATGGTTTCGCTGAGCCCGCAAGGGCAAGGGCAGCTCGCCGATATGGTTGTCACGCAGGTCTACATACTCCAGCGAAACCGCTCGCTCCAGATGGACCGGGACTTGCGTCAACCCCACTCTACGAAGCCCCAGCTGACGCAGGCGAGGTAATCGGTCCATGGCAATCGTGAAATGGCCGATACTGTTGTCGCTCAGGTCAAGCACACTCAGCCTCGGCATGCCCGCAAGCACTTCTAAACCAGCATCGTCCAGATGCAGGCTATTGCGCGAAATCGTCAGCTCCTGTAGCTCACGCAACTGCGAAAGCCCAGAGGGGAGCCGGGTCAGGGCGTTGTTGTCCAGGTTCAGCGTCGTAATGCCATGAAAGGGCCTGAGAAAGCGTTCGGGCACTTCACCCAGCCGCATGTTGGCCAACACGACCTCGCTGACATGGCCGAAACCCTCCACCGCGCTCAAGTCGGGCAGCTCGCCAGCACCAATATCCGATAGCGATAGCAGCATACCTGGGTCCCCATTGGTCTGCCGCCTACCTGCGTGCCCCTGAAAGCGCCAGCAGCGCCTTAGCTGGTCGCTGACTCTACGTCGCAGCGCTACATTGGCCGCATCGGCAGGCAGTGCAGTCCATTGCTCAAGGGTCAGGTCCAGGCGCGAGTATTGACCCTCAAGCTCCAGCAAATGGGTGAAAGGCGAACCGGGCTGCTCCTCAAGCACTTGAAGATAGAGTTCGAGTTGTTGTGCGCTGAAACCTGGATACAGGCTGCGCACGCGATCCTGAAGCGTCCGCTCGGCCAGGTGGTTGACGCTGCCGCGACCACTTAGCAAGTAGCCATAGCGATGATCAGGCAGGCGGGCGGGTGGGCGAAAGGTCGGCTGGCTCACCTGCATGCCCATCAGTTCCTGCACAGCCCTTCTTTGTGCCGGAATGCGCGCTTGCAAGCCTTCCCGCAGCGCTTTCACACCATCGGTTGTTGACCACCCCAAGCGACTACGCTGGTCTTCAGGCAGAAGCTGCCAAAGCCTCTCAAGCAAACCGCAGGCGCCAGGCACGTCTTGTGGAACGGGTTTGCCCCCCTCATAGACCGACATCTGCCCATGCTCCCACACCAGTACCTTCACACTGGCGGGATCCGTCACCGGGTACAGCTGTGCCAATACGCGCCCTGTGGGTGACGCTTCGCGAACCTGGACATTGTGGGCCATGGGCCATGCAGGTTCTTTTCGCAAGAGTCCGAAGACCAGCGACGCCAGGTCAGGGTGATAGGCATTTTCAAGGTACAGGCCCTGTAATGCGCGACAGGCGCGGGCCTCCTGTAATGCCAGGCGCGCCTTCTCGGCAAGCCCCAGATCAAGACGGCCCTGCGCGAGCAATCGCTCACACTGCTCGGCAGTGCCATTGGCTATTACCCCTTCAGCGTAAGCATCGGGTAACCCTGGAAAATCACGTTGGATTGCCGCCGCTTCGGGACTAATGGCAAGCCTGTGCGTCAAGTGGCTCATCAGGCCCTCACGCAAGCGAGACGCCTGCGCGAGGATCGACGCAGATACGGAGGCAGGTGCGCGCTGTTGCTCGGTCAGCTGATCGAGGCACCATTGCAACAGAGAGGGATCGTTCTTGCCCTGGTGGCTCGCGAATGTGGCGAAGAAGTCTTCGATGCGCTTATCGGCTTCAAACCGTTCCAATGTGTCGCGCAGACGTACCGGCAACGCCCTCTGCTCAGCGACCGCCCGGCGCAACTGAGCCTGGTCCACGTCGGCGACCTTGAGTATCTGAGTCACACGTCCCGAATCCAGGTCGCCAGTCACGGGCCAGAGATGACTCAACAAGGCTCGCTCGCCACTCCACAATTGCGGTCGCTGCCAGTTCAGCCGCCAGCCATGCTCACCGTTCCAGTCCAACGCCGGCCCGAAGCCCGTCTTGCCATCGTTGCGCACTAGGCGCCAGGGGGATGACGCAGTCTTTCTGCTGACGGCGTAATAAGCGCCTTCATGAACCCACCAGTGCCTGTCGCCGTGCTGGAACAGACCATTCTGGCCTCGTACGGCATTGTGAGGCACGCCAACTGCTCGATAGCGCCTCAAGTCTTCAGCCCACAGCCGAGGCGATGCATTATCCAGTTCGACTGGCACCATCTCGTCAACGAAGGCGCTGCGCATGAAGCCGCGTGCAACCGCCGCGCCACCTGCCGCCGTCAGTGCGGTAACTGCAACCGTTTCGGCCACACCCAGTACATGCTCCAACGCTTCGTGCTGATGGCCCCGCGACCAGTCATACACCGCTACGCCAATTTCACCCAGCACGTCGACTACGGTCGCGGCCAACATCATCGCGCCCAGCTCCGGGACGAACAACGCTGCCATCTGTGCCAGGTTCATTCCCACCTGTTCAAGCGTCTGCAGCCGTTGAAGCCTTTGCAGCCTATCTACCTCTTCGACGGGCACCAGAAGAAACAGGGCGTCCGCTTTGATGCGGGCCACTTGCAGCCCAGCCAGCTCGGCAAACAGCGATGCGCCGGCGGTTTTGCCGGTCACTTCAAGATCAGGGGCTGCATCACTCAGACGCTTTTTCAGCACTGTCTGAAACGCTGCCCGGGCATCGGCCGCCACTAGCCTCAATAGATCGAAGGCATGCGCTGGCGTTTTGAACAGGTTCACCATGTGGGCCTTCAAACTGTCCAGATCGTCAAACTTCTTCAAAGGCCCATGGGGCAGGTAGAGCACCACCCCTGCACCCGGACTGGCCAGGCCGCTGGCCCCGCCGTCGGACAGTTCGATCACCAGCGCCCCGATCAGTGCATGTCCGAGCACATGAAGGTGCTTGACCACGACTGCCAGTTGCTTCGGATCAGGCGCCACCACCTTGTCAAAGGTTTGCCCCAGGGCAGCGGCATCTACTTCGCTGATGTCGCCTCGCAGCCCGGCAACGTCAACGGCCAACGCAAGGCGCGCGCTGGCCCTGGGCGAGCAGCGTGCATGCGGCGTCGTCAAAGAAGCTTTTGAGGTAGTCCTGATAGCGCTTGCCCGTGTCCACTAAGCGGCAGGCAGTGGCCAGGCTCGCACTGTTCACCAGCAGTGGCGCGGTCAAAGACATGCCATGAGCCCCGGAGATGATGCCGCTGCGGGCGTCGAAGCTCGATCCGGAGGGAAAATTCTGCATCAGGTGAGCCATGACAGGGTGAAACGTGTAGTGATGACGTAGCGTCTCGCCCCCAAGCACGCTGTAGCTGTCCCAGCGCTCTCGCCAGAGCGCATGCGTCAGATCCACCTGCACGCCCAGCTTCTGCTCTATCGTGGCAGTCAGCATCTGCTCTGCGTACCACTTCGGCGAGACCATGCCTTTGAACAGTGACGCCAGGCGCTGCTCGATACGGCGGTTTTCTTCAGCGTGCATGCGCAGGGCTTGTATCTGCCCTAAAGAAGCGGCACGCAGCCACTCAGGCATGTGCTGTGCGATGAATCTGTCGGTATGGTTCGAAGGCGTAGTGAGGACGGCCATGCTAGGCTCCAGGTTAAGGGTTGCCGCGCACCTTTACCGAACCTTGCGAATCAATACAGAGGGAACTCGATCACCTCACACAGCCGCATTGCCCTTCTGCGAGGCAGGATGCCAAGGGGCAGACCTGGCAGCCAACCCCTTTACCTCCAAAGCCAGTACCTGGTTGGCGACTATCGCGGTAGCTGCACCTGAGGCTTGCTCGAAGCAAAGATCGCCCAACTGGAGATGAACAGCGCGGCGATCAGCGGGCCGATGACGAAACCGTTGAGGCCGAACACCGACAGGCCGCCCAGAGTCGATACCAGGATCAAATAGTCGGGCATGCGGGTGTCCTTGCCGACCAGGATAGGCCTAAGCACGTTGTCTACGAGGCCGATCACCAGCACGCCGAATGCGGTCAGGATCACGCCTTGCAGGATTGCGCCGGTCATCAGGAAGTAGATCGCCACCGGCCCCCAGACGATGCCTGCGCCAACGGCAGGCAGCAGCGAAAGGAAAGCCATCATCACCGCCCAGACCAGCGCGCTGGGGATCCCCAGGATCCAGAAAATCAAGCCGCCCAGCGCGCCTTGGGTGATGGCCACCAGCACGTTGCCCTTGACCGTGGCGCGCACCACACGTTTGAACTTCAACTGCAGGCGACGCTTCTGGTGTTCAGGCAGCGGCACGGCCATGCGCACCTTGCGCACGACCTCGGCGCCCTCGCGCAGAAAGAAGAACAGCAGGTACATCATGATGCCGAAGCCAACCACGAAGTCGAATGTGCCCTGGCCAAAGCTGAAAGCCTGGGTAGCCAGAACCTGGCTGCCTTGGGAGGCCCAGGTGGTGATCTTGTCACGCAAGGCTTCCAGGTTGCCCATGCCCAGGTTATCCAGCGCGTTCTGGGCGAACGTTGGCAGCATGTCCTTGCCCCGCTCGACATAACCTGCGATGTCCAGCTGGCCGCTCTGGATGCGTTGATACAGCGTTGCCCCCTCCTGCACCAGCAGACCGCTGATGATGATCACCGGCAGTACCGCCACCAGTAAGCAGATGAGCGTGGTCGCGGCAGCGGCCACATTGCGTCGGCGCCCGAAGCGCATGAGCAGGTTGCGTTGCAACGGCGCGAACAGGATGCCAAGGATTACCGCCCAGAAGATTGCGCCGTAGTAAGGCAGCAAGATCCAGACGAAGGCAATGGTGACCAGTGCCAGGAGCACCGCCAGCGCCTTGTTCTGCAAAGCAGTTTCGTTCATTTCCGGTCCTCGGATGGGTTCTGGGGTATTAGTGCGTGGTGCTGGGGTAAAAGTGCCACCTGCCCCTTGATTCAGATCAATAAGGCCCAACCGCAAGCGGCTTAGCATCCGCGCCCTTTAACCGGTGTATTCATGAACTCCGTTGCCAAGCCCGAATTGCTGGCGCCTGCCGGCACGCTCCACACCATGCGCTACGCCTTCGCCTACGGTGCTGATGCGGTCTATGCCGGCCAGCCCCGCTACAGCCTGCGGGTGCGCAACAACGCCTTCGACCATGCCAATCTGGCGCTGGGCATCCAGGAGGCGCACGCGCTGGGCAAGCGCTTCTATGTGGTGGTCAACATCGCGCCTCACAATGCCAAGCTCAGGACCTTCCTCAAGGACCTGGCCCCTGTGATCGCCATGGCACCGGACGCGTTGATCATGTCCGACCCGGGCCTGATCATGCTGGTACGCCAGCATTACCCGCAGATGCCCGTGCACCTCTCGGTACAGGCCAACACGGTCAACTGGGCCAGCGTGCAGTTCTGGCAGCAGCAAGGCATCAGCCGCGTCATCCTCTCGCGCGAACTGTCGCTTGAAGAAATCGAAGAAATTGGCCAGCAGGTGCCTGGCATGGAGCTGGAAGTATTCGTGCATGGGGCACTGTGCATGGCCTACTCAGGCCGCTGCCTGCTGTCGGGCTACCTGAACAAGCGCGATGCCAATCAGGGCAGCTGCACCAACGCCTGTCGCTGGAAGTATGATGTTACGCCGGCAACCGAGAGCGTCACAGGCGATATCGTGCGCGAAGTGCAGCCGACCTTGGGCCAGGGTGCGCCCACCGACCAAGTGTTCCTGCTGCAGGAAAGCGAGCGTCCCGGTACCGAAATGCCCGCATTCGAGGACGAGCACGGCACCTACATCNNCGTGCACTCGCTGAAGATCGAGGGTCGCACCAAGTCGCATTTCTATTGCGCACGGGCCGTGCAGTCCTACCGAAAAGCCATCGACGATGCGGCCGATGGGCAGCCTTTCGACCGCACCTTGATGGACAACCTCGAATCCTTGGCGCAGCGGGGCTACACCGAGGGCTTTCTGCGCCGCCATGTGCACGACGAGTACCAGAACTATCAGCGGGGCAGCTCGGTTTCCGAGCGCCAGCAGTTCGTGGGTGAACTGACCGGACAGCGGGTAGACGGCTGGGCCGAGGTCAAGGTCAAGAACCGCTTTGCCCTGGGCGACCACCTGGAGCTGATGACACCGCGCGGCAATTACCACTTCGACCTGAATCAGTTGCATGACCGGCAGCAGCAGGCCATCGAAGTCGCACCCGGGGATGGCCATGTGGTGTACCTACCAGTACCTGAACAAGTGTCGTTGGCGTTCGGGCTACTAATGCGCGACCTGAACGGTGACCAGGCCGCTGGCTGACGGAACTGTAATGCGCCGGTCAGCAGGTTGAAAGCCAGGCGGGGCGACCCTGGCGCCTTGCGCGTTTGGACCAGGCCGTGCGCTATGCTGGGCGCAGGTCACACGTTTATCAGGAGCTCATCCATGCTGCGATCGAATCGGCTGGCCCTTGGCCTGCTGGCCTTCACCACCCTTGCACAGGCCACCGACACCATTGATGTCTACCGCGACCCCAACTGTGGTTGCTGCAAAGCCTGGATCAGTCATCTCAAAGACAACGGCTTCACTGTGAACGACCATGTCGAAACGAACATGAGCGCCGTCAAGCAACGCCTGGAAGTCCCGCAGCGGCATGCGTCGTGTCATACCGGCGTCATCGCTGGCAAGTTCGTCGAGGGCCATGTCCCCGCAACCCAGGTGCATGAGCTGGCTAGCCGCAGTGACCTCAAGGGCATGGCCGTTCCCGGCATGCCGGTCGGTTCGCCGGGCATGGAAATGGGCGAGCGCAAGGATGCCTATCAGGTCATCGGTATCGACACTGAAGGCAAGGCCTCGGTGGTCGC
>NZ_DIMK01000027.1:0-23656 GCF_002425525.1 Pseudomonas sp. UBA5568 | reverse complement strand
AGGCAACCGGCACCGTGCACCTGCTGGTGATTTCGGGCCAGCACATCGGTCTGGTGGCGGGTCTGCTCTACGCCGTGGTCGCGTGGTTGGCCCGCTGGGGGCTGTGGCCGGCCCGGGTGCCGTGGCTGCCTTGGGCCTGTGCGCTGGCGATGAGTGCGGCGCTGGCCTACGGCTGGCTGGCTGGGGCAGGGGTGCCAGTACAGCGCGCCTGTCTGATGCTGGCCGTGGTGCTGCTGTGGCGGCTGCGCTTTCGTCATCTGGGTGCGTTTCACCCCTTGTTACTTGCGCTGGTTGCCGTACTGCTGTTCGAGCCATTGGCAGCGCTGCTTCCAGGTTTCTGGTTGTCATTCGGCGCCGTGGCCACGCTCATCTACACCTTCAGTGCCCGGCTAGGGGCTTGGCAACCCTGGCAGGCCTGGACGCGAGCGCAGTGGGTCATCGCCGTCGGGCTGCTCCCAGTGCTGCTGGCGGTGGGCTTGCCGGTGAGCCTGAGTGCCCCGCTGGCCAACCTGGTGGCGGTGCCGTGGGTGAGCTTGGCGGTATTGCCGCTGGCGCTATTGGGCACCTTGTTGCTGCCCTTGGGAAGCGCAGGTGAGGCCTTGCTGTGGCTGGTAGGCGGCCTGCTGGATATCTTGTTTCGCGCCTTGGCGCTGGTCGCCCAGCAGCGCCCGGCATGGGTGCCTCCCGCATTGCCGTTGTGGGCCTGGCTGCTGGTCTGCCTGGGTGCACTGCTGCTGTTGCTGCCACGGGGTGTGCCGCTGCGTGGGTTGGGTGCGGTGATGCTCGTGGCGCTCTGGGCACCTCGCGAGCCTGTCCCGGATGGCCAAGTCGAGGTGTGGCAGCTGGACGTGGGCCAAGGCTTGGCGGTGTTGCTGCGTACCCGGCAGCACAGTCTGCTGTATGACGCAGGTCCAGCCAGGGGTGAAAGCGATCTGGGTGAACGGGTCGTGTTGCCCACCTTGCGCAAGTTGGGGGTCGACAGCCTGGATCTGCTGGTGGTCAGTCACGCCCATGCCGATCACGCCGGCGGTGCAGGTGCAATCGGGCGCGGGCTGCCGATCAGGCGGGCGATTGGCGGTGAGCCGCTGGAAGCGGTTCAGTTACAGCCTTGCGTCAGTGGCGAGCAGTGGGAGTGGGACGGCGTGCGCTTTTCCCTGTGGCGCTGGGCGGATGCGCGCACCAGCAATGACCGCTCCTGCGTGTTGCTGGTCGAGGCGTCGGGCGAGCGTTTGCTGCTGGCCGGGGACATGGAGGCGGGGGCCGAACGTGCGTGGCTGGCTGCCATGGACTCACCACGCATCGACTGGCTGCAGTCGCCTCACCACGGCAGCCGCAGTTCGTCGAGCGAAGCCTTCATCCGCGCTGCAGCCCCGCGTGGGGTACTGATATCCCGCGGGCGCAACAACAGCTTCGGGCATCCCCATGCACAGGTGGTCGAACGCTATCGCAGGCATGGCATGACCCTTCACGACACGGCGGTGGAGGGGGCGTTGCATCTGGTGCTCGGTGTGCAAGGAAAGGTCGAGGGTATGCGCAGCCAGCGTCGGTTCTGGCGTGACGCCAGGGGTGGTTAATGCTGATGAGCCCCTGGCGCGCCTATGGTAAAGTGGCGACCTTTTCCAGAGGGCTTCTACTGTGTGGGAATTGGTCAAGTCAGGCGGTTGGATGATGCTGCCGATCATTCTGAGTTCCATCGCCGCCATGGCTATCGTCGTCGAGCGCCTGTGGACCCTGCGCGCCAGTCGCGTCAGTCCGCCTCACCTGCTGGGCCAGGTGTGGATGTGGATCAAGGACAAGCAACTGACCAGTGACAAGCTCAAGGCCCTGCGTGCCGACTCGCCCCTGGGGGAGATCCTCGCGGCAGGGCTGGCCAACTCGCGTCATGGTCGCGAAATCATGAAAGAGTGCATCGAGGAAGCCGCCTCGCGCGTCATCCACGAGCTGGAGCGCTACATCAGCACGCTGGGCACCATTGCCGCCATGGCGCCGCTGCTGGGCCTGCTGGGCACCGTGCTGGGCATGATCGACATCTTCAGCGCGTTCATGGGGTCGCAGATGACCGCCAACGCCTCGGTGCTGGCGGGCGGTATTTCAAAGGCCCTGGTAACCACCGCAGCCGGGCTGATGGTCGGTATCCCGGCGGTGTTCTTCCACCGCTTCCTGCTGCGCCGCATCGATGAGCTGGTGGTGGGCATGGAGCAGGAGGCGATCAAACTGGTGGAAGTGATTCAGGGGGACCGCGAGGTGGAAGTGGCGGGAGGCAAGGCGTGAAGTTTCGGCGCAATCGCCAGCGCGAGAACATCGACATCAACCTCGCGTCGTTGATCGACGTAGTGTTCGTGTTGTTGCTGTTCTTCGTGGTCACCACCACGTTCACTCGCGAAACCCAGCTGCGCGTCCAGTTGCCCGAAGCGGCCAGCGCCGAGCGGGCACCGGGCGATGAGGGCAAGTTGGTAGAGATCACCATCAGTGCCGAAGGGGTGTATTCAGTGAATAACCACCTGCTGCCCAAGAGCGACCTGGCCACCCTCAGCGAGGCCATCGAGCGTGAATCAGGTGGCGACAACACACTGCCCCTGGCCATCAGTGCCGACGGCAAGACCCCGCACCAGGCTGTGGTCACCGCAATGGATGCCGCCGGCAAGCTCGGCTTCAGCCAGTTGCGCATGACCACCGTCGAGGCGGCCCAGAGCACACCCTGATGACACTAGCCGATCGCCTGCTTGCTGCCTGGTACACCGGCCATCCTGCACTGGCGTTGCTGCGTCCGCTGGAAGCGCTGTACCGCTGGGTGGTCAAACGCAAGCGCAGTCGTTTTCTCAACGACCAGCGGACCAGCTACCGCGCCCCGGTGCCCGTCATCGTGGTGGGAAACATCACCGTCGGCGGTACGGGCAAGACCCCCATGATTCTCTGGCTGATCGAGCACTGCCGCCAGCGGCGCTTGAGGGTAGGGGTGGTCAGCCGTGGCTATGGCGCCAAGCCGCCGCAGTTGCCTTGGCGGGTCACGGCCGATCAGGCTGCCGAGCAGGCGGGCGACGAGCCGCTGCTGATCGTGCAGCGTACCGGTGTGCCGCTGATGATCGACCCGGACCGCGCCCGTGCGGTGCAGGCCCTGCTGGCCAGCGAACACCTGGACCTGATCCTGTGTGACGACGGCATGCAGCACTACCGCCTGGCGCGAGACCTGGAATTGGTCTTGATCGACGCCGCTCGCGGCCTGGGCAACCGCCGATGCCTGCCGGCCGGCCCCTTGCGCGAGCCTGTCGAGCGCCTGAAGGCGGCCGACGCGATCCTGTTCAATGGCGCGGAGCAAGACACTGCCGAAGGCTTTGGTTTTCGCCTGCAGCCCAGCGCATTGGTCAACCTGCGCACGGGCGAGCGCCGGGCACTCGACCATTTTTCCGCCGGCCAGCGTCTGCATGCAGTGGCCGGCATCGGTAATCCGCAGCGTTTCTTCAATACCTTGCAAGGGCTAGGCTGGCAGCCGCTGCCGCACCCCTTTGCCGACCACGCACAATTCAGTGCCCAGAACCTTGCCTTCACACCGCCACTGCCGCTGGTCATGACCGAGAAGGATGCGGTGAAGTGCCGCTCTTTCGCCGCCGAGAACTGGTGGTACCTGGCTGTGGAAGCCCAACCCACGCCGGCATTTGGCACTTGGTTCGACCTGCAGTTGCAACGTTTGCTACCCAAGCCCTGATCCCGTTTTCAATGTCGGCCATCTGGCCAAAGGAAGCCTTTTATGGACACCAAACTGCTCGATATCCTGGCCTGCCCAATCACCAAGGGCCCGCTCAAGCTCAGCGCCGACAAGACCGAGCTGATCAGCAAGGGCGCCGGCCTTGCCTATCCCATTCGCGACGGTATCCCGGTCATGCTGGAAAGCGAGGCACGTACCCTGACCGATGATGAGCGCCTGGACAAATGAGCCTGGATTTCACTGTCGTCATTCCAGCCCGCCTGCGCTCCACGCGCTTGCCAGGCAAGCCCCTGCTGCCCATCGCCGGCAAGCCAATGGTGCAACACGTGTGGGAACAGGCGCGCCGAAGTGCCGCCAGCCGTGTCGTCATCGCAACCGACGATGCCGGCATTTACGAAGCTTGCCAGGCATTTGGCGCCGAAGTGCTGATGACCCGCGTCGACCATGAATCCGGCACTGACCGACTGGCCGAGGTGGCCGTGCAGCTCGGCCTGCCCAGCGACGCCATCGTGGTCAACGTGCAGGGTGACGAGCCGCTGATTCCGCCAGTGATCATCGACCAGGTGGCCGCCAACCTGGCGGCTAACCCGCAAGCCGGTATTGCGACCTTGGCCGAGCTGATCCACGAACCGCAAGCGGTGTTCAACCCCAACGCAGTCAAGGTGGTGAGCGACAAGAACGGCCTGGCCCTGAGCTTTAGCCGTGCGCCGCTGCCGTGGGCCCGCGATGCGTTTGCCAAAGGCCAGGATCTGCCACCCGGTGTGCCTTACCGTCGCCATATCGGCATGTATGCCTATCGGGTTGGTTTCCTCCATGATTTCGTCGGCTGGGGCCCATGCTGGCTGGAGCAGACCGAGGCGCTGGAGCAGCTGCGTGCGTTGTGGCACGGCGTGCGTATTCATGTTGAAGATGCCATCGAGGCCCCCGCCGTGGGCGTGGACACCCCTGAAGACCTGGAGCGCGTACGGCGCTTGCTGGAGGCCTAATGCGCGTTCTGTTCGTGTGCCTGGGCAACATCTGCCGCTCGCCTACTGCCGAAGGCGTGCTGCGTCATCAACTGCAGGCCGCAGGGCTTGCCGATCAGGTGCAGGTAGCCTCGGCCGGTACGGGCGACTGGCACGTTGGCAAGGCGCCCGATAGCCGCACCCTCAAGGCCGCGCTGGCACGTGGCTACGACCTGTCGAAGCAGCGTGCCCAGCAGGTCAAGGTGGCGCACTTCGCCGAGTACGACCTGATCCTGGCGATGGATCAGAGCAACCTGCGCGATCTGCGTGCCCTGCGCCCGTCCACGGCAGTGGGTGAGCTCGACCTGTTTTTGCGCCGCTACGGTTCTGCGCTCGATGAAGTGCCAGATCCGTACTATGGCGGTGCCGACGGCTTCGAGCAGGTGCTCGACCTGATCGAAACCGCCTGCCAAGCGCTGGTCGTGGAAATCAAGGGGCGGTTATGACCGAGCATTGGCAGGAGCAGGTCTCGCTCAAGCCGTACAACACCTTTGGCATCGACGTGAAAGCGCGCTATTTCATCCAGGCCAAAGACGACCTGCAGGTGCGTCAGGCGCTGGACGGTGCGCAGCAGCAGGGTGTACCGGTGCTGGTGATCGGTGGGGGCAGCAACCTGCTGCTGACCCGCGATGTCGATGCCCTGGTGCTGCACGTCGCAACCCAGGGTCGTCGCGTGCTCACTGACGATGGCGAACACGTTGTGGTCGAGGCCGAGGCGGGTGAGGCCTGGCACCCGTTTGTGCAATGGACGCTCGCGCAGGGGTTTTGCGGGTTGGAGAACCTCAGCCTGATTCCCGGCACAGTAGGCGCTGCACCCATGCAGAACGTGGGCGCTTATGGCGTCGAGATCAAGGATGTCTTCGCTGGCTTGACCGCGCTGGACCGCAAGACGGGTGAAGTCCGTGACTTCGCCTTGTCCGACTGCGCGTTCGGCTACCGTGACAGCCTGTTCAAGCGTAACCCTGGTCGCTGGCTGATACTGCGTGTGCGTTTCGCCTTGAGTCGCACCTTGCAGGCGCGCTTGGACTACGGCCCGGTGCGTCAGCGCCTGGCCGAGCAGGGCAGCACCGTGCTCACTGCGCAGGCCATCAGTGATGCTATCTGCAGTATTCGTCGTGAGAAATTGCCTGATCCGGCCGAGCTGGGTAATGCCGGGAGTTTCTTCAAGAACCCCGTGGTCGCGGCGCAGGTGGTTGAGCGCATTCGTGCGCAGCATCCAGATGTCATTGCCTACCCTCAGGCCGATGGCCAAGTGAAGCTGGCAGCGGGCTGGCTGATCGAGCGGGCGGGCTGGAAGGGCTATCGCGAAGGCGATGCCGGGGTGCATCGCCTGCAGTCGCTGGTGCTGGTCAACCATGGCCAGGCGAGCGGGGCGCAAATGCACGCTCTGGCGCGGCGAATCCAGGCCGACATCCTGGAGCGGTTCGGGGTTGAGCTCGAGATGGAGCCCAATCTTTATTGATGCTGCCTACAGCGTCGTCCAGGCGCCGTGTCCGTCCATAAGGGTAAACGCCCGGCCAAGAAAAAGCCCCGCCAGTTCGCACTGGCGGGGCTTTTTCATTCAGCCTTGGCTATCAACCCTGATGGGTTTTCGGCTCGTCGGCGGTCTCTGACGTTGGCGCGTCGGTAGTGGCGGTAGCCTGGGCGGCTTTGGCGGCAGCCTCAGCCTCACGCTTGCGGCGACGCACTTCACGTGGATCGTTTGGTGCGCGGCCGTTGGACAGCATGACGGTGGCAGGCTCTGCCACGGCGGCTGCGGCGGCTGCTGGCTCAGGCTCAGGCGCGGCCGTTTCAGGCTCGGCCACAACCTCTGGCTCGGCCACCTTTGGCTGGGCCTCGACCGCCGGGGCGGGCTGTTCGGCTACCGGGGCAACCTCGATCACGGAAGGTGCCTGCTCGATTTCGCCGGCTTCGATAGCCGGGGCTTCTGCAGGTACTTCAGTGACTGGCGCTTCAGGTGCCTGAACGTCTGCCGGGGCTTCAACGGCTGCGGTTTCGGTGGCCGCGGCTGGCTCAGCAACGGAGGCTTGTTCAATTGCCGGCTGCGGGACGACCTCAACCACTGGCTCGGCCGAGGCCTCGACAAACGGCGCTGGCTCGCTGACTGGCTGCTCGACCGCCGGGGCCACGGCGGCCGCTTCTGCTTGGGCCACAGCGTCAGCCTGCTCGACCGGTTGGGCGATTTCGCTGCTGTCGGTTGGGGCAACAGCGGCGACTTCGGCGGTAGCGCGCTCGGCCTGCTGATTGGCCTGGGCCTCGGCGTCGGTGCTGATGTTGCTGGTCGCAACCGCAGCGGTCACCGCGACGCCTGCGGCCAGCTCTGCGCCCAGCTCGGTGGCCTGGCGCTGTTGAGGCTGCTCTTCGCTGCCTTCTTCTTCACCGTCGATCAACTCACCATTGGCGTTGCGCTGGCGCTCGCGACGGTTGCTGCGGCGACGCTGGCCACGCGAGCGGCGGCGCGGACGCTCGCCATCGTTGCCGTCCTGCTCATCCTGCAGTTGCTCTTCGTTCGGCAGTTGCTCTTCGGCCAGCTCGGCGGCGTGTTCTGCTGCTTCCTCGGTCGTGCGTGGCTGACGTTCTTCACGAGGTTGGCGCGGGGCGCGTTCTTCCCGGGCTGCACGCTCTTCACGAGGCGCTTGATCTTCACGCGGAGCACGCTCTTCGCGAGGTGCGCGCTCTTCACGTGGGGCGCGCTCTTCACGCGGAGCACGCTCTTCGCGAGGCGCGCGATCTTCACGTGGAGCACGTTCTTCGCGGGCTACGCGCTCTTCACGCGGCTGACGCTCCTCGCGTTCTGCTGGCGGTGTAGCGTCCAACGGCTCGCGCAGTTCACGCACGCGCTCTTCGCCACGGTTGCCGCGACGGTCCTCGCGCGACTGGCGTGGTGCACGCTCTTCGCGCGGGGCACGTTCTTCTCGTGGTGCACGTTCTTCACGCGCAGCACGTTCCTCGCGTGGCTGGCGTTCCTCGCGCGGGGCGCGCTCGGCACGCTCTTCACGCGGCTTGCGCTCTTCGTCGCGACGACCGTTACGGTTACGGCTCTGCTGTCGTCCGTTACGGCGTTCCTCGTTGCGCGGGCTGCGCTCGGTAGTCGGCTTTTCAGCGGCAGGGGCGACAGGCGCGGCAGCAGGTTCTTCCTTGCCAGCGAACAGGCTCACCAGCGACTTCACCAAGCCCTTGAACAGGCTGGGCTCCGGGGCGCTTGGGGCAGGGGCGGCGGCTGGCGCAGGCTGTGGCTGCTCGGTGGCAGGCACAGGTGCGTTCGCACGGGCCGGGGCGGTTTTCACAGCGGCTTCCTGGCGAACCAGGGTGCGGGTGGCGGTCGGCTGTGGCGCTTCTTCGGTCTCGCTGGCGGCGATTTCGTAGCTGGACTGGTTGTTCAGTACTTCAGGGTTGTCGTCGCGCAGGCGCTGGACTTCGAAGTGTGGGGTTTCCAGGTGATCGTTCGGCAAGATGATGATGCGTGCACGGGTACGCAGCTCGATCTTGGTGATGGAATTGCGCTTCTCGTTGAGCAGGAAGGCGGCCACCGGGATCGGCACCTGGGCACGGACTTCGGCAGTGCGATCCTTCAGGGCCTCTTCTTCGATCAGGCGCAGGATAGCCAGCGACAGCGATTCCACGTCACGGATGATGCCGGTGCCCGAGCAGCGCGGGCAGACGATGCCGCTGCTTTCGCCCAGCGACGGACGCAGGCGCTGACGGGACATTTCCAGCAGGCCGAAGCGCGAGATGNNGGGGTCATGTCGATGAAGTCGATCACGATCAGGCCGCCGATGTCACGCAGGCGCAGCTGGCGGGCGATTTCCTCGGCCGCTTCCAGGTTGGTCTGCAGCGCGGTTTCCTCGATGTCGCTGCCCTTGGTGGCGCGTGCCGAGTTGATGTCGATGGACACCAGCGCTTCGGTCGGATCGATCACGATCGAACCGCCTGATGGCAGCTCGACCACGCGCTGGAACGCGGTTTCGATCTGGCTCTCGATCTGGAAGCGGTTGAACAGCGGGACGCTGTCTTCGTACAGTTTGACCTTGCTGGCGTACTGCGGCATGACCTGGCGAATGAAGGTCAGGGCTTCTTCCTGGGCATCGATGCTGTCGATCAGCACTTCGCCGATGTCCTGGCGCAGGTAGTCGCGGATGGCGCGGATGATGACATTGCTTTCCTGATAGATCAGGAACGGCGCGGCGCGGTCCAGCGAGGCTTCCTTGATGGCGGTCCACAGTTGCAGCAGGTAGTCCAGGTCCCACTGCATCTCTTCGCTGCTGCGGCCAAGGCCGGCGGTGCGAACGATCAGGCCCATGTCGCCTGGTACGGTCAGGCCATTGAGCGCTTCGCGCAACTCGTTGCGCTCTTCACCTTCGATGCGACGGGAAATGCCGCCGGCGCGTGGGTTGTTGGGCATCAACACCAGGTAGCGGCCGGCCAGGCTGATGAAGGTGGTGAGGGCGGCGCCTTTGTTGCCGCGCTCTTCCTTCTCGACCTGGACGATGACTTCCTGGCCTTCGCTGAGCACTTCCTTGATGTTGACGCGGCCTTCAGGGGCCTTCTTGAAGTATTCGCGGGAGATTTCTTTCAGCGGCAGGAAGCCGTGACGTTCGGAACCGAAGTCGACGAAGGCGGCTTCGAGGCTAGGTTCGATGCGAGTGATCTTGCCTTTGTAGATGTTGGCCTTTTTCTGCTCACGTGCACCGGACTCGATGTCCAGGTCGTAGAGGCGTTGGCCGTCCACCAGGGCTACGCGCAACTCTTCGGGTTGAGTGGCGTTAATCAGCATTCTTTTCATGTTGTACCGTCGGTTTCCGGGCTGCCGGAAACGGCGTTCGGCACACACGACGTCTCATGGTCGGTGCCAAGGTGCGCAAAGGGTGGTTAACCACCCCCGTGTCGAGCGACGTTCGGCACCAGCCGGTTGCCCAGCCTGCCGTTGTCGCGACGACGCGTCCTGTTTTGCTGCGGTGCCAACAAGGCCCCGGAGGCTTCGAATTGTTATCCGAATCAACCAAGCGGGCCTGGTGCACTCAGTCAGGAGGAGGAATCAACCTTCAGCCGTGGACGCCCAGGGGCATCTTTTCAGGACCTTATCCGCTCGCCAGCCTTACGATGGGGCTGGTGGCCGGACGCGGTGCTACACGGTCCGAGGGCTGTGCATCTCCACCCTGCACGTATCCCTGATAATTCGGGTGCTGCCGCGCGCTGAATCCGCAACGGGTTGCATTTTTCGCCAGCGCGATTCTGCGCTGGCGCCATTCATGTCCAAGGCAGGTATTTCCGAGGCATTCGCCATGGGTTGCGTGGAAGCGACGGGCGGGCAGAGGTACTGCGAAAAGAAGCGTGTAAGCAGGTTTGACACCGCACTTGTCGTTTATTTTCGGTCTTCTCTACACGGCGCTGGTGGCGATTCCAGGCAATTCGGTAAACTGGCGAACCCCCGTAGGACGGCCTCGCGTCCTGGAGAATTGCGTAGGTCAGTGACTGGCGCACAGCCTGATTCCACTGGCCTGCCGCTTATGGCGGCGTTCGCGATTATAGCAGCAATGATTAAGTGCTTCAATTCCATAAAAATTGTATGATTGCGCCATGACAACCAATACCTCTCCGACTTCCGGCGTCCAGCTGATTGAAGTCGCGCCGGAACTTGCCGGCCAGCGTATCGACAACTTTCTCATCACAGCCCTCAAGGGTGTGCCCAAGACCTTGGTCTATCGCATCCTGCGCAAGGGCGAGGTGCGAGTGAACAAAGGTCGGGTCAAGCCCGAGTACAAGATCCAGGCGGGCGACATCGTGCGGGTTCCGCCCGTGCGACTGCCTGAGCGCGACGAGCCGGCGCCGGTGGCTCAGGGGCTGCTGCAGCGGCTCGAAGCCGCCATCGTTCACGAAGACAAGGCGTTGATCGTGATGAACAAGCCTGCCGGGATCGCCGTGCATGGCGGTAGCGGGCTGAGTTTTGGGGTGATCGAGGCGCTGCGTCAGTTGCGCCCTGATGCCAAGGAGCTGGAGCTGGTGCATCGCCTGGACCGGGACACCTCGGGCCTGCTGATGATCGCCAAGAAGCGCAGCATGCTGCGCCATCTGCATGCTGCGCTGCGCGGGGATGGCGTGGACAAACGCTACATGGCCCTGGTGCGCGGTCACTGGCCAACCGCGAAGAAACAAGTCAATGCACCGCTGCTCAAGAGCAACCTGCGCTCAGGCGAGCGCATGGTCGAAGTCAACGACGAAGGCAAGGAGGCGCTGACCCTGTTCCGTGTACTGCGCCGCTTCGGCGACTTCGCCACCCTCGTGGAGGCGCGCCCGATCACGGGCCGTACCCACCAGATTCGCGTGCATGCCCTGCATGCCGGGCACATGATCGCAGGCGACAGCAAGTATGGCGACGAAGATTTCAGTCGCGAAATCCGCGAGCTGGGCGGCAAGCGTCTTTTCCTGCACGCGTATGCGCTGACGGTGCCGCTTCCGGATGGTGGGGAGCTCAAGTTGGAGGCGCCCGTGGATGAAATGTGGGCCAAGACCGTGGAGCGTTTGAGTGCGCCGTGACTACGCGCTGCTGATCTTCGACTGGGACGGCACCTTGGCCGACTCCGTCGGGCGCATCGTCGAGGCCATGCAGGTTGCTGCCGAGCGCGCCGGCCACGCGCCCAGTCAGGAGCAGGCCATCAAGGGGATCATCGGGCTGTCGTTGGCCGAGGCGATCCACACCCTTTATCCGCGTCTGCCACCTGAGCAGGTAGAGCGTTTTCGTCAGCACTATGCCGATATCTACACGGCGCTCGATCAACAGCCTTCGCCGCTGTTCGATGGCGTTGTCGAATCGCTGGCGGCCTTTCGCGCCGAGGGCTATCGAATGGCGGTGGCTACCGGCAAGGCGCGCCGCGGTCTTGACAGGGTGCTCAAGGCCAACGGCCTTGAGCGGTTTTTCGATATCACGCGTGCGGCCGATGAGACGCGCGGCAAGCCCCACCCACTGATGCTCGAACAAATACTCGACCATTGCGGCGTCGAACCGGGTCGTGCGCTGATGGTCGGAGATTCTGCGTTCGATCTGCAGATGGCCAGTAACGCGGGGATGCACTGCGTCGCCGTGGGTTATGGCGCAATGTCGCTCCAGGCGCTGGCCGAGTTCGGGCCGCAGGTTTGTATCGATCACTTTGGCCAGCTGCGCGAGTGGCTGTCTGGTTCCGCAGGTTCATTTTCGAGGTAGGTGAGCATGGCAGGCGAATGGAAGGCCCCCGAGGCCGAGCCCGAGGAGCGCGAGGAGCGCAAAAGTTGGAAGCTGCTGGAAAAGACCTTGCTGGCGGGGATCCAGGAGCAGCGCCGGTCGCGACGCTGGGGTATCTTTTTCAAGCTGCTGACGTTCATCTATCTCTTCGGCATCCTGGCGCTGTTCCTGCCCTGGGCCGACATGGACAAGGCTGCCTCGGGCGGTGCCAGTCATACAGCCTTGGTGGAGGTACGCGGGGTCATCGCCGACCAGGAGGCTGCCAGTGCCGACAACATCGTCAAGGGCCTGCGCGATGCCTTCAAGGACAGCAAGACCAAGGCCGTGGTCCTGCGCATCAACAGCCCGGGCGGCAGCCCCGTGCAGGCAGGCTATGTGTATGACGAGATTCGCCGCCTGCGTGCCGAGCACCCTGGCATCAAGCTGTACGCCGTCATCGCCGACCTGGGTGCGTCGGGAGCCTATTACATCGCCAGTGCCGCTGATGAGATCTATGCCGACAAGGCCAGTCTGGTCGGGTCGATTGGCGTGACGGCTGCGGGCTATGGTTTCGTTGGCGCCATGGACAAGCTTGGCGTGGAGCGCCGGCTCTACACGTCCGGTGAGCACAAGGCGTTTCTCGATCCCTTCTCACCGCAGAAACCTGAGGAGACTCAGTTCTGGCAGGGCGTGCTGGACACCACCCACAACCAGTTCATCGCCATGGTCAAGCAGGGGCGGGGCGAGCGACTCAAGGACAAGGATCACCCGGAGCTGTTCAGCGGCCTGGTCTGGTCCGGCGAGCAGGCCAAGGCGCTTGGCCTGATCGATGGCCTGGGCAGTGCCAGCTATGTGGCGCGTGAGGTGGTGGGCGAAAAGGATCTGGTGGATTTCACCGTGCAGGAATCGCCACTGGACCGTTTCTCCAAGCGCATGGGCGCCAGCGTGGCAGAGCGCCTGGCCATGTGGATGGGTTTCCAGGGCCCGCAATTGCGTTAAGCCCAGTCGCCTCTATGGGGTCGGTGCACGACCCCCCGGTTTGGCTATGGTACACGCACTCCCTCCAGGGCCAGCATGTCGACGAGTCGTATCAGTGGGAGCCCCACCAGGCTGGTCGCATCGCACCCCTCGGTGCTTTCGAACAAACTCACGCCAAGCCCTTCGGCCTTGAAACTACCGGCGCAATCGAGGGGCATTTCCGCTGCCACGTAGCGTTCGATACGCTCTCGGTCCAGCGTCCGCAGCTTCACGGTGAACGGCACGCAGTCCACCTGGCACTGCCCGGTGGCGCTGTTGAGCAGCGCCAGTGCGGTAAGGAACGTTACCTGCTGGCCACTGCAGGCGAGCAGCTGTTCGCAGGCTCGCTCGACCGTGTGGGGCTTGCCCAGAATGTGCTCGCCTAGCACCGCGACCTGATCCGAGCCGATGATCAGGTGGTTTGGGTGGCTGCCCGCAAGGGCTTGGGCTTTTTGCATGGCCAGGCGCTGGACCAGGTCGATTGCAGGCTCTTGCGGCTGGCGCGTCTCGTCTATGTCAGGGCTTGCCCAGGTAAACGGAAGGCGCAGGCGCGCAAGCAGTTCGCGGCGATAAAGGGAACTGGACGCCAGTAACAGTGCAAGCATGGTAAGCTCCTGATTCGGTTGAACCCATCCTATCACGCACGATGCCACCAAATTCCTTTGACAGGGACGGGGGGCATCCCTAGAATGCTGCGCCTATGTTGAATGACCCGATTCCACCTCACGTTGACCCGCGCAAATTGGCTGATCGTGGCGTAACCCTTAGCGGTTCGCTACCACTCGCTGATTTGGAAAGACTCTGCGACCCGCTTTCCGACGATGTCGGTACGGTGCAGGCGAAGTTCGATTTTGAACGAGACGAACAGCACACTGTGGTTATCCACAGCGAGCTGGATGTCGAGGTCAAGATGGTTTGCCAGCGTTGTCTTGAGCTGGTCACCCTGCCGATCCACAGCGAGTGTACCTACGCCGTGGTGAAGGAGGGTGCGAATACCCAGTCGTTGCCGAAAGGCTATGACGTGCTGGAACTGGGCGAAGATCCATTGGATCTGCAGGCGCTGATCGAGGAAGAGCTGTTGCTCGCCTTGCCCATCGTGCCTGCTCATCATCCGGAAGAATGCCAGCAGCCGGCGGGCGCAGACGAGCCCGACTCGAGCAAGGACGAGGTATCGCGGTCCAACCCGTTCAGTGTTTTGGCGCAGTTAAAGCGTGACCCAAACGTTTAGGAGTTAATCAATTATGGCTGTTCAGCAGAACAAAAAATCCCGCTCTGCCCGTGACATGCGTCGTTCGCACGATGCCCTGTCGGAAAACGCGCTGTCGGTAGAGAAGTCCACCGGCGAAGTGCACCTGCGCCACCACGTTTCGCCAGAAGGCGTATACCGTGGTCGCAAAGTGATCGATAAGGGCGCTGACGAGTAATCCTTGTCCGCTCAGATCATCGCGATCGACGCAATGGGCGGGGACTTCGGTCCCCGCAGCATTGTCCAGGCTAGCATCGCCTGCCTGTCGGCTACCCCCTCGCTTCACCTGACCCTCGTCGGTCAACCCTCCCTCTTGGAAGAACTTGTCAGCGGCTATTCAGCTGCCGATCGCGCGCGCCTGCACATTCTCGGTGCCGCAGAAGTGATCGGTATGGACGAGCGGCCTTCACAGGCATTGCGCGGCAAACCGGATTCATCCATGCGTGTTGCCTTGGAGCTGGTGCGTGACGGCAAGGCCCAGGCCTGTGTCAGCGCCGGTAATACCGGGGCCCTGATGGCGCTGTCTCGTGGCGTGCTCAAAACGCTGCCGGGCATCGATCGTCCAGCCATGGTAGCCGCCATCCCGACACGCACCGGCTACTGCCAGCTGCTTGACCTTGGCGCCAATGTCGACTGCACGGCCGAGCAGCTTTACCAGTTTGCGGTGATGGGGTCGGTGGCGGCGCAGTCGCTGGGCGTGCAGCGCCCGCGAGTGGCACTGCTGAATGTGGGCACCGAAGACATAAAGGGTAATCAGCAGGTCAGGCTGGCGGCAAACCTGTTGCAAGGGGCTCGCGGCCTCAATTACGTCGGTTTCATCGAAGGTGACGGCTTGTACGAAGGGGCAGCGGACGTGGTGGTCTGCGACGGTTTCGTTGGCAATATCCTGCTCAAGTCCAGCGAAGGGTTGGCTACCATGATTGCGCAGCGTATCGAGCAAGCGTTCAGGCGCGGGCTGTTGTCGCGCCTGGCTGGCGCTGTGGCCATGCCGCTGCTCAAGCGTGTGCAGGCTGATCTGGCCCCGGCGCGGCACAACGGTGCCAGCTTTCTGGGGTTGCAGGGCATCGTCGTCAAAAGCCACGGCGCGGCAGGCGTGGAGGGCTTTCAGAGTGCAATCCAGCGGGCCCTGATCGAAATTCAGGAGAATTTGCCCAAGCGCCTCCATGGTCGCCTGGAGGATTTGCTCACGTAATGTGATGCGAGCCCGCACTTAGCGGTCTTGCCGACGAAATGCTTAAATGTGACCGCACGGTTTCGGTCTTCATCCAAATGTTCAGATTCTGCGCCTGGCATGCGCCAGGCGCCTCTATCCGACGACAAGATCATAAGGGCTTGTTCAATGTCTGCATCTCTCGCATTCGTCTTTCCAGGTCAAGGTTCCCAGTCGCTGGGCATGCTCGCCGAGCTCGGCGCGCAGAAGCCGGTGATCATCGAGACCTTCAAGGAAGCTTCCGAGGCGCTGGGTTACGACCTTTGGAAACTGGTTCAGGAAGGTCCGCAAGAGCAACTCGATCAGACCGATAAAACGCAGCCGGCCATTCTGACCGCTTCCATTGCGCTGTGGCGCCTGTGGCTTGAGGAGGGTGGCGCCAAGCCTGCATTCGTCTCGGGTCATAGCCTGGGCGAGTACAGTGCCCTGGTCGCAGCGGGCAGCATTAGCCTCAAGGACGCCGTTCGCCTGGTCGAGCGCCGCGGCCAGTTGATGCAGGAAGCCGTGCCTGCCGGGCACGGTGCCATGGCCGCAATCCTGGGGCTGGACGATGCCGTCGTGGTACAGATCTGCACCGAAGCGGCTGAGGACGAAGTCGTCAGCGCGGTCAATTTCAATTCGCCGGGCCAGGTGGTGATCGCCGGTAACAAGGCCGCCGTGGACCGGGCCATGGAGCTGTGCAAGGCAAAAGGCGCCAAGCGCGCCTTGCCGCTGGCAGTCAGCGTACCGTCGCACTGCGCGCTGATGAAACCTGCGGCCGAACGATTTGCCGCTGCGGTCAATGCCATCGAGTGGCAGGCGCCACAGATTCCGGTTGTGCAGAATGTGACAGCTGCCATCGCACCCGATCTGGAGGCGCTGAAGCGTGATCTGCTGGCCCAGCTGTACCAGCCCGTGCGCTGGGTCGAGTGCGTCCAGGCGCTGGCTGCCAACGGTGCGGTGCACCTGGTCGAGTGCGGTCCGGGCAAGGTCCTGGCTGGCCTCAACAAGCGCTGCGCCGATGGCGTAACCACCTACAACCTCAACACCCCTGACGCCGTTGCCGCCACGCGTGCGGCACTGGCCTGATTTGGAGAAGCTTGCATGAGCCTGCAAGGTAAAGTTGCACTGGTCACTGGCGCCAGCCGTGGCATTGGCCAGGCCATCGCCCTGGAACTGGGTCGCCAAGGCGCCACCGTCATCGGTACTGCGACCTCGGCCTCGGGTGCCGAGCGTATTGCCGCGACCCTGAAGGAACATGGTATTGCCGGTACCGGCATGGAGCTGAACGTGACCAGCGCCGAATCGGTTGATTCGGTACTGTCGGCCATCGGCGAGCAGTTCGGTGCGCCGACCGTTCTGGTGAACAATGCGGGTATCACGCGTGACAACCTGATGCTGCGCATGAAGGACGACGAGTGGTTCGATGTCATCGATACCAACCTGAACAGCCTCTACCGTCTGTCCAAGGGCGTGTTGCGCGGCATGACCAAGGCGCGCTGGGGCCGTATCATCAGCATCGGCTCGGTGGTCGGCGCCATGGGTAACGCTGGGCAGGCCAACTATGCTGCGGCCAAGGCCGGTCTGGAAGGCTTCAGTCGCGCCCTGGCGCGTGAAGTGGGCTCGCGCGGTATCACCGTGAACTCGGTCACTCCGGGTTTCATCGATACCGACATGACCCGCGAGCTGCCAGAAGCGCAGCGCGAAGCCCTGCAGACCCAGATTCCGCTGGGCCGCCTGGGTCAGGCAGATGAAATCGCCAAGGTGGTTTCGTTCCTGGCCTCTGACGGCGCAGCGTACGTGACGGGCGCAACCGTGCCCGTCAATGGCGGTATGTACATGTAATATCGCCGTTCAATGTGACGGATTTCGTAAAAAAAGAGTCATACTGCGAGCCTAAAATCCGTTATAAAGCTGCAATCAGATTCCAGGGGGCTGGTCGTGGGACTAGGCTGAAGGCGCGTTGAGCTTGAAAAGCGGACGTTCTTCTATAAAATTAGCCACCGGCCAGCTGCCTGACATATATCCATTAGGAGTGAAAACTAGGTATGAGCACCATCGAAGAACGCGTCAAGAAAATCGTCGCCGAGCAACTGGGCGTCAAGGAAGAAGAAGTGACTAACGAGAAGTCCTTCGTCGATGACCTGGGTGCCGATTCGCTTGACACCGTTGAGCTGGTGATGGCTCTGGAAGAGGAATTCGAGACCGAGATTCCTGACGAAGAAGCCGAGAAGATCACTACCGTTCAAGCTGCCATCGACTACGTCAACCGCCACCAGGCCTAAGACGCTGTAGTCGACGCTTCTTGTCGGGAAAAACCGCACTGCCTTGACTGGCGTGCGGTTTTTTCTTTGCAAGCTTTGGCTGTCGCCTTGTCGGCTGCCAGGCCCCGCATCGAGAGCTTGTTGCCATTTCATTCCGTCCAACTGGATGCAATGGCAAGAAACTCTGTCATTAGAAAAGGAGAGTACTGTGTCGCGTAGACGCGTCGTGGTCACCGGTATGGGCATGCTGTCGCCACTGGGTACCGATGTACCGAGCACCTGGCAGGGCATTCTGGCTGGCCGCAGTGGCATCGGTCCGATCGAGCATACGGATCTTTCTGCCTACTCCACCCGTTTTGGTGGCTCGGTGAAGGGCTTCGAGGTTGAACAGTACTTGTCGGCCAAAGAGGCTCGCAAGCTGGATCTGTTCATTCAATACGGTTTGGCAGCCGGTTTTCAGGCAGTGCGCAACGCCGGCCTGGAAGTGACCGACGCCAACCGTGAGCGCATAGGCGTGGCCATGGGCTCGGGCATCGGCGGCCTGACCAATATCGAGGAGACCAGCCGTACATTGCACGACGCAGGCCCTCGGCGCATCTCGCCGTTCTTCGTGCCAGGCTCGATCATCAACATGATCTCCGGCTTCCTGTCGATCCACCTGGGCCTACAAGGGCCGAACTACGCCATCGCCACCGCCTGCACCACCGGTACCCACTGCATCGGCATGGCTGCGCGCAACATTGCGCATGGCGAGGCTGACGTCATGATCGCCGGCGGCGCTGAAATGGCCGCCTGTGGGCTCGGCATGGGCGGGTTTGGCGCATCGCGCGCGCTTTCCACCCGCAACGATGAGCCTGCGCGGGCCAGTCGCCCCTGGGACAAAGGCCGTGACGGCTTCGTCCTGTCCGACGGTGCCGGTGCCTTGGTGCTCGAAGAACTTGAGCACGCCAAGGCACGGGGTGCAACGATCTACGCCGAGCTCGTAGGGTTTGGCATGAGCGGTGATGCTTATCACATGACGTCGCCACCCGAATCGGGCGAAGGCGCAGCCCGTTGCATGGTCAATGCCCTGCGCGATGCCGGCGTGCAGCCGCAGGAGGTCAGCTACATCAACGCCCACGGCACCTCGACGCCGGCGGGGGACTTGGCCGAAGTGGCAGCCATCAAGCGCGTGTTCGGCGAGCACGCCTACAAGCTGGCCGTGAGCTCCACCAAGTCGATGACCGGGCACCTGCTGGGGGCTGCCGGTGCGGTGGAGGCCATCTTCAGTGTGTTGGCGATCAACAGCCAGATGGCGCCGCCGACCATAAACCTGGATGAGCCGGACGAAGGCTGTGACCTGGACTTCGTGCCGCACCAGGCCCGCAGCATGCCGATCGATGTCGTGCTGTCCAATTCGTTCGGCTTTGGTGGCACCAACGGCTCCCTGGTGTTCCGCCGGTTCGCCGAGTGATGCAAAGCTGGGTCGATGGCACGCCTGCGGCTGCGATCAACCTGCACAACCGCGGGTTGGCGTATGGGGATGGTCTGTTCGAGACCTTCGCTGTACGCAAGGGGCAGCCCTCGCTGCTGGATGAGCACATGGCGCGTTTGGCACTGGGCTGTCAGCGCCTGTCCATCGCCACCGACGTGGCCCTGGTGGCCGATGAAGTAAGACGCTATGCCGCTCAGCTGGGTGAGGGCGTGGCCAAGCTGATCCTGACCCGCGGTGACAGCCAGCGCGGGTATGCACCCGCATCTGGCGTCGTGGCGCGGCGCATCCTGCAAGCCAGCCCGTTGCCCATCTACCCAGCCGAACACGCCGAGTTGGGCGTGCGCCTGTTCATGTGCCAGACCCGGCTCGGGGAACAACCCTTACTGGCAGGGCTCAAACACCTCAACCGCCTCGAGCAGGTGCTGGCACGGTCCGAATGGCAGGGCGGCGAATACGCCGAAGGCCTGATGCGTGACGGTCAGGGCCGGCTGATCGAGGGTGTCTACAGCAATTTGTTCCTGGTCAAGCAAGGCACGCTTCTTACTGCCAAGCTTGATCGCTGCGGGGTAGCGGGCGTGATGCGCGCCGCACTGCTGGCGCGGGCGAAGCTGATGAATATCCCTGTGCAAGTGCGTGACCTGGCGTTCGATGAGCTCGGACAGGCTGATGAAGCATTCGTTTGCAATAGCGTTTACGGCATCTGGCCCGTCCGCACTGCAGGCGCGCTAAACTGGCTGCCTGGCCCGCTCACCCGAACGTTGCAGGCCGTTGCCCGTACGTTACTGGAAACCTGAATTCGTGAGACGTAAATTCCTGCTGCTGCTGGAAATGTGCCTGATCGTCATGGGCCTGGCCCTTGGCTGGTCGGCCTGGAAGGTCCATTCGGTGTTGGATCAACCTGTGCATGTGGCACAGGAGCGCCTGCTGGATGTGCCCAATGGCGCTACGCCCAATCGCATGTTCTACCGCATGCAACAAGAGGGGCTGTTGGACGACGCGCTATGGCTCAGGTTGTACTGGCGCTTCAACATGGCCGGCGTGCCGCTGCATACGGGCGAGTATCGCCTGACCCCCGGCATGACCGTGAAACAGCTTTTCGACGCCTGGCAGCGGGCCGACGTGGTGCAATACAACCTGACCCTCGTCGAAGGCTGGACGTTCCGCCAGGTGCGCGCGGCGGTGGCCAAGCACGAAAAGATCAAGCAGACACTTGATGGCCTCTCCGATGCCCAAGTCATGGAAAAGCTGGGGCACGCTGGCGTGTTCCCGGAGGGCCGCTTCTTTCCGGACACCTATCGCTTCGTGCGCGGCATGAGCGATGTGGAACTGTTGCAGCAAGCCTACATGCGCCTGGAAGAGGTGCTGGCGCGCGAGTGGGCGGAGCGCGCCCGCGACCTGCCTTATCGTGATCCTTATCAGGCACTGATCATGGCCTCGCTGGTGGAAAAGGAAACCGGCATTCCACAGGAACGCGGGCAGATCGCAGGCGTCTTCGTCCGCCGTCTGCGCCTGGGCATGATGCTGCAGACCGATCCAACGGTCATCTATGGCATGGGCGAGCGTTACAACGGCCGCATCACACGCGCTGATTTGCGCCAGCCGACGCCTTACAACACCTACACCATGACTGGGCTGCCGCCGACACCTATTGCGATGGTCGGCCGTGAGGCCATCCATGCGGCGTTGAACCCGGCAGATGGCACCAGCCTTTACTTCGTCGCGCGCGGTGACGGTAGCCACGTCTTTTCCGATGACCTGGACGATCACAACTCTGCTGTGCGCGAGTTTCAGCTCAAGCGTCGGGCAGATTACCGCTCAAGCCCCGGCACTGCGCAGCCAACCCCCTCGGACAATGTGGCGCCGTCCGGTTCATCTCAGGCGCCTGAGGCGGGAGCATCGGATGATGCATCTGCTCCGGCCGCTGCGCCTGAACAGGGTAAGGTCGATGGCGATCGGGCGACCGAACCGTCGGCGCCCGACGCCCCCCAATAAGGACTGTATGTGAGCGGCTTGTTTATTACACTGGAAGGCCCCGAAGGCGCGGGCAAGAGCACCAACCGGGAATACCTGGCTGCCCGGCTGCGCGAGCAAGGGCTGGACGTGGTGCTGACCCGCGAGCCAGGCGGCACGCCACTGGCTGAAAAGATTCGTGAGTTGCTGCTGTCGCCGAGCGATGAGGCGATGCACGCCGATACCGAGCTTTTGTTGGTGTTCGCTGCACGCGCTCAACACCTTGCACAGGTGATCCGACCGGCGCTGGCGGGTGGGGCGGTGGTGCTGTGTGACCGGTTCACAGATGCAACTTACGCCTATCAGGGGGGCGGGCGCAGCTTACCCGTCGACCGTATCGCGACGCTTGAGCAGTTCGTGCAGGACGACCTTCGCCCTGACCTGACGTTGGTGTTTGATCTGCCAGTCGAAGTAGGCCTGGCCCGCGCCGCAGCGCGAGGGCGGCTGGATCGGTTCGAGCAGGAAGGGCAGGCGTTTTTCGAGGCGGTCCGTCGCGCCTACCTGGAACGCGCAGCTGCGGCACCCCAACGCTATACGTTGCTGGATGCGTCGCAGTCGCTGGCGAACGTTCAGCAAGCGTTGGACAGATTGCTGCCAGGTATCGTGGAGCGCTGCCGTGGCTGATGCCTATCCTTGGCAGCAGACGCTATGGGAGCAACTGGCTGGCCGCGCCCAGCATGCCCATGCCTATCTGCTGCACGGTCCCAAGGGGATAGGCAAGCGTGATCTGGCCGAGCGTCTGATGGCGCGGCTGCTGTGCCAGCGGCCTAATGGCACGCTGCCTTGTGGCCAGTGCAAGTCCTGCCATTTGCTCAAGGCCGGTAGTCACCCTGACAACTTCATGCTTGAGCCTGAAGAGCTGGACAAGCCAATCAAGGTGGATCAGGTCCGTGAACTGGTTGCATTCGTCGCTCAGACCGCGCAGTTGGGCGGGCGCAAGGTCGTCATGATCGAGCCTGTCGAATCGATGAACGTGAACGCCTCCAATGCGCTGCTCAAAAGCCTGGAGGAGCCTTCTGGCGACACGGTGCTGCTGTTGGTGACCCACCAACCCAGCCGCTTGCTGCCTACCATCAAGAGCCGGTGCCAGCAGGTCACCTGTCCACAGCCGACCAAGGCCCAGAGCCATGCCTGGCTGGCCAGCGCCTTGCCGGAGACTGATGAGGCCCGGCGTGACGATCTGTTGACCTTGTCTGCCGGCTCGCCGCTGTTGGCCCTGAGTCTTCATCAACACGGCGTGCATGAACAGCGTGCCCTGGTGACCGACGGTGTGAAGAAGCTGCTCAAGCAGCAGCAGTCGCCCAGTCAGTTGGCCGACGCCTGGACAGCCGTGCCGTTGTTGTTGCTGTTCGATTGGTTTTTCGACTGGGCCCAGCTGATCCTGCGTTACCAGTTGACCCAGGACGATGATGGGCTCGGCATGGCCGACATGCGCAAGGTGGTGCAATACCTTGCGCAAAAGAGCCGTCCGGCGAACGTCCTCGAGGTTCAGGCCTGGATCCTTGAGCAGCGTCAGAAAGTGCTGGGCAAGGCGAACCTGAACCGTGCTTTGCTGATCGAATCGTTGCTGGCCCATTGGCTACAACTGCCAACTGGGCGCTGACTTTAATCCTTATCCGTGTGTGTACCCATGCTTGTAGATTCCCATTGCCATCTTGACCGCCTTGACCTCAGCGCCCACGGGGGTTCGCTCGATGCTGCCTTGAAGGCAGCACGCGCTCGGGGTGTCGGGCACTTTCTGTGCATCGGTGTCAGTGCCGAAAATGCAGGCGCAGTCAAAGCGTTGACCGAGCAATACAGCGATGTGGATTGCTCGGTAGGCGTTCACCCGCTGGACCTAGCGCCGGGTGCAGCGCCTGCCCTGGACTGGCTGTTGACCGAATTGGCCCATCCCCATGTAGTGGCGATCGGTGAAACCGGCCTGGATTACCATTACGAGCCGGAAGCTGCCGAACTGCAGCAGGCGTCATTTCGCTTGCACCTGGAAGCTTCGCGGCAGACGGGAAAACCGGTGATCGTCCATACCCGAGCGGCCCGTGCCGATACCTTGGCGCTGTTGCGTGAGGCGAACTTGCCGCAGGCAGGCGTTCTGCACTGCTTTACCGAAGACTGGGAAATGGCCAAGGCGGCGTTGGATCTTGGGTATTACATCTCGCTTTCGGGGATCGTGACGTTCCGTAATGCCGAGGCGTTGCGGGAGGTGGCGCGGCAGGTGCCGACGGATCGGCTTCTGGTGGAAACCGACTCGCCGTATTTGGCGCCGATTCCCTATCGGGGTAAACCTAACCTGCCTCAATATGTGCGGGAAGTCGCTGAATATGTGGCTTCATTACGGTGTGTCAGCTATGAACAGTTGGCTGAGCAGACCACTACAAACTTCAAGCGGTTGTTTCCGTTGGCAAGGGTTTGCTAAGCCGCATACTCTGAGTTAACGCTGCAGCTGCAGCTGCAGCTGCAGTTGCTCTTGCTCTTGCTCTTGCTCTTGCTCTTGCTCTTGCTCTTGCTTCTAAGCGCGCGGTAGTTCAGGCGCCGCAGATCGCGACTTCAGGAGGCC
>NZ_DIMK01000004.1:0-8428 GCF_002425525.1 Pseudomonas sp. UBA5568 | reverse complement strand
CCGTTTGCAACAGCGCGGCGGGCACCGGCACCAGGCGGGCTGGACGGCCCAGCGCCCGGCCGAGGGCCCGCAGCAGCTCGCTCAAGGATACAGCCTCGCCATCACTGGCCAGGAACGTCTGGCCCGCTGCCGCTGGGTGATCCACACAGGTGATGATCAGATCGACCAGGTTGCCCAGCGAGACCAGGCTGCGGCGATTGTGTACCGCCCCCAGCGGCAGGGGCACGCCACGCTCCAGCCAGCGCATCATGCTCAGGAAGTTGGCCTTGACGCCTGGGCCGTAGACCAGCACCGGCCGGATCACGACGACCTCCATGCCCGTTTCGGCGGCTACCGCCCGCAGCCCCTGCTCGGCCTCGTGCTTGGAAACGCCATAGGCGTCCTGGGGCGCGGGGGTATCATCGGCATGCAGGGGCCGGCCCAGCTGGCTGGTTTCGCCATTGACCTTGATCGAGCTGATGAAAATGAAGCGGCGCACGCCCGCAGCCGCCGCCTGGCGGGCCAGGTTGAGCGTGCCCTGCACGTTCACACGGCGAAACTCGGCCAGGCTGTCGGTGGCGGTTTCCTTCATCACATGCACACGCGCCGCCGCGTGCACCACGACGTCTACATCGACAAGGGCCGCCTGCCAGTCGGTCTCGGCGCTCAGGTCCGCAACGGTGACCGCGTCTATGCCTGCCAGAGGCGATTGGCTGCTGGGGCGCAAGGCGGCGCGGGGCGTAAGGCCTTCGACCGTCGCCAGGCCCTGGCACAGGGCGCTGCCGACAAAGCCCGAGGCCCCAGTGATCAATAACGTGCGTCGTTCCATGAAATCCGTTCTCGGTTCACACCGGCAAGGCCGGCATGCGGCGATCTTCGCGCCCGTTGTGCCTGACTGACCGGGCTACAACAGGCTGCGATACAGCTCGGCGTAGGCATTGGCCATGGCCGATGCGGTAAAGACGTTCTCGAAGCGTTGCTGGGCGGCGGCACCCATGGCCTGGGCCTGGGCCGGGTCGTCCCACAGCTGCTGCATGGCCTGGGCCAGCGCCGGTGCATCGCGCGGCGGTACCACCAGCCCGGTCTGGTCGGCCAGGTTGATGAAGGTGGTGCCGGAGCCCATTTCGCAGGAGATCAGCGGCTTGCCGTACATGGCCGCTTCCAGCAGCGAGATGCCGAAGGACTCCGAACGCAGGTGCGACGGGAAGGTAAAGGCATAGCACAGTTCCAGCAGCGCCACCTTGTCTTCGTCCGGCAAGCCACCCAGGAACTGCACCTGGCTCAGGCCCGCGTCGCTGGCCTGCTGGCGCAGCTGCTGCTCCAGGAAGCCGCCGCCCATGATGACCACGGGCAAGCCGCTGATACGCGCGGCCTCCAGCAGGTAGTCCAGCCCCTTGTAATAACGCAGCGCCCCGACGAACAGGAAGAACCGTTCGCCCAACCGTTGCCGCCAGTACGCCAGCTTTTCGGCGCTGGCTTTGGGGTACGTGGACCGGTCCAGACCATACGGGATGATCGACACCTTGTCCTTGAACTGGGTCAATACCGGGCTGTGCGCCGCATAGTTGGGCGAAGAGGCCACTATGCGGTCGACGCTAGAAAAAAAGCGGTTCATCAGCGGCTGGTACAGCTTGAGCAGCCACTTCTGCTTGACGATGTCGGAGTGGTAGCTGACCACGGTCGGCTTGTTCAGCCGGGTGGCGAAGTGCACCAGGTCCATGTACGGCCAAGGGAAGTGGAAATGCACGATATCGGCCTTGCGGGCCAGTTCGGCAAAGTCCTTGAAGGCCGACAACGAAAAGCCGGTGGAGGCGACATGCAGGTCCAGCTTGGCACGGTGCGTGAGGTGGTTGGCCACCGGCTCGTTGCGGGCAGCGCCACGTGAGCTCAGGTACAGCACCTCAGGTTCGATACCGTGGGCCTGGGTGCCTTCGGCGATCTGGAAGATCACCTGCTCGATACCGCCCATGGAATCGGGGTAGTAGGTTTTGAAAAAATGCAGAACCTTGATCATCGTTGCTTGACCGCTTGATACACCTCAAGGGTGCCTTGGGCACACCGTTCCCACGAGAAACCACCGGCATGCTGCAAGCCCTGGGCAATGGCCGTGGCGCGCCAAGCTTCGTCTTCCAGGCCCCGTTGCAGCAGTGCGGTCAAGCCTTCCACGTCATCGGGCGCGCACATGAGCGCTGCATGGCCTGCGACCTCAGGCAGCGAAGAGCTGTTGGAGCACACCACCGGCACGCCGGAGCTCATGGCTTCGAGCACGGGCAGGCCAAAGCCTTCGTAGTGGGACGGGAAGGTGAACAGCCGGGCGCCTGCGAACAGCAATGGCAAGTCTTCACTGGGGGCGAAGCCGAGGTAGCGGGCCCAGCCCTGCTGCTGCGCCTGGGCGATGCGGGCATGGATAGCCTCGCTGCGCCAGCCTTGGTAGCCGGTAAGGATCAGCGGCAAGCGTTGGCGCAGGGCAAGCGGTAGGCGGCCATAAGCGTCGAGCAGGTTTTCGATGTTCTTGCGCGGCTCGATGGTGCCCACGAACAGGCTGTAGCCACCAGGTTCGAGACCATGACGCGCCAGCGTTTGTGTGAGCGCCTGCGGGCTACGGGGATGGAACTGCGGCGAGCTGGCCAGGGGAACCGCATGAATGCGCTCAAGCGGCCAGTTGAAGTAATCGGCCAGCTCCTGGCGAATGTAATGGGACACCGTGATCAGCGCATCGGCCCGCTCAAGCGTCAGCAGGAGCTCTTTTTGCAAGTACCGGGCGATCTGCGGGGTATGGCAATGGGCCCAGGTGAAAGGCGACAAGTCGTGGAACGTGGCGACGCTGCGGCCTGCGAAGGGCGGCAGGTAAAAATTGGTGCTGTGGTAGATGAAGTCATCATGCCCACGCAATGCGCGCTTACGCAGAAACGGCATCAGCCGCCGGTAGGCTTCGACGGCCAAGGCGTTTTTCTGGACGAAACGCTTGAGCCCATGCACGGCATCGGACTGGTCTGCTGGCTTGAGAAGCGCTGGCACGAAGCTGCGCCCGGCAAACAGCCGCAGGTCGTCGATGTCATCGCACTGCTGCAGCCGCGAGGCCAGCTCGTAGGTGTAACGCCCGATACCGGTCAGCGGGAAGCGAACCGACTCGACGGAAAGAATGACCTTCATTGACCGGCGAGCATCCAACCCAGCGTTTCGTCCAGATCGGGTGTTTTCCAACCCGGCACCAGCGCCCGCAGGCGGGCGTTGTCGCCGCACAAGGTCTTGACCTCGTTGGCGCGCACGAACGCAGGGTTTACCTGCACGTCAAGCGTGTGCCCGGTGATGGCGGAGCACTTGGCGATGACTTCGCGCAGCGAATGGGTGATGCCGGAACTCACGTTCACGGTCTGGCCCACTGCCCGCGCCTCGATCAGGCCACGGTAGGCACGCACCACGGCGCGCACGTCGCTGAAGTCACGCCACACATCCAGGTTGCCCAGTTCGATGGCTGGGGCCTTGCGCTGGAAGTGCGAAACGATCTTGGGCAGCAGGAAGTTCTCGGCCTGCCCAACACCTGTGTAGTTGAACGGACGCGTGATGACGATCGGCAGCCGGTCGCACCACAGCTTTGCCATGTACTCCATCGCCAGCTTGCTGACGGCGTAGTCGTTGGCAGGTGCAGGCGGGGTGTGCTCGTCCAGCATCCCTTCGGAAACATTGCCGTAGACATTGGCACTGCTGGCAATGAGTACGCACTCTGGCGTTTTGCCGCAGGCCGCAATGGCTTCGAGCAGGTTGCGCGTGCCGATCAGGTTGACCTGATAGAAGGCATCGGCAGCGCCGTGCCCGACAAACGCAATGGCAGCCAGATGCACGATCACATCCGGCTGCAGTTCGGCCAGCAACGCACGCAGGCCCGGCCCATCGGCCAGATCGACCTGGTGGTAATCGGGCGCCGCCGAAGGCTGGCTCCCGGTACCGATCACTTCATAACCATTGGCCTGCAATTCGGCCGCCATGTAGCGACCTGTGAAGCCATTGATCCCGGTGACGAGTGCGCGTTTGCTGGCCATTTGCATCAGAACGAGAACCCTTTTTCGTTACGACGCAGGTCGGCTTCGACCATCATGCGGCACAGCTCTTCAAGGCTGGTTTTAGGCTCCCAGCCCAGTACCTGCTTGGCTTTGGCCGGGTTGCCGATGAGCAGCTCGACTTCGGCTGGGCGGTAGAATTTCGGGTTGATGACGACCAGTACCTTGCCGGTTGCAGCGCAGGTGCCCTGCTCGGCTTCGTCCTTGCCGCTCCAGTTGATTTCGATACCAGCGGCCTTGAAGGCCATGGTGACGAAGTCACGCACGGTTTCGGTGCGGTTGGTGGCCAGTACGAAGGTGTCTGGCTCGTCAGCCTGCAGCATGCGCCACATGCCTTCGACGTATTCCTTGGCAAAGCCCCAGTCGCGCTTGGCGTCGAGGTTGCCCAGTTCCAGCTTGTCCAGCAGGCCCAGTTTGATCTTGGCGACCGAGTCGGTGATCTTGCGGGTCACGAACTCACGGCCGCGCAGGGGCGACTCGTGGTTGAACAGGATGCCGCTGGTGGCGAAGAGGTTGTACGACTCGCGGTAGTTGATGGTCATCCAGTGGGCGTACAGCTTGGCCACACCGTAGGGGCTACGCGGGTAGAACGGGGTGGTTTCGACCTGCGGGATTTCCTGCACCTTACCGAACATTTCGGAGGTGGAGGCCTGGTAGAAGCGTACCTTCGGGTTGACGATACGGATGGCTTCGAGCAGGTTGACAGCGCCCAGGCCGGTGATTTCGGCGGTGGTCAGGGGTTGCTCGAAGGACACACCCACGAAGCTTTGTGCGGCGAGGTTGTACACCTCGGTGGCTTCGGTGGTTTGCAGCAGGCGGATGCTGGCCGACAGGTCGGTGAGGTCGTACTCGACCAGGTGCAGGTTAGGGTTGGTGTGGATGCCCAACTCCTCGATACGCCAGAAGTTAACCGAGCTGGTACGACGGTAGGTGCCGTAGACCGTATAGCCCTTTTCCAGCAGCAGTTCCGCCAGGTAGGCGCCGTCTTGACCAGTGATCCCAGTAACGATTGCTTTCATGCGACTTAACCAACTCCGATAGTGCCGTGCGGGCATGTGTGATTATTGGGGCTTGACGCGGCAGCTCCGAGCCGCGCGTACTCGCTTGCATGCGGCAGTATACATAGGTCGGGGGGAGTACTCGACTCACAAAGTACTGGCGCGGCGCCAGCTGCTGGTCAGGCCTTATTGAAGGGGTTAGGAACCGGCGCGGGAGAATAAGTTCCAGGGGGGAGAATGGCCAGTGCTTGGGGTGTAGGAATGGTCTGAATTTGGGTGGGTTCTAAAGGCTGGTCGTGTGAGAGCGGCCTTGCGCCGCGATGGGCCGCAAAGCGGCCCCAGGATTGCAGCTTCGCAGCGGATATCCCGGGGGCCGCTCCCACACGGGGGCCGCGTACGGCTCTGAGAAACGTTAACAGGCCCCTGCCGAGCGCCCCCTTTCAACCACCCAAGCTACCGCCCAAGCCCATTCCACCCGTCCAATCAGCGGCGCGCATCCAGCCGCGCCACGTCACCGCCCGGCAGGGTCGGCTCTGGCACAGGGCTCAACCACACATTGACGTTGTCCACGCTGTCCTGGTTGAGCTGACCCGCCCAACGATTGAGCAGGAACAGATTGGTGATGAAGTCATATTGCGTCTTGAGCAAATCACGACGCGCCTTGAACTCGTTCTGCACGCTGGTGAGCACATCCACCGCGTTGACCACCCCGTAACTGAACGCCTTCTGCGCCGCTACGCTGGACTGCTGGGCCGAGGACAGGGCGTTGCGGTTGGCGCGGATCTTGTCCACCGCCGCCTGGGCCGTGAGGAAGGCCGTGGTGGTTTCCTTCACCACCTGACGGCGAATGCCTTCGAGCTGTTCTTCGGCCGCCAACTGCTCGTCATACAAGCCACGCACACGGGCCGAGGTGGAGCCACCGCTGTAGATCGGGATCTTCACCCCAAGGCTTGCCACATAGCTGTCGCTGCGCGGCGCCTGGGTGTTGTCGTAACCCTGGTCACTCTGCTGGGCGCTCAGGCTCAGGGACAGCTGCGGATAGTGCTCACCCTTGCCTTCACGCACGGCCGCCATGGCCGCCTCGGCACCGCTGCGCGAGGCCTTGAGCTGCGGGTTGGTTTCCACGGCCTGGGTCAACCACTCCTGCAAAGGGCGGGTGGGCGCCTGCAGCGCGACATCGTTACGCACCCGGCTCAGCGGCTCGGTGATGGGCCGACCGACGATCTCGGCCAGCGCCTCACGGCTGACCTGCACCTGGTTGCGGGCTTCCACCTCCTGGGCGGCCAGGAAGTCGACGCGCGCCTGCATGTCCAGCTTGTCGGTGATCTTGGCCATCTGCCGGTCGAACATGCTGGTGACACGGTCCAGGTTTTTCTGAGTGGCGCGACGCTCGGCCTGCACCAGCGCCAGCTCGTCGTCGGCGGCCAGGGCTACGAAGTAGCGTTTGGCCAGGTCGACCGTGGCTTCGGCCAGGGTATCTTCGGCCTGCTGGCCCTTCTGGTCCTTGACGCTCTTGGACTTCTGGTACCGCTCCCAGGCCGGCTTGTTGTACAGGTACTGGGTCAGGCTCAACGAATAGCTTTCGTTGTTATAGATGTCGCGGTCGATCTCGTTCTTGCGCAGCACGCGGCTGGTGTTGGCGTTGGCCGACACCTGCGGCAGCAGGCCGCCCAAGGCTTCGCGCTGCTGGGCTTCGGCCGAGCGCGCGCGGGCATAGGCGGCCAGCACCCGAGGGTCTTCCAGCCTGGCCTCACGGTACAGGCCGGCCAGGTCCAGCGTGTAGGTTGACGCCGACACCGCCTTGGGCACGTCAGCCGGCGCGCCCTTCCCTTCCACGGCCACCGCCTGGCAGGCGACCATGCACATCAGCATTCCAGGTAGCAAACGCAGCACAATCATTCCTCGATCAGCGATTCGGCGAACATGTTGCGGGCCGGTTTGAGCAGGTACTGCAGCATGGTGCGGTCGCCGGCGTTGATCAGCACTTCAGCGGGCATGCCGGGGTGCAGCTTGCGGCTGCCGAGCTTCTTCATGCCATCTTCGGTCACCTGCACACGCACCAGATAGTAGGTGTCGCCGCTGCGCTCGTCGGTCAGGCTGTCCGCCGAAATGCGCACCAGCTTGCCCTCGATGACCGGCGTGGTGGCCTGGTTGAAGGCGGTGAAACGAATGTCTGCGGTTTTACCCAACTCCAGACGGTCGATGTCCCGCGTGGCCACCTTGGCCTCCACCACCAGCTCCGACTGTGCAGGCACGATATCCAGAATCGGCGTAGCCGCACTGATCACACCACCGATGGTGTGCACCTTCATGTCCAGCACCATGCCGCTTTCAGGTGCGCGTATCACCACACGCGACAGGCGGTCACGCAGGGCTGCTTCTTTTTCCTGAAGGTCGAAAACCTGAGCCTGAACGTCAGAAAGCTCGTTGGCCACGTCGGAATCGAATTTCTTCTTCAACTGCACGATCTGCAATTCGGTTTCACCAATCTGCAGATTGGTCTTGGTGATGTTGGACCGATGGTCCGCCACTTCGGTCTTGAGCATGTCCAGCTTGCGCTCCTGCTCGAGCAGGCGCTGATTGTCCACGAAGCCTTCGGCCAACAGCTCCTTGAGCTGCTTGATTTCACCGGTGTACGACTTCTCCAGCCCGCTCTTGGTCCCGATCATGTCGTTCAAACCAGCGATCTGCTGTTTCATCTGCTGGATGCGCTCGCGGTTGACCGATATCTCACCCTGCAACGAGTTGCGCCGTGCGTTGAACACCTGCAACTCACCCGCCATGGCCTCTTGAGCACGGACCGAGTCAGTGCCGTCCATTTTGACCGGCGGGATTTCGTTAAGGCCATCGCGCTCTGCCCGCAGGCGTGCTTCTTTATAGCGCGCCACGATCAGCTGGTTGCGGGTGGACTCGTATTCGGCGCTGAGCTGGGATTCATCCAGCACGATCAGCGGGTCGCCCTTCTTGACCAGGTCGCCGTCACGGGCCAGCAGTTCCTTGACGATGCCGCCCTCAAGGTGCTGCACGGTCTTGCGGTAGTTCTGCACGGTGACCACACCGGAACCGTGCACAGCGTTGCTCAGCGGCGCGAAGGCCGCCCAGCTGCCGAAAATGCCGAATGTAACGAAGACGATGGTCAGGCCGATGCGGCGAATGCCACGATCGGACGTGGGCATGTCGTCGAAATTGTGATCGAAGGTAGTGATCGCTTTACTGCTCATCTAGAAATCCTTTCACACGCCGGTGCTGGTGGTGGTGGCAGGCGCGGCAGCGGGGGCTGCGGGCGGCGCGGCATTGGGTGCAGCGGGCGGAGTGGCCGGGGGCGTGGCATTGGGGGCAGCAGGCGGCGCGGCCGGGGGCTGGCCCGGCGCGGGGCGGGGGGCCCCCTGCCGG
>NZ_DIMK01000021.1:0-109079 GCF_002425525.1 Pseudomonas sp. UBA5568 | reverse complement strand
CAGGGTGATCAGCGATTGATCGGCTTCGACGGTATCGCCTGCCTTGACCAGCACTTCGATGATCTTGGCCTTGCCCGACGAGCCAATGTCCGGCACGTGGATGTCCTGCACGCTGGCAGCAGCCGGGGCGGCAGCAGGCGCTGGCGCTGCTTGGGCAGCAGGCGCCGGTGCGGCCGCTTCAGCCTGTGCGGGCTTCTGCTCGGCGGCAGGTGCCTCAGGGGCCGCATCAGCAGCACCCTCGGCTTCCAGAACCAGGAGCTCGTCGCCTTCTTTCAGGCGATCGCCCAGCTTGNNCTTGACCTTCAGTTCCTTGACGATACCGGCCTTGGGCGCCGGAATCTCCATGGAGGCCTTGTCGGACTCCAGGGTCAGCAGGCTTTGATCAGCCTCGATACGATCACCGACCTTGACGAACAGCTCGATGATTTCACCTTCACCGCTGCCGATGTCAGGTACGCGAATGAGTTCGCTCACTTAAAAATACTCCTCAGCAGTCCAATGGGTTGCGCTTGTCCGGGTCGATGCCGAACTTGACGATGGCGTCAGCCACAACCTTGGGTTCGATCTCGCCACGGTCAGCCAGCGCTTCCAGGGCAGCCAGTACCACGAAGTGACGGTCTACTTCGAAGAAGTGACGCAGCTTCTTGCGGCTGTCGCTGCGACCGTAACCGTCGGTACCCAGGACCTTGAACTCTTTGCTCGGCACCCACTGGCGGATCTGCTCGGCGAACAGCTTCATGTAGTCGGTGGACGCGATGACCGGCCCCTTGCGGCCGCTCAGGCACTGCTCGACGTAGGTCTGCTGTGGCTTCTGGCCAGGCTTGAGACGGTTGGCACGTTCCACGGCCAGGCCGTCGCGACGCAGTTCGTTGAAGCTGGTGACGCTCCACACGTCGGCCCCGACGTTGAACTCTTCACGCAGAATCTTCGCCGCTTCGCGCACTTCGCGCAGGATGGTGCCCGAACCCATCAGCTGCACGTGGTGTGCGGCTTCGCGGGTGTCTTCTTCAAGCAGGTACATGCCCTTGATGATGCCTTCCTCGGCACCGGCCGGAATGGCAGGCTGCTGGTAGGACTCGTTCATCACGGTGATGTAGTAGAAGATGTCCTGTTGCTCTTCGGTCATCTTCTTCATGCCGTCCTGGATGATCACCGCCAGCTCGTAGCCGTAGGTTGGATCATAGGTGCGGCAGTTCGGGATGGTACCGGCCATCATGTGGCTGTGACCGTCCTCGTGCTGCAGGCCTTCGCCGTTGAGTGTGGTACGGCCGGCGGTGCCGCCGATCAGGAAGCCACGGGTGCGGCTGTCGCCAGCGGCCCAGGCCAGGTCGCCGATACGCTGGAAGCCGAACATCGAGTAGAAGATGTAGAACGGCAGCATCGGTTGGTTGTGGCAGCTGTAGGAAGTACCGGCAGCGATGAACGACGACATGGCGCCGGCTTCGTTGATGCCTTCCTCGAGGATCTGGCCTTTCTTGTCCTCGCGGTAGAACATCACCTGGTCCTTGTCGACCGGCTCGTAGAGCTGACCCACCGACGAGTAGATGCCCAACTGGCGGAACATGCCTTCCATGCCGAAGGTGCGGGCTTCGTCAGGGATGATGGGCACGATGCGCTGACCGATTTCCTTGTCCTTGACCAACTGCGCCAGGATGCGCACGAAGGCCATGGTGGTGGAAATTTCACGGTCGCCCGAGCCGTCCAGGATCGCCTTGAGGGTTTCCAGAGGCGGGGTCGGCACGCTGAAGCTCTTGGCGCGGCGCTGAGGCACGAAGCCGCCCAGGGCCGCACGACGCTCGGCCAGGTAACGGGCCTCGGCAGAACCTTCTTCGGGCTTGTAGAACGGCAGGTTCTCCAAGTCCGCATCCTTGACAGGGATATCGAAGCGGTCACGGAAGTGACGCAGGCTGTCGACATCGACCTTCTTGGTGTTGTGCGCGGTGTTCTTGGCTTCGCCGGCACCGGTACCGTAACCCTTGATGGTCTTGGCCAGGATGACGGTAGGCTGGTCCTTGTGGTTGACCGCCTGGTGGTAGGCTGCATAGACCTTGTACGGGTCGTGGCCGCCGCGGTTGAGCTTCCAGATCTCGTCGTCGGACAGGTCTTCGACCATGGCCTTGAGCTCTGGGGTGTTGAAGAAGTGCTCACGCACGTAGGCGCCGTCTTTGGCCTTGTAGTTCTGGTACTCGCCGTCGATGACTTCGTCCATGCGGCGTTGCAGGGCACCGTTGGTGTCCTTGGCCAGCAGCGGATCCCAGAAGCGACCCCAGACCACTTTGTTGACGTTCCAGCCACCGCCGCGGAACACGCCTTCGAGTTCCTGGATGATCTTGCCGTTGCCGCGAACCGGGCCGTCGAGGCGCTGCAGGTTGCAGTTGATGACGAAGATCAGGTTGTCCAGCTTCTCGCGGCCGGCCAGGGCGATCGCGCCCAGGGATTCTGGCTCGTCGCACTCGCCGTCGCCCATGAAGCACCAGACTTTCTGCTTGCCTGCCGGGATGAAGCCGCGCGCTTCCAGGTACTTCATGAAGCGTGCCTGGTAGATGGCCTGGATCGGGCCCAGGCCCATCGAAACGGTCGGGAACTGCCAGAAGTCAGGCATCAGCCAAGGGTGTGGGTACGAGGACAGACCGTTGCCATCGACTTCCTGGCGGAAGTTGTTCATCTGCTCTTCGCTGATGCGGCCTTCCATGAAGGCGCGGGCGTAGACGCCCGGCGAGGCGTGGCCCTGGTAGAAGACCAGGTCGCCACCGTGTTCTTCGGTCGGTGCCTGGAAGAAGTAGTTGAAACCGATATCGTACAGGGTGGCGCTGGAAGCGAAGCTGGAGATGTGTCCGCCCAAGTCCGAGTCTTTCAGGTTGGTGCGCACGACCATGGCCAGGGCGTTCCAACGCACCATCGAGCGAATGCGGCGTTCCATGAACAGGTCGCCAGGCATGCGTGCTTCGTGGGTGACAGGGATGGTGTTGCGGTATGGCGTGGTGATCGCATACGGCAGCTGGGAGCCACTGCGGGTGGCCAGCTCGCCCATACGGGTCATCAGGTAATGAGCGCGGTCTTCGCCTTCTTTGTCGAGGACCGACTCCAGGGCATCCAGCCATTCCTGGGTTTCGATTGGATCGAGGTCTTGCATGGCTTGCTCCAGGGCGGAAAGGCAACCAGAATCGATTGCCTGAGATTGCGACTGGCCTTATGGGCAGACGTCGTGAATTCTTGGATTACCGGGATCTTCGTCCGGCGCCGTGTAGTTTTACTACATTTGCTTTCGCATTTCATGCTTTTGCACGACAGGCACAGTAGTAAAACTACATTTGTGCGACGTTTGGTCGCATCCTGGCTTGTGAGGAAAAACGTTCATGTTGGTTGGCAATGTTCCACGAACGGGTAACTGTTGATGTTCCATGCCACGAATTCGAAGTTTTCAGCTATTTCCAACTTTTGTATGACAGTCCAACCGTGGTCCGGCTTTCCCTTGGCCGCCTTTCCTCATCCATTTCACGCCGATCAAGGATAGCCCATGCGCCTACCTTTGCCTCGCCAGTTGCCTGCCGTTCTTCAACCACTGACCCTGCGCAACCAACAGTTTCTGCACGAGGCGGTGGCCGCACACCCGGAACTGGACCTGGGCAGCTGGAGCGAGCAGCATGCTCGGCAGTTCGATCAGGTGGCGGCGGTCAGTGACTTCGTGCTCGCCCAGGTGCAACGTGACCCGGGGCTGCTGTTCGGCCTGATGGGCAGCGGCGAGCTGGAACGGGCCTACGGGCAGGGCGAGCTGCGCGGCCATGTGGCCAAGGTTGCCCAGGCGGCGCAAAGCGAGGACGAGCTTGCCCGTAACCTGCGTCGCGAACGCAACCGCCAGCAGGTACGCATCATCTGGCGTGACATCACCCGCCAGGCCGATCTCGGTGAGACCTGCCGCGACCTCTCCGACTTGGCCGACGCCGCCATCGATGAGGCCTACCAGTGGCTGTATCCACGCCACTGCCAGCAATTCGGCACGCCGATCGGCAACCGCAGCGGCCAGCCACAACACATGGTGGTGCTGGGCATGGGCAAGCTGGGTGCGGGGGAGCTGAACCTTTCCTCGGACATCGACTTGATCTTCGCATTCCCCGAAGGCGGCGAAACCGAAGGCGTGAAACGCTCGCTGGATAACCAGGAGTTCTTCACCCGCCTGGGGCAGCGCCTGATCAAGGCCCTGGACCCGGTCACGGTCGATGGCTTCGTGTTTCGCGTCGACATGCGCCTGCGCCCGTACGGGTCGTCCGGTGCGCTGGTGCTCAGCTTCAACGCGCTGGAGCAGTATTACCAGGACCAAGGCCGCGACTGGGAACGCTACGCCATGATCAAGGCCCGGGTAGTGGCAGGCGATCAGTCTGCCGGCGCCCAGCTGCAGGAAATGTTGCGCCCGTTCGTCTACCGACGGTACCTGGACTTCTCGGCCATCGAGGCCCTGCGCACCATGAAGCAGCTGATCCAGCAGGAAGTGCGGCGCAAGGGCATGGCGGACAACATCAAGCTGGGCGCAGGCGGCATTCGCGAAGTGGAGTTCATCGCCCAGGCCTTCCAGCTGATTCACGGCGGCCGCGACCTCAGCTTGCAGCAGCGGCCCTTGCTCAAGGTGCTGGCTACCCTGGAAGGCCAAGGCTACCTGCCCCCTGCCGTGGTCACCGAGCTGCGAGAGGGTTATGCATTCCTGCGCTACACCGAGCACGCCATCCAGGCTATCGCCGACCGCCAGACGCAAATGTTGCCGGAAAACGAAACCGATCAGGCCCGAGTCGCCTACATGCTGGGCTACGCCGACTGGCAAGCCTTCGAGGCTCAACTTGGTCAGTGGCGTGAGCGCATCGACTGGCACTTCCGGCAGGTCATCGCCGATCCCGATGAGGAGGAAAGCGAAGGCGAGTTGGTGGTCGGCGGTGAATGGTCGCCGTTGTGGGAGCAGGCCCAGGATGAAGAGGCTGCTGGCCGTCAGCTGGAGGAGGCCGGCTTCACGCTGCCAGGCGAGGCCTTGCGGCGCCTGGCGGCCCTGCGCGCCAGCCCGCAGTTACGTTCGATGCAGCGCCTTGGGCGCGAGCGGCTGGACGCCTTCATCCCGCGATTGCTGGCCCAGGCGGTCGAGCACGAGAACCCCGACCTGGTGCTCGAGCGGGTACTGCCGCTGGTCGAAGCCGTGGCCCGGCGCTCTGCCTACCTGGTCCTGCTCACCGAGAACCCCGGTGCCCTGCGCCGTCTGCTGACCCTGTGCGCCGCCAGCCCATGGATTGCCGAGCAGATCGCACGCTACCCCTTGTTGCTCGATGAGTTGCTCAATGAAGGCCGCCTGTTCAGCCCGCCACTGGCGCCGGAGTTGGCCAGCGAATTGCGCGAGCGCCTCACGCGCATTCCAGAGGATGATCTGGAGCAGCAAATGGAGGCGTTGCGTCACTTCAAGCTGGCGCACAGCTTGCGCGTGGCGGCCTCGGAAATCAGTGGCAACCTGCCGTTGATGAAAGTCAGCGACTACCTGACGTGGCTGGCCGAGGCCATCCTCGACCAAGTGCTTGCCTTGGCCTGGCGCCAGACCGTTGCCCGCCACGGTCAACCCATGGGCAGTGACGGCATCCCCTGCGACCCGGGATTCGTCATCATCGGCTATGGCAAGGTCGGTGGCCTTGAAACGGGCCATGGGTCGGACCTGGACCTGGTGTTCATCCACGATGGCGACCCTCAGGCCGAAACCGACGGTGCCAAGCCCATCGACAGTGCGCAGTTCTTCACGCGGCTAGGGCAACGCATCATTCACCTGCTGACCACCCAGACCAACTCGGGCCAGTTGTATGACGTGGACATGCGTCTGCGGCCCTCGGGTGCCGCGGGCTTGTTGGTCAGCTCGCTGGGCGCATTCGAGCGCTACCAGCAAAGCGAGGCCTGGACCTGGGAGCACCAGGCACTGGTCCGCGCGCGCGTGCTGGTGGGTTGCCCGCGGGTTGGCCAGGCGTTCGAGAAGGTGCGGGCGCAGGTGCTGGGGCAACCGCGCGACCTTGAGAAGCTGCGTATCGAAGTGAGTGAAATGCGCGCCAAGATGCGCGCCAGCCTGGGCACGAAGGCCACTGTGGCCGGCACCGCACCCAACGCCTTCGACCCGGGTATGCCCTTTGACATCAAGCAGGATGCGGGCGGTATCGTCGATATCGAATTTATGGTGCAATACGCCGCTTTGGCCTGGTCCCATGACCATACGGCCCTGGTTCGATGGACCGATAACATCCGCATTCTGGAAGAGCTGGAGCAAGTGGGGTTGATGCCTGCTGCCGACGCGGTGCTGCTGCGCGAGGTATACAAGGCGTTTCGCGCTGCCTCTCACCGCCAGGCGCTGCAGAAGCAGGCCGGGGTGATCGATGCAGCGCAGTTTGTCGATGAGCGCCGCCAGGTGCGGCGTATCTGGAGCGAGCTCGGCCTGAGCTGAACCCTGTGGCGGCGGCTCGTCAGGGTGACGATCCGCCGCGATTGGGGCGTGAAGCAGCCCCGGTGTTACACTGTCGGCCACATAGCCTGAATATAAAGAGGGGAGGCCAGGCTGAATCGCAGCCTGTCGCCTCCCCGAGCGTTTCTGGACCTAGCATGAGAATACTGATCATTGGCCCCAGCTGGGTCGGCGACATGGTGATGGCGCAGACCTTGTTCCAGTGCCTGAAACAGCAGCACCCCGACTGCGTGATCGATGTGCTGGCCCCCGAATGGAGCCGGCCAATCCTCGAGCGCATGCCCGAGGTGCGCCAGGCCTTGAGCTTCCCGCTCGGCCACGGTGCGCTGGAGCTGGCCACGCGGCGGCGCCTCGGCAAGTCGCTCAGTGGTCAGTACGACCAGGCCATCTTGTTGCCCAATTCGCTGAAATCGGCGCTGGTGCCGTTCTTTGCCGGTATCCCCAAACGCACCGGCTGGCGTGGCGAAATGCGTTTCGGTTTGCTCAACGATGTCCGCAAGCTGGACAAAGCGCGTTACCCGCTGATGATCGAGCGCTTCATGGCCCTGGCCTATGCCCCGGGCGCCGAGCTGCCAAAGCCCTACCCCCAGCCCAGCCTGCAGATCGAGCCACACAGCCGTGAGGCGGCCCTGGCCAAGTTCGGCCTGGAGCTGGACCGTCCGGTGCTGGCGCTGTGCCCAGGCGCTGAATTCGGCGAAGCCAAGCGCTGGCCGGCCGAGCACTACGCCGCCGTGGCCGATGCCATGATCCGCCAGGGGTGGCAGGTCTGGCTGTTCGGCTCGAAAAGTGATCACCCAGTGGGTGAGCAGATCCGCGAACGGCTGATCCCTGGCCTGCGCGAAGAGTCCGTGAACCTGGCCGGTGAAACCTCCCTGGCCGAGGCGATCGACCTGATGTCCTGCGCAGACGCCGTGGTCTCCAACGATTCCGGGTTGATGCATGTGGCGGCGGCGCTCAATCGCCCGCTGGTCGCCGTATACGGCTCGACATCGCCTGGCTTCACGCCGCCGCTGGCCAGCCAGGTCGAGGTGGTGCGCCTGGGCATCGAATGCAGCCCTTGTTTCGATCGCACCTGCCGCTTCGGTCACTACAACTGCCTGCGTCTGCTCGAACCCGGTCAGGTCATCGCCGCGCTGACCCGTCTGGGCGGTGCGAACATCATCGACGTGCTGACCGAGGTCGACTAAGTGCGGGTACTGATCATCAAGACGTCCTCGCTGGGCGATGTGATCCACACGCTGCCAGCGCTCACCGATGCAGCCCATGCCATACCCGGCATCCGGTTCGACTGGGTCGTCGAGGAAGGCTTTGCCGAGATACCCAGCTGGCATCCGGCGGTCGATCAGGTCATTCCGGTGGCCATCCGTCGCTGGCGCAAACACCTCTGGCAGACCGTTCGCAGCGGCGAGTGGAAGGCCTTCAAGCAGCGCCTGCGCGAACGCCAGTACGACTTGGTGATCGATGCCCAGGGCCTGGTCAAGTCGGCGTGGCTGACCCGCTACGTGAAGGCGCCGGTCGCAGGCCTGGACCGGTATTCGGCCCGTGAGGGCTGGGCCAGCCGCTTCTACGACCGACGCCTGTCGGTTGCGGTCGGCCAGCATGCCGTCGAGCGCGTGCGCCAGCTGTTCGCCATGGCGCTGGCCTATGACCTGCCCGAGGGCATCGGCCGTTACGGCCTGGACCTTGAGCGCTTGCAGTTGCCGCCGGCAGCGCCCTATGTGGTTTTCCTGCACGGGACCACCTGGACCACCAAGCACTGGCCCGAGGCCTACTGGCGCGAGCTGGCCGAGCGCATGGGCCGGCGCAGGCTGGAAGTGCGCCTGCCCTGGGGCAACCCGGCCGAGAAGGCCCGGGCCGAGCGCATCGCCCAAGGCTTGAACCATTGCCAGGTACTGCCCAAGTTGAACCTGGCCGGCGTCGCACGTGTGCTGGCCGCTGCAAAGGCCTGCGTCGCCGTCGATACCGGCCTGGGCCATTTGGCGGCAGCCCTCGATGTACCGACGCTTTCGCTGTTCGGCCCTACCAATCCGGGCCTGACCGGCGCCTATGGACGGACCCAGATCCACCAGGCCAGTGACTGGCCGTGCGCACCCTGCTTGCAGAAGAAGTGCACCTACAAACCGAGCGCCGAAGACCTGCGCCGGTACGATCTGAACCGCGAGTGGCCATTGTGTTTCACTCGCCTCAATCCCGAGCATGTAGCGAGCCGCCTGAGCGCGCTGCTGCTGGCTGAGGATGTCCGTTGATGCAACTGGCTTTCGTACTTTACAAATACTTCCCCTTTGGCGGTCTGCAGCGCGACTTCATGCGCATAGCCCTGGAGTGCCAGCAGCGCGGCCACCAGATCCGGGTCTACACACTGATCTGGGAGGGCGACATTCCGCCGGGTTTCGAAGTGCTGGTGGCGCCGGTCAAGGCGATCTTCAATCACCGGCGCAACGAGAAACTCACCGCCTGGATGCAGGCCGACCTGGCCAAGCGCCCGGTAGACCGGCTCATCGGTTTCAACAAGATGCCAGGGCTGGATGTGTACTACGCCGCCGACGGCTGCTTTGAGGACAAGGCGCAGAACCTGCGCAGCGACCTGTACCGCCGCTGGGGCCGCTATCGGCATTTCGCCGAATACGAGCGGGCGGTGTTCGCCAAGGATGCCGGCACCCAGATCCTGATGATTTCCGAGGTGCAGCAGCCGCTGTTCATCAAGCACTACGGCACCCCGGTCGAGCGTTTTCACCTGCTGCCACCGGGCATTTCCCAGGATCGTCGGGCGCCGCCCAACGCTGCTGAAATTCGCGCCGACCTGCGCAAGGAGTTCGACCTGGCCGAGGATGCGTTGCTGATCGTGCAGATCGGTTCCGGTTTCAAGACCAAGGGCGTGGACCGCAGCCTCAAGGCGTTGGCGGCATTGCCCGCGCCCTTGCGCAAGCGCACCCGGTTGCTGGTGATCGGCCAGGACGACCCTAAGGTCTTCCAGTTGCAGAGCGCGACGCTGGGCCTGGGCGACCAGGTGCAGTTTCTCAAGGGGCGCAGCGATATCCCACGCTTCCTGCTGGGCGCCGACCTGCTGATCCACCCGGCTTACAACGAGAACACAGGCACCGTGCTGCTTGAAGCCCTGGTCGCCGGGCTGCCGGTGCTGGTTTCGCACGTGTGCGGCTATGCCCACTACATCGCCGAGGCCGACTGCGGTTTGGTGCTGGACGAGCCGTTCGAGCAGGAGCAGCTTAACCGCTACCTGCAGCGTATGCTCGATGACCCCGCGGCGCGGGCCGATTGGTCGCGCAACGGCCTGGCATTTGCCGACACGGCCGACCTTTACAGCATGCCGCAGCATGCCGCCGATGTAATCCTAGGGCAGGAGGGGGCATGAAATTGATCGTGGCAGAGCCCTTCAAGCGGCTTTGGGCTGGGCGCGATGCCTTCGAGGCGGTAGAAGCGCTGCAGGGCGAAGTCTATCGGGAGCTCGAGGGGCGCCGCACCCTGCGTACGGAGGTCGCCGGCGAAGGCTTTTTCGTGAAGATCCACCGCGGCATTGGCTGGGGCGAGATCTTCAAGAACCTGCTCACGGCCAAGTTGCCGGTGTTGGGCGCCGGCCAGGAGTGGCAGGCCATCGAGCGCCTGCACCAGGTTGGCGTGCCAACCATGACGGCCGTGGCGTTCGGTGAGCGGGGCGGCAACCCGGCCACTCAGCATTCGTTCATCATCACCGAGGAACTGGCGCCGACCGTCAGCCTGGAAGACTTCAGCATCGACTGGATCAGGCAGCCGCCTGCGCCACGCCTCAAACGTGCCCTGATCACGCGCGTGGCCGAGATGACCGGTGGCATGCACCGTGCCGGCGTCAACCACCGGGACTGCTACATCTGTCACTTCCTGCTGCACACCGACCGGCCCGTGACGGCCGATGATTTCAAGTTGTCGGTGATCGACCTGCACCGCGCCCAGACCCGCCCTGCCATCAGCCGCCGCTGGCGCAACAAGGACCTGGCTGCCCTGTATTTCTCAGCCCTGGACATTGGCCTGACCCAACGCGACAAACTGCGTTTTCTGCGCAGCTACTTCCAGCGCCCGCTGCGTCAGGTCATGAAGGACGAAGCTGCACTGCTCGCCTGGCTTGAGCGCAAGGCGCAGAAACTCTACGACCGTAAACAACGCTATGGGGATGCACTCTGATGGCCAGTTGGACACTGGCGCCAGGTTACGCGCACCTGGCGAATGATTTCGGCAGCCTCGAGGCGGTATTCGCCCTTCAGGGCGAACGCCTGACCCGGGATCCGCTCAGCGAAGTGGTGCGTGTCGAGCGTGAAGGCGTCAACTATTACGTCAAGCGCTACACCGGTGCTGGCAAGCACATGCGCCGCTACCTGGGTCGCCCACGTATCAAGGCTGAATGGCAGAACCTCAAGCAGTTCGCCAAGTGGGGCATCCCCACGGCCGACGTGGTCGCCTGGGGGCTCGAACGCAATGGCCTGGCGTTCGGCCGTGGCGCAATGATCACCCGCGAGCTGCCCAACACCGAGGACCTCTCGGCACTGGCCGACCGCAACGATGCCCGCCTGGCCGATCGCGCCTGGGTGGACCACATCAGCCGCCAGCTGGCACGCCACACCCGGGTCATGCACGAGCATCGCTTCGCCCATAACGATTTGAAGTGGCGCAACCTGCTGGTCGATGACCAAGGGACGCTGTTCTTCATCGATTGCCCCACGGGTGACTTCTGGCGTGGGTTCATGTGGCGCCATCGCCTGATCAAGGACCTGGCCTGCCTGGACAAGGTCGCCAAGTACCACCTTTCGGCAACCCAGCGCCTGCGCTTTTACTTGCAGTACCGAGGCCGCGACCGGCTCAATGCCCGTGACAAGAAGCGCATTCGTCAGGTACTGGGCTTTTTCGAGGGAAGGGAATGACCGACTATATGGCCAGCGCAGACCGTGCGTTGCTCCAGCGCCATGGCCTGGACGACTTCGAGGCGCTGTGGGCGCTCGAACTCGACGCGGTGGACGAGCCCAATACCGGCCGCGGCGGATGGAGCAGCGTGTACCGCCTGGAACTCGAGGGCAAAGGGTATTACCTCAAGCGCCAGAGCGACTACCTTACCCGTAGCCTGCACAAGCCCTTTGGCGAGCCGACCTTCGCTCGCGAATTTCGCAATATCGTTCGCTATCAGAAGCTGCACATTCCTGCATTGGAGGCAGTGTTCTACGGTGAGCGCAAGCAAGGTGGCAAGCACCGGGCCCTGTTGATGACCCGCGCGCTGGACGACTGGCGCGACCTCGACAGCCAGTTGCTGCAATGGTCCGAACTCGATGCATCGGTACGCGATGGCATGCTCCAGGCCTGCGGCCAGTTGGCGCGCACGCTGCACGGTGCTGGGCAGGTACATGGTTGCTTCTACCCCAAGCACATCTTCCTGCGTAAGCGCAAAGAAGGCTGGGAGGCGCAGTTGATCGACCTGGAGAAGACCCGGCCCTTGCTCTTCGGCATGCGCGACCGCCTCAAGGACCTCGAGCCCTTGCTGCGCCGGGCACCGGTATGGAGCGACGGCGAGATACGCACATTGCTGGCAGCCTACCTCGCACAACCCATCGACAGCACGCTGGTCCAAACCTGGGTCAACCGCCTGGTACAACGCCGTCATCACAAGGAGGCTCGCTGATGCAGCTTTCCGAGCTGAAGGACACAGGGCGCAGCCCATCGCTGCCGCTTGCCATCAACCTCGCCGATGCCGCCGGTAGCGCCGAGCTGCAGTTGCTCAGTCTACTGCGCGTGCTGCCGGGCCAGCGTTATGTGGGGGCCGGGGTATGGCGTGGCAGGCCGGTACTGGCCAAATTGCTGGTGGGCAGCAATGCCGCGCGCCAGTTCCAGCGTGAGCTGCAAGGCGTGAAGCTGCTCGCCGCGCAGGGGCTGACTACGCCGGTGCTGCTCGCCGATGGCCTGGTGGAGGGTGAGGGCGGCTGGCTGTTGTTCGAGTACCTCGATGGCGCGCAAAGCCTGGCCGATGCCTGGGCGGCGGTCGAGCACCTGCCTGTGCTCGCCGACGAGCAGCAGCAGGTGCTGGGCGAGGCCCTGGCGGCTGTGGCGCAGATGCACAAGCAGGGGCTGTGGCAGGAGGACCTGCACTTGGACAACCTGCTGCGTCATGCAGGCAAGCTGTACCTGATCGATGGGGCCGGTATCAAGGCTGAAACGCCAGGCCAGCAGCTTTCTCGCCCTCGCGTGCTGGAAAACCTTGGTGTTTTCTTCGCGCAGCTACCCAAGCGCCTGGAACCGTACACCGAGGAGCTGCTGGTGCATTACCTGTTGGCCAATGCCGAGCATGCATTGCCGATGGAGGCGTTGCAGAAGCACATAGACAAGATCCGCGTCTGGCGCCAACGCGACTTCCTGAACAAGGCCGGCCGCGATTGCAGCCTGTTCAGTGTGGAGCGCAGCCTGACGAGCCTGCGGGCTGTGGTCCGTAGCGAGGCCCAGGCACTGTTGCCGGTGCTTGAGCAGGCGGATGAGCTGATCGACCGTGGGCACCTGTACAAGACTGGCGGCGCAGCCAGCGTGGCACGGGTCGAGGTGGATGGCCGCAAGCGGGTCATCAAACGCTACAACATCAAGAACACCCTCCACTGGCTCAAGCGCTTCTGGCGACCGAGCAGGGCCTGGCACTCGTGGATCGAAGGGCATCGCCTGTCGTTTCTCGACATCGCTACCCCGCGCCCGCTGGCGGTGCTGGAGCAGCGAGTACTGGGTTTGCGCACGCGCGCCTACCTGGTGACCGACTACATCGACGGCCCCGACCTCATCGAATGCTTTGCCCCCTTCGTCGAGCAGGGCGATGCGCCGGCCGAACAGGTGGAGGCCTTGGTGCAGCTCATGCAACAGCTGATCCGCGAGCGCATCAGCCACGGTGACTTCAAGGGGCACAACCTGTTCTGGGATCGGGGCCGGTGGTCGCTGATCGACCTGGACGCCATGTGCCAGCACGGTAGCCAGGGCAGCTTCGCGCCGGCTTTCGCTCGGGACCGGGCGAGGCTACTTCGCAACTGGCCGGCTGAGAGTGCCTTGTACCAACGGCTGGATCAGGTGCTGCCTACAGTGACGGCATAAGCGGCAGGCAGTGCCAGCCAGTCGCTGCTTCGCCCCGGTTGGCGCACGCGTATACGCCATTGACCGTCGTGCCAGCGCAGGATTGCCCATGCGGTGGTGGTCGCAGCGGGCTGTCCGGGTATCAGCAGATGGTAGTGATCCGCCAGCAGGTGGGCACGCACGGGCAAGGCATGGCCACCGGCGAGCAAGTAAGGTTGGCCGTCGCTTTCGTACAGTTCCTTCGCCCCTTCCAGTGGGATCCCGTCTGGGGGCGCGGGAAGCTGACAGAGCTCCAGCAATGCGTTGAGGTCTGGCAGGCCGTCGTGCCACAGCACGGGTGAGTCGACGATCCATTCACCTTCAGCGTTCCGTCTGACAGCCACCTTGCTGTAGGCATCGGTTTTCCTGGGGTCTATGGCACGCCAGCGATAACCGTCGAACGCCACCTGATAGTACCGGCCTTGCTTGTCCTGGATGTAGTAGAGGGCCAGTCCCGCACGTTCGGATGGCTTTTCATACACGCCTTCGCTATGGATGCCGTCGATTCGGTAACGCAACTTGGCGGTGTCCGGACGTACCTGGAAGGTAGGCGGTAGCATCAAGGGTGGGTTGGGAGGCATGGCGCGAATGGCGCGCCTGATCACTGTCGTGCCGCCGATGCTGTTGACCCCGTCGCTCATGTGGGTAAAAGCCTCCACCATATGCTTGAGCACGCCTACCCGATCTTTCTTTTCCAGCGCTTCAAGGCTGTCCAGCACGCTCAGCACCGCGCGGGCGAATGCCAACGGCGCCAGGCCACGTACCGGAATCACGAAGCTGAGCAAGTCGAGTATTATCCACAACGCATGCAGGCTGGCCTCGCCCAGCAGCTCCAGTTTGGTGTTAGTGCTGGCATCGACCGTCGACATGAGCGCGCGGACCTCTGCCAGATAACAGGCGTGCAAAAAATTGCCGGAGATGACCGGGCGACTCAGACGCTGAGCGAGCCCGCCCTTGGTCAGCAAGCGCTCGATGGTTTTGCGCCGGGCCAAGGGTATGCGGTCCATCACGTAGGTGCGTAGATCCGGGTTGGCGCGGAGCGATCGGATCAGCGCACGCGCATTGGCGTATTCGCGCCAAGGCCTGCGATCCGGTGCATCTGGCGCATACACCAGAAAGCGCTGCATTTGCGGTGTTTCAGGCGTGATCAGCAGTACCCCCTGTACGGTGTGCCCGGCAATCAGCAACTGCCGTACACTCAGGCGGTTCTCTTGCACCAGGGGGCGCCAGTCGCTGTCGGGGTAGTTGAGCACGGTCCTGCTCCAGCGATAGCCCTGCTCAAGCGGGTCGGGCATGAAGTGGCCGGCATAGCGGGCTTTGGCGGCTTCAGCCCGCATGCGAGCACAGTTGATTCGCGCATGTGCATCCCGTCGCCACTGGCCTTGCTCCAGATCGATCAGGTGGCTGCGTAGAAAGCGTGAATAGCTGTCGCCGACATTGAGCTCACGGACCATCTGCCGAGCCTGCGCAGGGGACAAGCCTTGAATGTTTGTCTCGTCCTTATGGTGGACTCGAGCGGTCAGCCAGTAGTCCAGGTCCAGCAAGCCCACATTCACCAACGCCAACTGATCCAGACTGTAGGTTTGCCTGACCAACTCCACGGTGTCCCCTGTCTGCGGCCGGCTAGCGATGGGTATATAGCTGCTGGGCTGAGCTGGAGGCATCACCGGGCCGGTCTGACGGGCAATGGTGACGCTGATGAATATCTGTTCGGGTGCCAGATCGAGTTGGTGGTCCAGTCTCAATCGCTCGCTGAGGCGGGCGCGGGTCCACTGCAGCAGGCTGTTGCGTTCGGTGAACTGTTCAAGCGTAGGAATGCCCGACGCTGCGGCCTGATCGATGGCCACGATCAGCTCCTGCATCGTCTGCATGATATGCGTGAGCCCTTGGGTAGAGGTCTTCTTGAGCCAGGCAGGAGCGTGCTTTTCAAGCAGCAGGCCATAACGCGTCGGCAGCGCTGCCTTGCTGGTCACCCAAGGCAGCAGGTCTGCGGCCGTTGCCAGGCGTTCGGCGAACCCAGTTTGATCCCCGGGTTGGCTGCCCCATACCGCGTTCAATCGCGCCCGCTGGGCATCGATCAAGGCCTGAATCTGGACTTCCACTAGATCGTCGGGCAGCCAGTCGTAACGCAGTCGTTGTGCGTTATGGGCGCGGTCGGCATCACCAGGCGCCAGTAGCTTGAGCATCGGCTGACTTTGCAGGGGATCATCCAGCCGCTCGCACAGCTCAAGGTGCAGGCTCTGGACATCGGCGAACGCTTCGATGCCGTGGGAGAGGCTGCATAACAAGGCTGGGCCGCCGGCCGCATCGCCCGTCATCATCTGTCCCTCGATACTGCCTTGTACAAGCAGTATGGCGCCGGGCAAGTAGGCCCGCCAGTTGGGTCTTGAGCAATCGAGCAGCAGCCGATAGAGCTGTGGGCGCTTGGACGCTTCGATGCCCTGGCGAGTCCAGGACATGGGTTGGTCAAGGCACATCTGTAATAGCGATGCTGCCAGAGGCTCCAGTGTTGCGTCAGCGATGCGCAGGTCCATTTCGGCCTGAAGCTGTTGTCGCCGAAGCGCAATGAGCCGAGCACGGCGGTTGCTGCCTGCTTCGTCCGGCAGGTTCCAGTAGTCTGCCAGCGCGCCGAAGAATTGTTGCCGGCCCGCCAGCGGTGAAAGCTGCAGGTCTGGTAAGGGCAGGGGAGCCAGTAGGGCAGTGATTTCAGCGTCGAATGACTCGAAATGTTGCAAGGGTGAGACGGATGACATGGTGCGAACTCCTTTAGAGAGATCGCGAGCCTGGGCGATATGGCAGGGGCATGCGTGCTAGCCCGCTACCGCCATCACGTAGTAAGGGCCGGCTGCCTGACCCGTTGCCTATAGGCCGTGGCGCTGGGCCATCCGACGTCGCCAGTTCTGCAGGCATTGCTCAAGTTGCGCCGGGCTCTGGATGTGCTGGCGGCGCGCCTGGCTCAAGAGAATCAACGCCAGCTCTGCGGTCACCTGTGCGTCGGCGCTGGCGTGATGACGCGCTTGTACCTGCAGCTCGAAACGCGCTACCCAGTCATCGAGACCGGCTTCTCGCAACACCGTGTCGGGATTGAGCATGGGTGCCAGCTCGGCCACATCGAGGAAGGGTATTTGCAGACGATGACCCAGGCTCTGCCGGAGGGCCCGTGCCAGCATGCGCTCATCGAACGGCGCATGGAAAGCCAGCACCGGGCTGGTGCCAATGAACTCGAGCAGGTCAAGCAGTGCGTGCCCTGGGTCGCAGCCCGCTGCCAGGGCGCTTGGGCCCAGGCCGTGTATCAGGACGCTGGGGTTGGTCTTCTGCTCAGGTCGGTACAGGGTCCGCTCGAACTGCTGCGAGAAGTCCACTGCCCCGTCCTCGATGGCCACTGCGCCTATGGACAGGACTTGATCGCGGTTGGTGTTCAGGCCACTGGTTTCCAGGTCAAGTACCACCCAGCGCTGCTCGCGCAGGGTGCAGGTGCCAAGCGCGGTGGGTAGGGGCAAGGCCGCCAGGCGTTCGCGCTGCGAAAGCGCCAGTTGCGGAGCTTGGGGGCGCAGCCATGCGAAGAAGCTCACAGCTGGTACCTCATGGCCAGGCTGCTTTGCAACCGCTGAGCCTGGCGCAACGACTCGCGCAGGATGCGCCGGTCCAAGTGGTTGAGGCTGTCTGGGTCCAGGCGGTTGGAGTAGGCCAGGTTGTCGCGTGCCTGGCGTTGATGTTGCTGCATGCGGGTCTGCTGGATGAAATGGTACGCCTCTTCGTAGGCGGCGCCGTCCAGGGGATCGATCACACCCTTGACCACCAGTTGGCGGATGCGCTCCAGGGTATTGCAAGCACCGATCCCATGGGCCAGCGCCAGCACACGTGCGCCATCGACGAAGGGCGTCAGGCCCTGAACCTTGAGGTCCAGGGTGCCAGCCTTGTCAGTGCCCTGGCGTGTCAGCACGAAGTCGCGCAGACGCCCCACAGGCGGGCGTTGGCGCAGGGCGTTGTCAGCCAGCATGCGTTGGAAGATACGGTTGTCGGCTATCTGCGTCAGCAATGTGCTGCGCAACGCCTCGCACGTGTGTTCGTCGCCCCAGACTACTCGCAGGTCGAAGTAGATGCTCGAGCCGAGTAGGTTCTCCGGGCTTGCGTCACGCACGAAGCCGGCAAAGCGCCGTGACCACTCGCTGTGCGACAGGCACAGCGCAGGGTTGCCGGCCATGACATTGCCCTTGCACAGGGTAAAACCGCACTGCGCCAGGCATTGGTTGATGTACTGCGCCAACGGTAGCAGCCGCGCCCGGATGGCCTGCGCTTCGGTGTCATCGGCTGCGTCGAAGAGGATACCGTTATCCTGGTCGGTGTGCAGGGTCTGCTCGCGCCGCCCTTCACTGCCAAAACAGAGCCAACTGAACGGCACCCCCGGATCGCCACGTTCTGCCAGCGCCAGTTCGATGACCCGGCATACCGTGTGGTCGTTGAGCAAGGTGATGATCTGGGTGATCTGCGTAGAGGAGGCACCGTGGGCGAGCATGCGCTCGACCAACTGACTGATTTCGCCTCGCAGGGAAACAAGCGTGTCCAGGCGCGGCGCATGACGAATGGTACGCGCCAGGTGCACAAGGTCCACCCGCTGCAGGGAAAACAGATCGCGCTCGGACACCACCCCACACAACCGCCCGCTCTCCACCAGGCACACGTGCGCGATATGCCGCTCGGTCATCGCCATGGCCGCATCGAAGGCACTCGCCTGGGGGCTCAGGTAGAACGGTGCGGCGGTCATGTGCCGTGCAATGGGTGCACCCAGATCGGCATCGGCTGCGGCAACCACCTGGCGCAGATCGCGCAAGGTGAAAATGCCCGTCGGCTGGCGCTGCCCATCGACGATCACGATCGAGCCAACCTGCTGCTCATGCATCAGCCGCACGGCTTCGCGCAGCGGTGTCTCGGGGGCGCAGGCCACGGGGTGACGCATGGCCAGTTCGCCTAGCGGTGTATTGAGGGAATACTGGGTGCCCAGGGTTTGCACCGCCTGTTGACGGACCTGTTGGTTGACCTGATCCAGAAGACTGCTGACCCCTCGCAAGGCGAAATCGCGGAACACCTCGGAAAGGGAAAAGACGCGGATGAATGCCGCCTTGTTCAGTTGCAGGCAGAAAGTGTCGTCACCGGCCAGGTGCTCCGTACGCGTGGCTCGCTCGCCGAGCAAGGCTGCCAGTGGAAAACACTCGCCGTGGGTAATCTCGAACGTGGTTTCGACGCCGGGTTTGACCAGGTGCTGCCGCTCACCAACCACGCGGCCCTGCTTGACGATGTAGAAGTGCTCGACCGGCCCGTCGCTTGGCTTGATGATGCTTTCGCCGCTGGCGTAGAAGCGCAGCTGGCACTGCTCGACCAAGTAGGCCAGATGGCTCTGCTCCATCTGGTTGAAGGGCGCAAAGCGCTGCAGGAATTGCAGGGTGCCCTGGATGTTTTGCAGCACTGCCGTTCTACCCGCTTGCTGGTAGGCGTCTTTTTTGCTCATCGACCTGACCGTATCGCTACGCCGAACTATATATATCTATCTATAGGGTCGGCTTTGTTGTTTTCGGCATTCATGGTCGGCCTGCAGAGGGCGTGGTGCCCATTGGACGTAAGTCTAGGGCACGAACACGTCAATAATCCGACGAAAGGTAAATTGTGTGTCGGAGAATCTGCGGTCTTACCAGTAGAGCGAATGGATACGAGACGACCATGTCCGAGCACACCGACATCTTGAGCGACGCAGAGCGTGCGGCACTCGCTGCTGTGAGTGCGCCGCCGCCTGCCCGGCCGGTAGTGCTCGTGGTCGACGATAATCCGGTCAACAGCGAAGCCTTGATGTTGTATCTCAAAAGCAAGGGTATCGACGGCATGACGGCCGATGGCGCCCAGGAGGCGCTGTTCAAGCTCCATTGGGAGCCTCGCATCGCGCTGATGATCACCGACCTGCGGATGCAGCCCGAGGATGGGCTGTACCTTATCCACAAGGTGCGCGAGATGCAGGAAGCGGACCGGGCTGCGCTTTCGATCATCGTGGTATCAGGCGATACCGATGTGAAAGAGGCCGTTGATGTCATGCACCTGGGGGTTGTGGACTTTCTGTTGAAGCCCGTCGACCTGGCGAAACTGCTCGAACTGGTGAAGCGCGAATTGAAGCTGGCCTGATGTGCAAGCGGGGCCCGAAGGCCCCGCCGATCAACGCTGCAAGCAGCTCACGCTATACGCCGGTCGTTCAGATCCCGTTGCGTGCCTTGAACTCACGGCGACGGCGATGCAGCACAGGCTCGGTGTAGCCGTTAGGCTGCTTGGCACCTTCGAGCACCAGCTCGACTGCCGCCTGGAAGGCAACGTTGTCGTCGAAGTTGCCCGCCATCGGGCGATACAGCGGGTCGTTGGCGTTCTGCTTGTCGACCACTGCCGCCATGCGCTTGAGGCTTTCGAGCACCTGCTCCTGGCTGACTACACCATGTCGCAGCCAGTTGGCCAGCAACTGGGCGGAAATGCGCAAGGTGGCGCGGTCTTCCATCAGCCCCACGTTGTTGATGTCGGGCACTTTGGAGCAACCCACACCCTGATCGATCCAGCGCACCACGTAGCCCAGGATGCCTTGGGCATTGTTGTCCAGCTCGTTGCGGATTTCCTCGTCCGACCAGTTGGGGTTGGTCGCCAGCGGAATGGCCAGGATGTCATCGACCGAAGCCGGTGTGCGCGAAGCCAGCTCGCGCTGGCGCGCCTGCACATCCACCTTGTGGTAGTGCAGGGCGTGCAGGGTGGCTGCCGTCGGCGAAGGCACCCACGCGGTATTGGCACCGGCCAGCGGGTGAGCGATCTTCTGCTCCAGCATGGCGGCCATCAGGTCGGGCATGGCCCACATGCCCTTGCCGATCTGCGCACGCCCTTGCAGGCCGGTGGCAAGGCCTACATCGACGTTGTTGTTCTCATAGGCGCCGATCCACTTCTCGTTCTTCATGGCGCCTTTGCGCACGACCGGGCCTGCCTCCATGGAGGTATGGATTTCGTCGCCCGTGCGATCGAGGAAGCCCGTATTGATGAACACCACGCGCTCGGCAGCGGCCTTGATGCAGGACTTGAGGTTGACCGTTGTGCGGCGCTCTTCGTCCATGATGCCGACCTTGACGGTATTGCGCTGCATACCCAGCAGGTCTTCGACCCGGCTGAATATCTCGGCGGCGAACGCCACTTCCTCCGGGCCATGCATCTTCGGCTTGACGATGTACACACTGCCGGTACGGGTATTGCGGCGGCTGGTGGTGCCGTTGAGGTTGTGCAGCGCCATGAGGTTGGTGAACAGACCGTCCTGGATACCTTCCGGGACTTCGTTACCCTGCGCGTCGAGGATGGCCGGGTTGGTCATCAGGTGACCCACGTTGCGTACGAACAGCAGCGAGCGACCATGCAGCGTGACGCTGCCCCCGTTGGGCGCTGCGTACTCGCGATCGGGGTTCATGGTGCGGGTGAACGTCTTGCCGCCCTTGCTGACGCTTTCGGCCAGGTCACCTTTCATCAGCCCCAGCCAATTGCGATACACGATCACTTTGTCGTCGGCGTCGACTGCCGCCACGGAGTCTTCGCAGTCCATGATGGTGGTCAGTGCCGATTCCATCAGGATGTCCTTGACGCCTGCGGCATCGGTGCTGCCCACCGGGGTACTGGCATCGATCTGGATTTCGAAGTGCAGGCCATTGTGCTTGAGCAACACGGCAGTGGGGGCGTTGCTGTCGCCGTGGAACCCGACCAGTTGGGCGTCGTCACGCAGGCCCGTGTTGCTGCCGCCTTTGAGGGTGACGACCAACTGGCCGGCCTCGATGCGATAGGCCGTGGAGTCGACGTGCGAGCCAGCAGCCAGTGGTGCCGCTTCGTCGAGGAAGGCACGGGCGAAGGCGATCACTTTGTCGCCACGTACCTTGTTGTAGCCTTGCCCCTTTTCGGCGCCGCCTTCCTCGCTGATGGCGTCGGTGCCGTAGAGCGCGTCGTACAGCGAGCCCCAGCGGGCATTCGCGGCGTTCAGGGCAAAGCGTGCATTCATGACCGGTACCACCAACTGCGGACCGGCCATGTGGGCGATTTCTTCGTCCACGTTTTGCGTAGTGGCCTGGAAATCGTCGGCTTGTGGCAGCAGGTAACCGATTTCCTGAAGGAAAGCCTTGTAGGCCGGGGCGTCGTGGGCCTGGCCTTTGCGGGCCTGGTGCCAGGCGTCGATCTGGGCTTGCAGCTCGTCGCGCTTGGCGAGGAGGGCTTTGTTCTTTGGAGCGAGGTCGTTGATGATCTTTTCAGCACCTGCCCAGAACTGCTCGGCGATGATGCCGGTTCCGGGGATGGCTTCGTTGTTCACGAAGTCGTACAGGACTTTGGCGACCTGAAGGCCACCGACTTGAACGTATCCAGTCATTGCTTGCCTCACTCTGCTCAGCTATTTCGCTCTTTTGTATTGAGCCTGTAGCGCTTCTCCTCGCACGGCACCAGTGCATGCCTCCGGTACAAGCCCGGACGCGGCTGGGTGCGGTTTGCCTGCCTGACAGCAAGCAACGTGCATTCTTCACAGGCGCCTCGACAGACCTTCAAACGACGTTGTGTAGTCCGCGCCCACGGATACTACATGAAGCAGCCGGCTGGGCACTATCAGACTAAAAGCGCCGTCAGGCGACCTGTTGGTCGCACAGGATCCTGCAAGGAAGCGCCATGTTCGCAAAAAACGGAGTGATTGTTCCAGATAAATCTAAAAACAGTACACGATTTATAAGGAGGATTGCCCTGCGGCAGGTTGACGCGCCTTGCCTATACTGTGGCGACACCTTGGCGCTGTATAGCCTGAACCCCACTCGAGGAACATTCCGTGGAACATCTTGTGCTTACCGTGATCGCCCCGGACAAGGCCGGCCAAGTCGAGCGGATCGCCCAGTGCATCGCCGACTTCGAGGGTAACTGGCTGGAAAGCAGCATGTCGCGCATGGCTGGGCAATTTGCCGGCATCCTGCGGGTGGCAGTGCCGGCGGATCGGTATGACGCGTTGGTGGACGCGCTCGGGGCATTGTCCGCACACGGCATTCGCGTGCAACTGGCCGAAAGTGGCAGCGAGCCTGCCCATGCATCCAAACCCTTTGGCATGGAGCTGGTAGGTAACGACCGACCAGGGATCGTGCGGGATATCACCCGTGTGCTGGCCGAGCTGAATGTGAACGTCGAACGGATTGCCACAGAGGTACGCCCGGCACCGATGAGCAACGAACCCCTGTTTCATGCCGAGGCCCTTCTGGCATTACCCGCGTCCCTGCCGCTGGAGCAGCTGCAGCAACGTCTGGAAGCGCTGGCCGATGACTTGATGGTGGAGTTGCGGTTGCGCGCGGATGAGTGAATGCGGCTCGCCACTGCCGCAGACTCTGGCAGAGGTTATCCCGATTTAGAGAGGACGGCCTTGTGGATAAGCTGGGGCTATCGGGCCCCAGCGCCCGGCTTGCAAGGACTGCAGAGATTTGATCGAAAATTGATCAATGTAGAGGGGTTGTGCACAAACGGCGGGGACGAGGGTGTGGATAAGCTCTGGAGATGTCTCTGCAGGCCATGTATATCAAGGCGTACAGAGACATGATCGTTTTTTGATCAGCGACTTTTACGCAAACTCCACCACGCATCGACGCTGTACAACGCCAGCCCTGCCCAGATGAACATGAATGCCGTAAGCGTGCTTGGGGATAGATGCTCGTCGAACAGCCAGATGGCCTGGAGCAAGACCAGCGTTGGCGCCAGGTATTGCAGAAAGCCCAGCGTGGTGTAGGGCAGATGCCGTGCGGCAGCGTTGAAACACACCAGCGGCACCAGTGTCACGGGGCCTGCAGCCATCAGCCACAAGGCCTCGCTTGTGGTGTAGAACTCACCTTGCGCGCTCATCGCGCCGGGGTGCAGCAGCAACCACCCAAGCGCCAGCGGTACCAGCATCCAGGTCTCGACAACCAGACCGGGCAGGGCCGCCACGGGGGCTTGCTTGCGAATAAGCCCGTAGAACCCGAAGGTCAGCGCCAGTGCCAAGGATACCCAGGGCAGGCTGCCCACCTGCCAGACCTGTTGCATGACGCCGAGCGCGGCCAGGCCGACCGCCAGCCACTGCAAACGGCGCAAGCGCTCGCCGAGAATCAGCATGCCGAGCAGCACGTTGATCAGCGGGTTGATGTAGTAGCCAAGGCTGGCCTCGAGCATGCGTCCGTTGTTCACCGACCAGACATACGTCAGCCAATTGGCTGCGATCAATGTGCCGCTCAATGCCAGGATGGCCAAGCGCCGCGGGTTGTCGCGCAGGTCGCGCCACCAGCCAGGGTGTTTCCAGAAGGCGAGCAGTATCGAGCCGAACAGCGCTGACCACAGCACACGGTGGACGATGATCTCCACGGCGGGGACGCTTTGGATGGCTTTGAAGTACAGGGGGAACAGGCCCCAGATGATGTAGGCACTCAGGCCCAGTAGATACCCGCGACGCGGGTTTGCAGCGTGCATGCAGAGTCCTTGCTTAAGATGCTGATTAACGGCAGCTATTGTAGACAGCGCCGACGGTCGATCTAGAACAACTTGAGTGGGGCTTCATCGAGGGCGGCCATTTGCTCACGCAGCGCCAGAATCTGATCACCCCAGTACCTAGGCTGACCGAACCACGGGAAGCTGGGCGGAAATGCCGGATCGTCCCAGCGACGCGCCAGCCAGGCACTGTAGTGGAGTTGACGCAGGGCACGCAGCGGCTCGATCAACGCCAGCTCACGCGGGTCGAAGTCGTGAAATTCGTTGTAGCCCTCGACCAGCTCGGCCAACTGGCCCTGACGCTCATCCCGATTGCCTGCCAGCATCATCCACAGGTCCTGTACCGCAGGGCCCATGCGGCAGTCGTCCAGGTCAACCACATGGTAGATCTCGTCGCGGTGCATCAGGTTGCCCGGGTGCAAGTCACCGTGCAGGCGGATGACCTGGTGCGGGGTGCGGGCATAGATGGCTTCCACTCGAGCCAGTACATCGCGCGCGACCGATTCGAAGGCGGGCAACAGTTCCCGGGGCACGAACCCGCCTTTTAGCAGTGTGTCCAGTGAGGCGTGCCCGAAGTTATCCACAGCCAACGCTTCCCGGTGTTCGAACGGCCGGCTGGCAGCCACGGCATGCAGGCGTCCGATCAACTGGCCCAAGCGGTACAACTGATCGAGGTTGCCGGGTTCAGGGGCATGCCCACCACGGCGCGGGAACAGCGTAAAGCGAAAGCCGCCGTGTTCGAACAGCGTGTTGCCTTGATGCTGCAGGGGCGCTACCACCGGCACTTCGCAGCCGGCCAATTCGGCCGTGAAGCGGTGTTCTTCGACGATGGCTGCATCGCTCCAGCGACCGGGTCGATAGAACTTGGCGATCAAGGGCTGCTCGCCCTCGATGCCCACTTGGTAGACGCGGTTTTCATAGCTGTTGAGTGCCAATACCCGCGCATCGCTGAGAAACCCCAATGATTCCACGGCGTCGAGCACCAAGTCGGGGGTGAGTGTGGCGAACGGGTGGGACATGATGACTCCGGCGGTAGGCAGCGTGGCCCCCATGTTACCGCGTTGGCCACCGAGGCGCCGCAGGGCACTCGGCCATGTGCCAAACGCCGTTACAGGTCAGGCCGGGATACCAATCACCACATCGGCGGCCGAGAACTGCGCACGCAGGGCGCTGCCAACGGTCACCTGGTGCTCTGCCAGCCAGGCCGGTTCGGCGAAGGCGCACAGGGTCTGACCATTGCCAAGCGCAAGGCGCACCTCGTGGGGGCCATCGGTGCCCGTCAGAATCGAGTCCACGGTCACCTGCAGGCAATTGTGCTGTTGATCCGCCTCGTCGCTGTGGCCCAGCAGGCGCACCCAACCTGCCTTGAGCAAGGCCACCACCGTCGTGCCCAAGGTCAGCCCAAGGCGCTCGGTGCTGTCATGAGTGATCAAGGCTTCGATCTGCAGCCCCCCACTCAGTGCAAGGCCGACCCGGTCATGCCACCCCACGCGATGAAGGGCGCTGACCTGGCCTTGCAGCTGATTCCGGGCGCTGGTGCGCAGCATCAGGCGACCGAGCAGGTCAAGGTCGCTCACATCATCGGTGGCTTCGAGCAACTGAGCTTGCAAGGCTTGCAGGCGCTGATACAGCCGCAGCACCCGTTCGCCTTCGGCAGACAGGCGTGCACCGCCGCCGCCGCGCCCGCCAGTGCTGCGCTCTACCAAGGGGCTGCTGGCCAGGTTGTTGAGTTCATCGATCGCATCCCAGGCAGCTTTGTAGCTCATGCCGGCAGCCTTGGCGGCGCGGGTGATGGAGCCCTGCTCGGCAATGTGCTGCAAGAGGGCCACGCGCTGTGGGCGGCGGGTAATGTGATGGGTCAGTGGGGCAGGTAAGGGCATGGGCATCCGACCGGTTCGGTGATGGGCCAGTGTACGGGGTGGGCGTAGCGTACCACTGCGTCGCCGCCACTGGCCTGCACGCTCATGCATAGCCGGGCTTGGGTGTGCGTGCCAGGCAGTAGACGTCTACACGTGCGGCACCTGCCTTGCGCAGGACCTGTGCAACAGCCTGCGCCGTCGCGCCGGTGGTCAGTACATCATCGACGAGCGCGACATGCTGGCCGTGCAGGCCACCGCATACGGCGAACGCCTGACGCAGGTTGCGCCATCGAGCCTTGGCGCTCAGATGCTGCTGGGCCGTGGTGTGGCGGGTGCGTACCAGCAGGTGTTCGACGAAGGGCACTGCCAGTTGCCTTGACCACCAACGCGCCAGCATCGCAGCCTGGTTGAACCCCCGTTCACGCAGTCGGCGCCGTGTCAGGGGTACAGCAAGCAGCACGTCGGGGCGGGGCAGGCCTTCGGCATAGTGATGGCTCAGCGCATGACCGGCAATCTCAGCCATCAGGCGTCCCAGCGGCCACTGACGGTTGTGCTTGAACCGACTGATCAGGGTGTCCACCGGAAATGTGAAATGCCAGGGTGCCAGAACCCGTTCGAATGCTGGCGGCCTGCGGTTGCACTGTCCGCATTCCATGCCTGCCATGGCCAGAGGCAGGGCGCACCGTGAGCATTGGTCATCAGCCAGCCAGGGCAGTTGTTGTTCACATGGCTCGCATAGCGCGTAGGGCTGGAGCGCAGTGGCACCGCATAGTGCGCATATTTGGTTAACTAGTGACCAGTTGTAGACCAGCCTCTTAAGCTTAAGTTGACAGTTCATGGGCCTTCCCTGACTATTTCGGCTATCCGTGAAGCGCGGGCGTTCTCCTTGCCCGGCGCCTGCTAGAGCCTAAACAAGGAAACGCCGATGAGCGCCAGTACAACTGCAACAACACGTCACGACTGGTCCCTGGCCGAGGTCAAGGCGCTGTTCCAACAGCCGTTCAACGACCTGATCTTCAACGCCCAGGCTGTACACCGTGCGCATTTCGACCCCAACCGGGTGCAAGTCTCCACCCTGCTGTCGATCAAGACCGGTGCCTGCCCCGAAGACTGTAAGTACTGCCCGCAGTCCGGGCACTACAACACCGGCCTGGAAAAGCAGAAGCTGATGGAGGTGCAGAAGGTGCTCGAGGAGGCCGCGCGCGCCAAGGCCATTGGTTCCACGCGCTTTTGCATGGGCGCTGCGTGGAAGCACCCTTCGGCCAAGGACATGCCCTATGTGCTGGAGATGGTCAAAGGGGTCAAGGCCATGGGCCTGGAAACCTGCATGACCCTCGGCAAGCTCGACCAGGAGCAGACCCAGGCGCTGGCCCAGGCGGGCCTGGACTATTACAACCACAACCTCGATACCTCCCCCGAGTTCTACGGCAGCATCATCACTACGCGCACCTACGCCGAGCGCTTGCAGACCCTGGCCTATGTGCGCGATGCCGGCATGAAGATCTGCTCTGGCGGCATCCTCGGCATGGGCGAGACGCTCGATGACCGCGCAGGCCTGCTGATTCAACTGGCCAACCTGCCTGAGCATCCGGAGTCCGTGCCGATCAACATGCTGGTCAAGGTGGCCGGTACGCCGCTGGCCGACGAGGCCGACGTCGATCCGTTCGACTTCATCCGCATGCTGGCAGTGGCCCGTATTCTCATGCCCAAGTCGCACGTGCGCCTTTCGGCAGGCCGTGAGCAGATGAACGAGCAAATGCAGGCCTTGGCATTCCTGGCCGGTGCCAACTCGATCTTCTACGGTGAAAAGTTGCTGACAACGGCCAACCCGCAGGCCGACAAGGACATGCAGCTGTTCGCACGCCTGGGAATCAAGCCTGAAGCCGGTGAAGAGCACGCCGATGAAGTCCACCAGGCTGCGATCGAGCAGGCGCTGGTCGAGCAGCGCAACGATGCGTTGTTCTACGATGCAGCTTCGGCCTGACATGGCCTTCGACTTGGCCGCGCGGCTGGCCGACCGGCGCGCGGCGGACCTCTACCGACAGCGCCCCTTGCTGGAAAGCCCACAAGGGCCGCTGGTAGTGGTCGATGGCCAGCCGCTGCTGGCTTTCTGCAGCAACGATTACCTGGGCCTGGCAAGTCATCCTGACGTGCTCGCGGCCTGGCAGGCAGGTGCTGATCGCTGGGGTGTGGGTGGGGGGGCTTCGCATCTGGTCATAGGCCATACCACGGCACACCATCAACTTGAGCAAGCATTGGCCGAACTCACCGGGCGGCCGCGAGCGCTGCTGTTCTCCACCGGCTACATGGCCAACCTGGGGGTAATCACCGCCTTGGTGGGCAAGGGCGATACGGTGTTGCAGGATCGCCTGAACCACGCCTCGCTGCTCGACGGTGGCCTGCTCAGCGGCGCGCGTTTCAGCCGTTACCTGCACAATGATGTCGGCAGCCTGAGCGACCGTCTGGCCAAGGCCACGGGCAATACATTGGTCGTGACCGATGGCGTGTTCAGCATGGACGGTGATGTGGCCGATTTGCCGGCGCTGGCCCAGGCGACGCGTGCGCGCGATGCCTGGCTGATGGTGGACGATGCCCATGGCCTGGGCACCCTGGGTGTGGGCGGCGGAGGAGTCGTCGAGCACTATGGCCTGGGCGTGGACGATGTCCCGGTACTGGTCGGTACGCTGGGCAAGGCCTGCGGTACGGCGGGTGCGTTCGTGGCTGGCAGTGAAGCGCTGATCGAAGCGCTGATCCAGTTCGCCCGGCCTTACATCTACACCACCAGCCAACCGCCCGCCTTGGCCTGCGCCACCCTCAAGAGCCTTGAGCTGGTGCGGACACAGCCTTGGCGACGCGAGCACCTGGCGGCACTGATCCAGCAATTTCGCGAAGGCGCAGAACAACTGGGCTTGCGCCTGATGGAGAGCCAGACGCCGATCCAGCCGATTGTCATCGGTGACAGCGCGCAAGCGCTTCGTCTGTCGCAGCTACTGCGCGAGCGCGGTCTGTTGGTGACCGCTATCCGGCCACCTACGGTGGCGGTCGGTAGTGCGCGATTGCGCGTTACCTTGAGCGCTGCCCACACAGCAGCTCAGGTGCAGCTATTGTTGAATGCATTGGCAGAGTGTTATCCACAGCTGGAGCGCGCCGATGCGTAACCGACTCGTACTGCTACCAGGCTGGGGCCTGGGCACCGCTTCTCTTGAGCCGCTTGCAGCCAGCCTGCGCGCCCAGGACCCTGGGCTTCAGGTGACGCTGATGCCCATGCCGGAGCTGGATCACTGTGACGTCCAGGGTTGGGTCGAGCACCTGGATCGCAAGGTACCCAACGATGTGTGGCTGGGGGGGTGGTCGCTGGGCGGTATGCTGGCCAGTGCCCTGGCCGACAAGCGCGGCGACCACTGTTGCGGCTTGCTCACCCTCGCCAGTAACCCTAGTTTCGTGGCCCGTGCCGATTGGCCTCACGGGATGGCCGAAGACACCTTCGGGACGTTCCTGGATGGTTGCCGCAGCCATCCGTCGGTCACGCTCAAGCGCTTTCGCACGTTGTGCAGCGAAGGGGCCATGCAACCGCGCACCTTGCTTCGCCAGCTGGGCGTAGGCGTTCCAGACACCGATCCGCTGTACCTGGCTACGGCGCTACAGGTACTGGCCCAGCTCGATACCCGAGCAGCGCTGGAGGCATTCGCCGGCCCGCAGCTTCATCTTTTTGCCGGCGCAGATGCCCTGGTGCCAGCCGAAGCTGCGCAGGCGTTGAGCGAGCTGTTGCCCGACGTGGAAGTGGGCCTTGTCGAAGACAGTTCCCATGCGTTTGTGCTCGAGTACCCACAAGAACTGGCCAGCGGTATCAAAAGTTTCCTGCATGAGAGTGGCGATGACTGATCTTTCCCAGCCAGGCTTGCCTGGCGCCTTGCCCGACAAACGCCAGGTGGCCACGTCGTTTTCGCGTGCGGCAGCCAGCTATGACAGCGTGGCAGCCCTGCAGCGTTCGGTCGGTATGAACCTGCTGACGATGCTGCCATCTGACCTCGAACCGACTCGCTGGCTTGATCTGGGCAGTGGCACGGGCCATTTCAGCCGGGTGCTTGCCGAGCGTTACGGGCCTGCAAGCGGTGTTGCCGTGGACATCGCCGAAGGCATGCTGCGTCATGCTCGCGATCGAGCCGATGGCGCCCAAAGCTACATCGTCGGCGATGCCGAGCGCTTGCCGCTGGGGGAGGGGTGCGTCGATCTCGTCTTTTCCAGCCTGGCCGTCCAGTGGTGCAGCCATTTTGCCCAAGTGCTGGAAGAAGCTTCGCGTATTCTGCGACCAGGCGGCGTCCTGGCTTTCAGCAGCCTGTGCGTGGGTACGCTTGATGAATTGCGCGGCAGTTGGCAGGCCGTGGATGGCCAGGTCCACGTCAACCGCTTCAGGCGCTTCGACGAATACCAACGTTCATGTGCAGCCAGTGCCCTCGAAACGCAGGTACTGCAACAGTTGCCGCATGTATTGCATTATGCACACGTGCGCACATTGACCCATGAACTCAAGGCGCTGGGGGCGCACAACCTCAACCCGGGTCGTCCTGCCGGGCTCACCGGGCGCGCCCGCATACAGGGTATGCTCCAGGCGTACGAGGCCTACCGCCAGCCCCAAGGGCTGCCTGCCACTTATCAAGTGGTCTACGGCGTGCTGCGCAAGCCTGTGGCATAGGAGTACTTCATGAGTCAGGCGTATTTCATTGCCGGAACTGACACCGATGTCGGCAAGACCACCATTGCAGCCGGTCTTCTACACGCAGCGAAGTTGCAGGGGTTGAGCACCCTGGGGGCCAAGCCGGTGGCATCTGGCTGCAGCATGACGGCCAAGGGCTTGCGCAACAGCGACGCCCTGGCGCTGATCGACGAGAGCACCATCAAGCTCGCCTACGAGCAGGTCAACCCATTCGCCTTCGAGCCAGCCATCGCCCCCCATGTCGCCGCGCGGGAAGCCGGTGTGACGCTGGCGGTGGCGCAGCTGCTGGCGGATATGCGCACGGTGTTGCAGCACCAGGCCGATTTCACCTTGATCGAAGGCGCAGGCGGCTGGCGGGTGCCGCTTTCGGGCCTGGCGAACCTGTCGGACCTGGCCGTTGCATTGCAGCTGCCGGTCATCCTGGTGGTCGGGGTAAGGCTGGGCTGCATCAGCCACGCGCTGCTCAGTGCCGAAGCCATCGAACGGGACGGACTGCAGCTCGCCGGGTGGGTGGCGAACATCATCGAGCCAAAAACGTCGCGGCTCGAAGAGAATCTGGCCAGCCTGGCCGAACGGCTGCCGGCGCCTTGTCTGGGCCGAGTGCCCAAGCTCAAGCAAGCCACGGCGGACAAGGTGGCCGAGCATTTGCAACTGGACTTGCTGGATTAACCAGCGCGTGTCTGCGGTAGCGGCGGGGCCAAGCGTGTGCAAGGTTAACTGACGCTGGTATGGTCAAGGCCTATCAAGTGGCACTGAGCCATTAGCGATTTAAACGGGCTTTTTGGTAGCTGGCCTGCTTTAATGAGGCCTCACCGTCATCCAGTGTCGATGGAGTCCTGACATGGAAATCACCGGTAGCTCCGCCTTCTACGCAGGCCTTGGTGCCATTCACAATGGTCAGAATCGCGTTGACCAGGCCGCCAGCCAGGTCGCCAACACCACCGCCGAACGTTCCGCCACCAGTCAGTCGAGTGATTTTCAGGCCGAGCGGCTGCGTGCCGTGGATAGAAGTCAGCAAATGGACCTGGCCACCAGCACCGTGCAAATGGCACTGGGCAGAACCGAAGTCGAGCTTGGCGCCAAAGTCGTCAAGGCATCCGACGAAATGCTGGGTCGTATCATCGACACCTACGCCTAACGGTCGATAGCGCGTTCCCGCCCGCCACACACCGCCCAGAGGCTTGCACTGCCTCGTTTTCTTTTCTTCGCCAGAAGCGTCCCCGTCCTCACGGGCGAAGTGGCGTGGGCGTTGATGGCGGATTCGCCATTTTTCGTGGCGTAAATGGCACCTCTGGCCCTTCTTGACATCCGCCAGCGGTAAACGTAAGTTTCAAACAACTGTTTGATAGACCCTGCCGCGTGCGCCGGTCCCCCACAGAACTCACCTAGAGGTTCATCGCGATGCCTGACTACAAAGCCCCCCTGCGTGATATTCGCTTCGTGCGTGATGAGCTACTCGGCTACGAGGCGCACTATCAGAGCCTGCCAGGTTGCCAGGACGCCACGCCCGACATGGTGGACGCGATTCTCGAGGAAGGTGCGAAGTTCTGTGAGCAGGTACTGTCGCCGCTCAACCGCGTAGGCGATCAGGAAGGCTGCACCTGGAGCGAGGCGGGCGTGAAGACGCCGACCGGTTTCAAGGAAGCCTACCAGCAGTTCGTCGAAGGCGGCTGGCCGAGCCTGGCGCACGATGTGGAGCACGGTGGTCAGGGGTTGCCCGAGTCGCTGGGCCTGGCCCTGAGCGAAATGGTGGGCGGTGCCAACTGGTCGTGGGGCATGTACCCAGGCTTGTCCCACGGCGCAATGAATACCATCTCGGCCCACGGCACTGCCGAACAGCAGCACACCTACCTGACCAAGCTGGTTTCGGGTGAATGGACCGGCACCATGTGCCTGACCGAACCGCATTGCGGCACCGACCTGGGCATGCTGCGCACCAAGGCCGAACCCCAGGCCGATGGCAGCTACAAGGTCAGCGGTACCAAGATCTTCATTTCGGCCGGTGAGCACGACATGGCCGAGAACATCGTGCACATCGTGCTGGCACGCCTGCCCGATGCACCGGCTGGCACCAAGGGTATTTCCCTGTTCATCGTGCCGAAGTTCCTGCCCAACGCCGAAGGCGCAGCGGGTGAGCGCAATGGTGTGAGCTGCGGCTCCATCGAGCACAAGATGGGTATCCATGGCAATGCCACCTGCGTGATGAACTTCGACGCAGCCACCGGTTACCTGATCGGCCCGGCCAACAAAGGCCTGAACTGCATGTTCACCTTCATGAACACGGCACGCCTGGGGACTGCGCTGCAAGGCCTGGCCCATGCCGAAGTGGCCTTCCAGGGTGGCTTGAAGTATGCCCGCGAGCGCCTGCAGATGCGCTCGCTGACCGGGCCCAAGGCGCCTGAGAAGGCCGCCGACCCGATCATCGTCCACCCGGATGTACGTCGCATGCTCCTGACCATGAAGGCCTTCGCCGAGGGCACCCGTGCGATGGTCTACTTCACGGCCAAGCAGGTGGACATCGTCAAGTACAGTCAGGATGAGGAAGAGCGCAAGAAGGCCGATGCCCTGCTGGCGTTCCTGACCCCAATCGCCAAGGCCTTCATGACCGAAGTCGGCTTCGAGGCGGCCAACCATGGGGTTCAGGTCTACGGTGGGCATGGCTTCATCGCCGAGTGGGGCATGGAGCAGAACGTTCGTGACAGCCGTATTTCCATGCTGTACGAGGGCACCACGGGCATCCAGGCCCTGGACCTGCTGGGCCGCAAGGTGCTGATGACCCAAGGCGAGGCCCTCAAGGGCTTCACCAAGATCGTGCACAAGTTCTGCCAGTCGCAGGAAGGCAACGAGGCGGTCAACGAGTTCGTTCAGCCCCTGGCTGCGTTGAACAAGGAATGGGGCGAGCTGACCATGAAGGTGGGCATGGCTGCCATGAAGGACCGTGAGGAAGTGGGTGCGGCATCGGTGGACTACCTCATGTACTCCGGCTACGCCTGCCTGGCTTACTTCTGGGCCGACATTGCCCGCTTGGCTGCCGAAAAGCTGGCAGCAGGTACCAGTGAAGCGGCGTTCTACACCGCCAAGCTGCAAACGGCACGCTTCTACTTCCAGCGCATCCTGCCGCGTACCCGCACGCATGTGGCTGCCATGCTGTCCGGTGCTGACAACCTGATGGCCATGGACGAAGAACACTTCGGCCTGGCTTACTGAGTCACCTCAGGTCGTATGCGAACCGTCTGCTCCGGCAGGCGGTTTTTTTATGTCTGGCGCAAGGCAACGGTAAAGGCGCTCAAGTGTCCAGGTGAATGGCCGATCAACTAAGGGCACAATGCCACTATTGGTCTGCCAGGTTGGAATTGCCCTTGCTTCGCCTTAACGCTGTCCGCCCAAGCCATTTCGTACCCTCTCTCGTCTTGCTGGGGGCAGGCTTGGCTGCGGCTTACGTCAAGGACCTCAGCGTTTTCTTCACATCGCTTTTCAATGTGCTGCCAACCCTCGTGCTGTTGATGGGCGGCGCCTATTGCGCGGTGTACAGGCGCCAGCGGGAGCTGTTTCTGATGCTCACGGTCTACATCGCCTATTTCCTGCTCGATACCCAGACTGACTTCTATCGAGACAACGGCCGCGTTCGTGAAGATGCTGCCGTGATCTTCCACCTCGTGTGCCTGCTGTTACCGGCGTTGTATGGCCTTTATGGCATCTGGCAGGAGCGCACGCACCTGCTCCAGGACCTGGTCGCCAGGTGTGCGGTGCTGTTGGCCACGGCCGCAGTGGCGGCCGGCTTCGAGCAAAGCTTTCCCGAGGCACTGCTGGCCAGCCTGGCGGAAATCCGCTGGCCGATCTTGCACGGTCAGTGGATGAGCCTGATTCAGCTGGCCTACCCGGTGTTCATGGGCATGCTGGCCTTACTCGTCGTACAGTACCTGCGTGCGCCCAGGCCCCTGCATGGCGCCTTGATCGTGGGCCTGGTCGGTATTTTCTGGATGCTGCCCAAGACGTTCGTGTTGCCTTTCACGCTGAACATCATGTGCAGCCAGGTCATGCTGATGATTGCCACGGCAGTCGCTCACGAAGCGTACCAGATGGCGTTCCGTGACGAGCTCACCGGGTTGCCGGGCCGTCGCGCGCTCAATGAGCGCCTGCAGCGACTAGGGCGCTCCTATGTGATCGCCATGGCCGACGTGGACCATTTCAAGCGCTTCAACGACACCCATGGCCATGATGTGGGCGACCAGGTATTGCGGCTGGTGGCCAGCCGGCTTGGCAAGGTCAAGGGGGGAGGCCGCGCCTACCGCTATGGCGGCGAAGAATTCGCCGTGGTGTTCGCGGGCAAGACGGCTGACCAGTGCGTGCCGCATCTGGAAGCGGTTCGAGAAGCGATTGCCGGCTATGCCATGCACTTGCGTGACCAGAGTGTTCGTCCGCTGGATGACAACGCCGGCCGCCAGCGCCGCACAGGCAGCAGTGGCGACACGGTTACCGTGACCATCAGCGTAGGTGTGGCCGAACGGCAGGGCGATAACCGCAGCGTTGAAGAGGTGCTCAAGGCTGCCGATCAGGCGCTGTACGCTGCCAAGGCCGCGGGGCGTAATTGCTTGATGGTGCACGGCCTGAGAAATCGTCGGGGAGCAGTGCGGGAAGCGTGACCATAACTGACTACTTAGTCTCTTGATGACCCTATGTGTCGTAAAAGTTGTTCGGTTACACTGGTTCCACTACCCGTGCTGCGATGCTCATCGCCGCCCGTCCTGACCAGCGAGAGGTTGTCATGGCTGAATATAAAGCGCCCCTGCGCGACATGCGCTTCGTACTGAATGAAGTCTTCAACGTGGGCCAGCAGTGGGCGCAGCTGCCGGGCTTGGCTGAGTTGGTCGATGCCGAAACGGCCATGGCGGTGCTTGAGGAGGCAGGCAAGGTCACTGCACGCAGCATTGCACCGCTCAGCCGCGCTGCCGACGAGGAAGGCTGCCGCTGGGACAACGGCGCGGTGCATACGCCTGCCGGGTTCATCGAAGCCTACGACACCTATGCTCAAGGCGGCTGGGTAGGCGTGGGTGGCGACCCTGCCTTCGGCGGCATGGGCATGCCCAAGGCGGTATCGGCCCAGGTCGAGGAGATGGTCAACGCAGCCAGCCTGTCGTTTGGCTTGTACCCCATGCTCACCGCAGGTGCCTGCCTGTCGATCAACGCGCACGCCGACGAGGCGCTCAAGCACACGTACCTGCCGAACATGTATTCAGGTGTGTGGGCAGGCTCCATGTGCCTGACCGAACCCCATGCAGGTACTGACCTTGGCATGATCCGCACCAAGGCCGAGCCCCAGGCTGACGGCAGCTACCGTGTGACCGGCACCAAGATCTTCATCACCGGCGGCGAGCACGACCTGACCGAGAACATCATTCACCTGGTCCTGGCCAAGCTGCCGGACGCACCGGCAGGCCCCAAAGGGATCTCCCTGTTTCTGGTCCCCAAGTTCCTGGTCAACGAAGACGGCAGCCTGGGTGCTCGCAATCCGGCGACCTGCGGGTCCATCGAGCACAAGATGGGTATCCAGGCCTCGGCCACCTGCGTAATGAATTTCGACGAGGCGGTCGGTTACATTGTGGGGGAGCCCAACAAGGGGCTGGCCGCGATGTTCACCATGATGAACTACGAGCGGCTCGGGGTTGGCATCCAAGGGCTCGCTTCGGCCGAGCGCTCTTATCAGAACGCTGTCGAATACGCCCGGGATCGCCTGCAAAGCCGTGCACCGACCGGGCCCCAAGCCAAGGAAAAGCCTGCTGACCCGATCATCGTGCACCCGGATGTGCGGCGCATGTTGCTGACCATGAAGGCGCTGACCGAGGGCGGACGGGCGTTTTCCAGCTACGTGGCCATGCAACTGGACAGCGCCAAATACGCGCAAGACAGTGCCGTGCGCAAGCGCAGCGAGGAGCTGGTCGCGCTGTTGACCCCGGTGGCCAAGGCGTTTCTGACCGACCTGGGCCTTGAGTGCACCTTGCACGGTCAACAAGTGTTCGGTGGGCACGGGTATATCCGCGAATGGGGTCAGGAGCAGCTGGTGCGCGATGTGCGTATTACCCAGATCTACGAAGGCACCAACGGTATCCAGGCGCTGGACTTGATGGGCCGCAAGGTGGTGGCCAGTGGTGGCGCGTACTACCAGCTGTTCTCGAACGAAGTGCGTGAGTTCATTGCCGGTGCCGGTGCTGGCATGGCTGCGTTTACCAGCCCCTTGGAAGCGGCGCTCGACCAGCTCGATGGCGTGACCGACTGGGTGCTGCAACAAGCCAAGGGCAATCCGAACGAAATCGGGGCGGCGTCGGTTGAATACCTGCATGCCTTTGGCTATGTCGCCTATGGCTACATGTGGGCATTGATGGCCCAGGCTGCACTGGCAGGCGAGGGTGATGAAGCGTTCTACCAAGGCAAGCTTGGCACGGCACGCTTCTATTTCGCTCGCTTGCTGCCCCGCGTCGATTCGCTCATCGCCTCGGTCAAGGCGGGTAGCGAATCGCTGTACCTGCTGAATGCGGAGCAGTTCTAGGACTGGCGCAGGCGATGAAGACGACTGTAGCGCAAGGGCTCGGCGCCAGGGTGGTCGCCATGACAAAGGGTGGTGATAGGAATGATTACCCTTTGTAAGCCTTTTCCTACAACACGTGGTGACTTTTCACCACTGTTCTCAGATTGGATCCAGGGTTATCTTTCTTCCATGGACGTTGCGCAGGAAGCGCATAGGACAGATCAAGGAAGACGACGAAGGATTTCCTGCCAGGATGGTGGGGCGATACGGATGTCACAGGGAAACAGTCTGAAGAACCCCGCCTCGGCGGGGTTTTTCTTGTGCGTCACGTTCAGCTCAGTGCATCCAGTGGCGAAGCCACCGGTCCGCGCAGGTTGGTTTCTTCTTCGAGCAGGCCACGCAGAAGCTCGATAGAGGCCTGTTGACGCTGAGCGTCACGAAACACCAGCCCTACCTTCAAGGGCACCCTGGGTTCACTCAATGGTTTCCACAGCAGCCCTTGCTGCGCCTGTTCGGCTTCCTTGGCACGGCCCGGCAGGATGGTCGCCAATGAGGTGTGTGACAGGCTGTCGAGAATGCCTGCCATGTTATTCATTTCTGCCTGAACCTGCGGGCGACGACCTTGGCTGGCCAGCTGGGCCTGCCAGATCTGGCGCATCTGGAACTCCTCGCCCAGCATCAGCATGGGCAATTCCGCCGCCTGGTGGATCGACACCTTCTTGAAGTCCTTGAGCGGGTGGGTCGCTGGGATGACCAACTGCAATTCGTCCTCGTACAACAACACGCCATGCAGCCCAGGTTGGCGCGCGGGCAAATAGCTGATGCCGATATCCAGCGTGCCACTGATCAGGCGCTTCTCGATTTCCAGACCCGACAACTCATAGATCTGCACCACCAGGTGCGGCTGGGCCTTGCGCAGTCGTTCCAGAAGCTGCGGTACCAGGCTTGGCCGAACCGTTTGCAAAACGCCGATCGCCAAGGTGCGCAGTGCCTGGCCTTTGAAGTTTCGCATCGCTTCGTGGGCCCTTTGCAGGCCGTCGAGCAGGGGCAGGGCATGATTGTACAAGGTGTGCGCCGCCAGTGTAGGCAGCAGGCGCTTGTTACTGCGCTCGAAGAGGCTCAGGTCCAGGCCATGCTCGAGTTGGCGAATCTGCTGGGACAGGGCCGGTTGAGATAATGACAGACGCTCGGCGGCGCGCCCGACATGGCCTTCTTCATAGACCGCGACGAAATAACGCAGTTGACGAAAATCCATAAGTTCTACTTATTGAAAATACTGCTAAATCGAAATGTCGGAATCGGCATCCGGCGCCTAGTCTATCGCTGTATAACAACGGGTTACAGGCTTTGTGCGGACCCCACCGTTACCGCAGCCTGACTTCGTATCCATAGGTACGGCATTCAGTTGAATCAAGGCCGTTCCAGCCCTGCCCATCATCCTAGCGTGCAGAACTTCGATGAATCTGTTCAACCTTCGCCGTCCAGCGCGTGCTGTCGGGATTGAAACATTGCATGAGCCAGCACGTGCTCGGCCTCGTCTCGATACAGCGGCGATGGGCTCACCTGTTTTCGTCAGAGGGCAAGGCGCCTGGCTTTGGGACGACCAAGGCCGCGCGTGCCTGGACTTCAATCAAGGCGACGGGGTCAACACGCTGGGGCACAGCCCAGAGCCCGTGGTGAAGGCGGTGGCGAGCCAGGCTCAAGCCTTGATCAACCCGGGCGTGGGGCGCTCGCACGAGGGCGTTCTGGCGTTGCGCGACCAGCTCTGCCAAGCAACCGGGAGTGACCGTGCCCTGCTTTTCGACAGCACGGCTCAGGCACATGAAGGTGCTGTGCGCCTGGCTCGCCAGTGGGGTGAGCGCCATCGCCACGGTGCTGGCCATATCATCGTTGCCCGCCAGGGCGGCGAAGCCGCGTATGGTGCGCCTGTGGCCAGCCGTGCAAGCCATTGCACACCCGAACACGCCCCTCTCAGCCATGTGCCGTTCAATGACCTGGCCGCACTGCACGCGGCCGTGGAGTCGCGCACGGTAGCCGTCGTGCTGGAACCCTTGCAAAGCCAGGGTGCAATCGTTGCTGCAACCGAGGAATACCTCAAGGGCGCTGAGGCCCTTTGCCGCGAGCTGGGCATTCTGCTGATCCTTGATGAAGCGCACACCGGCATGGGCCGCTGCGGTGCGTTGCTGGCCGAAAACCTGTACGGCGTGCATGCCGACATGGTGGTGCTAGGTGGCGGCCTGGGTGGAGGCGTTCCACTGGCCGCCTTGCTGGTACGCAGCAGCGCTGGCTGCACGCCGATGGCAGGCCTGCCGGATGCCTGGTACAGCAATGCGTTGACGGCCGCAGCAGGCCTGGCAGTCCTGAAAACGGTGCTGAGTGCAGGCTTCATCGAGCACGTGCAGGACACTGGCCGCCATCTACGCGAGGGACTTAGCCGCTTGGCGGGCCGCTTTGGCCAGGGCCAGGTCTGCGGGAGCGGGCTGCTGTGGACATTGCAGCTCAACGAGCCCCTGGCACGGGCGCTTGAGCGTGCGGCGTTGCAAGAGTGCCTGCTGGTCGGTGCGCCCCAGGCCGATGTACTGCGGCTCTCGCCGTCGCTTACCGTGACCCGCGGCAACGTCGACGAAATGCTGTTGCGCCTATCGCGCGCGTTCGCGCGACTGCACGCGGCCCAGGTCTCGGGGCGCAAGATGCCCGCCTAGTCCACCCACGTACAACCGAACCGTCTGGCGTTTCTGCGCACCGCCCTGGGTCTGTCACATTCGATCCAGGGCGTTTTTTTTGCCTGTGGAACCTCTGCAAGCGGCGGCGAGTCTGTGATGTAACCCCTTACGGAGAGACTCGCATGGACATTATTCGGATCATCATCGCAATCATTCTGCCGCCCTTGGGCGTGTTTCTGCAGGTGGGGTTTGGCGGAGCCTTCTGGCTGAACATCCTGCTGACCTTGCTTGGCTATATCCCAGGCATCGTGCACGCGGTGTACATCATCGCCAAGCGTTGAATTCCCTGCGGCTCACGGGTAGCCGTGAGCCGCAGGTTCAATGCTGCTCAAGCACCTTGCAGTAGAATCGCCATTCCTGTTCGAGCGCATGCTCAAGGTTACGGGCCTTGCGAAACCCGTGCCGCTCCCCCGCGTAGAAATGTGCCTGGGCCTCGATGCCATTGGCGTTGAGCGCTGCGAGCATGGCGCGGGTCTGCTCCGGCACCACGACCGCATCCAGTTCCCCTTGAAAGAACACCACCGGCACCTTGATTCGCTCGGCATGCAGGAGCGGCGTGCGCTGCCGGTAGCGCTCGGCATCCTGTTCCGGATCACCGATCAGCCAGTCCAGGTAGTCACCCTCGAACTTGTGCGTGGCACGCGCCAATGCAACCGGGTCGCTGACGCCATACAGGCTCGCGCCTGCCCGGAATACCTCCCTGAACGCCAGTGCGCAGAGGGCGGTGTAGCCGCCGGCACTGCCGCCACGGATGAACACTTTGGTCTTGTCGATCAGGCCATCGGCCGCCAGGCGCTCGACGGCTGAGCAAGCATCTTCCACATCGCTTTGCCCCCAACGCAAGTGCAACGCATGGCGGTACGTGCGGCCATAGCCGCTACTGCCGCGGTAGTTGAGGTCCGCAACGGCAAAACCTCGTTGGGTCCAGAACTGGATCCTCGGGTCGAGCACCGGATAGCAGGCCGAGGTCGGGCCACCATGAATGAAGACGATCAGCGGCGATGGCGTAGTGCTGCCTGCCGCCGGATAGAAAAAGCCATGGGCCAGCGCACTCCCGGTTCCGCAATGGAATGATTGGGGCATGCTGACCCGATGCGCCGGCAGTACCTCGGCGCCCCCAGCCAGTATGCTCACTTCGTGAGTGTCACGCGCAATCGCAATGACCGCCGCCGGGCTGATGGGCGAGGCGGCGATGGCATACACGCAGGTGGCGTCCATGGCCAGGTGCCGAAAGCGGGTGTAGGCGCTGGCGAACCGCTCAGTGCGACCATCGGGCGTGCGCAGACCCAGTTGTCCGAAACCTGCTTCGAACCAAGTGGCCAGGTAATGCTGTGGCCCGAGTGCCAGCCAGGTACTGGCGCCCAGTTGCCACGGCGCTGCGGCATGGTCGGCAGGCTCGCTTGCCAGCGCTTGCCAGCCGTCGTCACGCTCGCCCCACGGCTGCCAGAAACCATCGCGATCGGACAGGCAGTACAGGCGGTTGGCCTCATCGAATCGGGGCTGCTGCAGCGATTCATCGCCCGCTGCCACCGTTTGCGCTGGCCCCCATTGGCCGCTGGTCTCGCGACGGCAGGTCATGAGTCGCGTTACCGTCCACGGCTGCGCCGGGCGATCCCATTCGATCCAGGCCAGGCGCTGCCCGTCCGGGCTGACCGTGGGCGAAGCGTAGAAATCGGCGCCTTCGACCAGCACCTGACGTGTGCCCTCGGCCAAGGCCACCAGACGGTGCTCCACGGTTTCGCCATGGCGCTCCTCCACGGCCAGGGCCTGCCCGCCATGCCATTGCACATCGCCATAACGGCAGGCGGGGTCATGGGTAAGGGCGCGCGGCGGCGTGTTGTCCAAAGGTTGGGTGTAAACCTGCTGGTCCTTTTCGTTGACGAACACCAGTCCGTCCCCGCCCAGGCAGAAACTGCCCCCGCCATATTCGTAGACACGGCTGCGTACACTGAAGCCGTCGGGGGTCAGGCAGCGTGCCTGGTGATGATGCCAGTGCCAAATGCGGCAAGCGTCGTCGGCAGGCCGAAACTCGACCCAGAACAGGCCGGCGTCACCGACCTTGAGTTCGGCGAAATCGGTGCCGGCGGCGACAGCCTGGGCGGCGGTGAACTCAGCCTCGGGCGATGACACGGGAGTTTCGTTCATTTCGGAAAGTCATCTGTTCTATGGCGAGGTCGGCGCTTTGCGCCTGCTCGCGGGCCTTCAGGATCAAGTCATGGTCGGGCGACTTGGCGCATACCGGGTCGGCATTGCTGGCATCACCGGTGAGCATGAAGGCCTGGCAGCGGCAGCCGCCAAAGTCCTTCTCCTTCTCATCGCAGGAGCGGCAGGGTTCCGGCATCCATTGGTAGCCACGGAAGCGGTTGAAACCGAACGACTCATACCAGATGTGTCGCAGGTCATGGTCGCGCACGTTGGGGAACTGCACCGGCAACTGACGGGCGCCATGGCACGGCAGCGCGGTGCCGTCGGGAGTGATGGTCAGGAACAGATTGCCCCAACCGTTCATGCAGGCCTTGGGCCGCTCCTCGTAGTAGTCCGGCGTGACGAAGATCAGCTTGCACGGGTTGCCTTCGGCTTTGAGCTTGTCGCGGTACTCATTGGTGATCCGCTCGGCCCGCTCCAGCTGATCACGGGTGGGCAGCAGCCCGACCCGGTTCAGGTGCGCCCATCCGTAGAACTGGCACGTGGCCAGTTCTACGAAATCCGCATCCAGGGCGATGCACAGCTCGATGATGCGGTCGATCTTGTCGATGTTGTGCCGATGGGTAACGAAGTTGAGCACCATGGGGTAACCGTGGGCCTTCACGGCGCGGGCCATTTCCAACTTTTGTGCGAACGCCTTTCGGGAGCCGGCCAGCAGGTTGTTCACTTGCTCGTCGCTGGCCTGGAAGCTGATCTGGATATGGTCCAGGCCGGCCTGCTTGAAGGCGGCGATGCGCGCCTCGGTCAAGCCGATACCGGAGGTGATCAGGTTGGTGTAGTACCCCAGCCGGCGGGCCTCGGCGATCAGCTCGGCGAGGTCCTGGCGAACCAGGGGTTCGCCCCCGGAGAACCCAATCTGCGCGGCGCCCATCTCGCGGGCCTGGGCCATGACCTTGAACCACTGCGCAGTGCTCAACTCCTGGCCCTGGGCTGCGAAATCCAGAGGGTTGGAGCAATAGGGGCATTGCAGCGGGCAACGATAGGTCAGCTCGGCCAGCAGCCACAGCGGCAGGCCGACTTCGGGCGTGGGCGGCAGATCAGGCAAGCTCGATCCAGTGTTCGGCACGGGCCACCTCCATGAACTGCTCGATATCGTCGGCCACTTCCGGCACATCGGGGAATTGCTGCTGGAGTGCGTCGATGATGGCTGCCACATCGCGCTGACCGTCGATCAGCCCTCCGATCAGGCTGGCGCTTTCGTTGAGCTTGATCATGCCTTCAGGGTAGAGCAGCACATGGCCTTTCTGGGCAGGCTCGTACTGGAAGCGGTAACCCTGGCGCCACCTGGGCACTTGCTGACGATCGAAATTCATAGGGTGATCCCTTTATGCCATACCCGTTCCTGGGTAACGGAGTGATAAGGCGGCCGGTTCAGCTCGTAGGCCATGCTCATGGCATCGAGCATGCTCCACAGGATGTCCAGCTTGAACTGGAGGATTTCCAGCATACGCTGCTGCCCAGCCCAGGTGGTGTAGTGCTGCAACGTAATGGCCAGGCCATGCTCAACGTCGCGGCGAGCCTGGCCAAGGCGCGTGCGGAAATACGCGTAGCCTGCCGGGTCGATCCAAGGGTAGTGCTGTGGCCAGCTGTCCAGGCGCGATTGGTGGATCTGCGGGGCGAAAAGCTCGGTCAGCGAGCTGCTGGCCGCTTCCTGCCAGCTGGCGCGACGGGCGAAATTGACGTAGGCGTCCACGGCAAAGCGCACCCCCGGCAATACCAGCTCCTGTGAGCGCAACTGCTCGGGGTCAAGACCAACCGCCTGGCCCAGTCGCAGCCAGGCTTCGATGCCGCCATCCTCACCAGGTGCGCCATCGTGGTCGAGCAAGCGCTGTATCCACTCCCGGCGCACCTCGCGATCCGGGCAGTTGGCCAGGATGGCGGCGTCCTTCATCGGGATGTTGACCTGGTAATAGAAGCGGTTGGCTACCCAACCCTGGATCTGTTCGCGGGTAGCACGGCCTTCATACATGGCCACGTGGTAGGGGTGGTGAATGTGGTAGTAGGCGCCCTTGGCGCGCAGGGCCTGCTCGAACTCGGCAGGGGACATCGGCAGTGCATCGCTCATTCGGCTGGCTCCTGGAAGACTTGAGGTGGCGGGCAGGCCCGTTACAACTCGATGCTCATGCCGTCGAAGGCCACTTCCACACCGCGGCGCAGCACTTCGGCACGCTCGGGGGAGTCTTCGTCGAGAATCGGGTTGGTGTTGTTGATGTGGATAAGCACTTTGCGCTGGCGTGCAAAGCCGTCGAGCACCTCGAGCATGCCGCCGGCGCCGTTCTGGGCCAGGTGGCCCATTTCACGGCCGGTGCGCGTGCCCACACCGCGGCGCTGCATTTCGTCGTCTTCCCACAAGGTGCCATCGACCAGCAGACAGTCGGCGCCTTGCATCATCTCCAGCAGTTGCTCGTCCACCTGGCCAAGGCCGGGCGCATAGAACAGCTTGCCACCGGTGCGGGTGTCCTCGACCAGCAGGCCGAGGTTATCGCCTGGGTGCGGGTCGAAACGGTGTGGCGAATAAGGCGGCGCCGCACTGCGCAGCGGGAAAGGGGTGAACCGCAGGTTGGGGCAGGCCTGGATGACGAAACTGCCCTCAAGCTCGATACGGTTCCATTGCAGGCCGCCGTTCCAGTGGCTGAGCATGGTGAACAGCGGAAAGCCGGTGGTCAGGTCCTGATGGACCATGTCGGTGCACCACACCGGGTGCGGGCAACCTTCGCGCAGGCTGAGCAGGCCAGTGGTGTGGTCGATCTGGCTGTCCAGCAGGATGATGGCGTCTATGCCGGTGTCGCGCAGACCCCGGGCAGGCTGCATGGGCGCGAAGGCCTGAAGCTGTGCGCGAATGTCTGGCGAAGCGTTGCACAACACCCAATGCACACCGTCGTCGGACAGGGCGATGGATGACTGGGTGCGGGCAGTGGCCCGCAGGGTACCGTCCCTGAAGCCCTTGCAATTGACGCAGTTGCAGTTCCACTGCGGAAATCCGCCACCGGCGGCCGAGCCGAGAACCTGGATATACATGGGTGCTCTCTATGCTGTGCGGAAAGTCATGCCTGAAAAACGAAAACGCCCCGGCAGGCCGAGGCGTCGTACCCTAAGCCGTGCTTAGCGGTTGGCGAAGTACATGGTGACTTCGAAGCCGATACGCAGGTCAGTGTATGCAGGTTTGGTCCACATGGGATTACTCCTTCCGAATGGGTTTGAGGAACGCTTGACTACTACTTGGGTACCGCCATAGGCAGGAGGTTCCCTGAATCAGGGTTGCGCTATCTTACAAGAAAACCGTTCATCCGAAGACTGTGTATCAGGAAAGTAGCGTTGCACCAGGTGCAATAATCTCGCGCTGCTTGGCCTGAAAGTCAGGTGGCGCGGCAGCGGTGGCCAGACAGGTCCAGGGCGCCTGCCCATCGAGCAATGCGTCCTGCAGCCTGTCCAGATCATGCTGCCGCACATTGAGGATAGCCCTGCGTACGCCATCCAGCGTCCAGGGTTGTGTAGCCAGGTGTGTCTGCCAGGCCCACTCCACGACCTCGGCGTTGCTCATCACCGCTTCATCGAACTGATCGGCCAGCAGTTGCTGCGAGGAAAGATCGAGCGTGACGCGCTCGCGCAACAAGGTGACCACCTGTTCCAGGATCATGGCCGGGCTGGCGTGGGGCGATTGCACGCCGATCATCAGCCCGTGCACGCCCTCCACCTGGCGCATGGCGCTGAACACCGCATAGCCCAGTTGCAGTTCGACCCGCAAACGTTGATAGACAGGGCCTTGAAGCAGGTGAGCCAGCAGCCTGCCCGCTGCCTCCATGCCCGCTGGCAGAGGGTAGAACAACAGCAGGGCATGCTCGCTGCCGTACCCGTCCACCGTGTGCCAACGACGGGCGGGCGGTGGGACGGGAACAGGCGCGCGGCCATGGCCAGGCAGGCCTTGCAGGACGGCTGCCAGTGCCCGCTGTGTATCTGTATCGAAACCCACAGCCAACCCATGCCAGGTGGCCTGTTGCCAGAGCCTGTCGAGTTGGGCCTGGCTTTGCCGTGACACGGTCTCCGCCTGCACGTCGAGGCCTACCACGGCGTTTGGCAACTGCTCGAGCAGTGCCCTGATGGGCATGGGCTCATTGGGTGGTACCGCGCGGTCAGCCCAGCAGTCGGCCGGCGGGGCCTTCAACAATGGCAGGGCAATCCCCATGGCGGTGACCACGGCCGAAGCTACGCCTGCGCAGCGCAGCGCCCATCCCTGGCCGGCCCTGGCGAAACTCAGCTGTACCGAAGCGCGTTCGCAGCGCGCTTTGAGTGGGGCCAGGGCTTGATCCAGAACGGCATGCAGTGATTCCTTCAAAGCAAGGGGTACCTGCCAACGCACAAGCAGGGCTGCGTGCTGACGCGTGGCAGGCAAGGCGCCGCTGATGCTCAGTCCACCGGGTAAGGACCACTCACCGGTCTCAGGCAACGGTGTGTGCAGCAACGGCTCGCTCACAGGGAGCTGCCAGCGACCCTGGTCCGAATGGGGCAGGCTCGCCAGAAGCGCAGCAAAAGCGCGCTGGCCCTGTGTGTCGAGCGCGGTAAAGGGAAGCCCTGCGCTGTCCCTGCGGGCCAGCTCCATGGCGCTGGCGCTGTGCTCACGACGCCTTTGCAAGCGCCCGAATTCTCGATTGAGCTGCGCCAAGTCCGCGTTCTGCATGTATCCGAACCAGCCGTGAAGCAGGGCCATGGCCTGCCCAACAGCCACACCGGTGCCTGGCGTCAGATCGATGTGCCAGAGCAATTGCCCGGCGAAGGCGTAGAGCGTTTCAACCTTGATGGCCTGCAACCCGCAGTGCTGGCGCGCGGCAGCGAGCCACATACCGGGCCGGCTGTCGTTCAGGCAACTGATCAGCAGCGCTAGGGCATGCTCTGCGCCGGCCGGCATCTGGTCATGAGCGAACAGTTGCGGGTTGCAGCGTGTGCCCAATGGGGGTGGAGGGCGCTGCAGCTCGCGCGTGCCGCTGGCGAACAGTTGTGCGGGGGGCACGGCCAACTGTTCCAGTTCATCCAGGGACTGAGGGCCGCTCACCGCCAGCACCATTTGGCCACCCTGGTAATAGCGTCGGTGAAAGTCCCTCAGTGCTTGCTGGAAGGCGGGGTCTTGCAGCGGTAAGGTGTAACGGTTACCGGCCTGGAAGGCGCGCAACGGATGACCCGGCGCGACGGATTGCAGCAAGGCATGATGCGCCTGGGCCTGACGACTGCGCGACCAGGCGATGAATTCGGCGTGGATCACTTCGCGCTCGTCGCGTTGGCGGGCGATGGCCAGGTCCGGCTCGGCCAGCATCTGGCACAGCCGCATCAAACCGCCCGCCAAGGCTGTGGGCGGGGTTTCGAAGAAGAAGTCCGTCGTCCGCTCGCGGGTGCTTGCATTGACCTGGCCGCCGAGCGCCTGCACGTAGCGCATCAGGCCATTTTCGAGGGGATAACGCGTTGTACCCAGAAAGAACAGGTGCTCGAGAAAATGCGCCAGCCCAGGCCACTTGGCAGGGGCGTCGTGGCCGCCCGCGTGCACCCTGAGCGCCGCCGCGGCGCGCTTGAGACGAGGGGCGTGGCGCAGGGTGAGCTGCAGGCCGTTGGCAAGGGTGAGCTGGCGGATGGTGTCAGGCATGGGGGCTCCGTGTGGTCCGACCATGCTAGCCTGCAAGCGCTGCGCTGTCAGTGATCCTGCCCAGGCGTTCGTCCGTGCAAGGCCTGACGCAGGTCGGTGAGGTAGGGGAATGCTCGACGGCCCTGCACCACGGCTTGCTGTTCCAGCTCGGCCAGCAGCAGGCATTCTTCATGGCCTGCCATGTCCAATATGCCGCCATCCGGGCCGACGATGCTGCTTTGTCCGCAATAGTCGATGGCGCCTTCCGTGCCGCAGTAGTTGGCATACACCAGGTAACACTGGTTTTCCTGGGCCCGGGCCCGCACCGTCACCTGGCAAACGAAGTCGTAAGGCTTCATGTTGGCCGTCGGGACCAGGATGAGCTCGGCGCCGGCCAAGGCCAGCCGACGGGCATTTTCCGGGAACTCGATGTCGTAGCAGATCAGCAGGCCGACTTTCCAGCCGTCCAGCTCGACGACCGGAAAATGATCCGGCCCCTGCGTGAACATCGTGCCATCAAGCTCACCGAACAGATGCGTCTTGCGGTAGTTGCCCAGGGTGCGGCCATCGGCAGCGATCAGTTGCGCGCTGTTGAAAACGGCACCGTTTGGGTCGCGTTCCGGGTAACCGTAGGCGATGGCGATACCATAGGTCTGCGCTGTCTGCATGATGTGCTGCGCTGACGGGCCATCGCAGGCTTCGGCCAGTTGCTGCACCTGGGCCGAGCCGATGTTGTAGCCGGTCAGAAACATTTCCGGGCAAACCAACAGTGACGCGCCCTGGCCGGCCGCCAACTGCGCCTGGTCGCGCAGCCGCTGCAGGTTGCCGGGCACATCCAGCGGGCCAGGCGGCGCTTGGAACAAGGCTATGCGCATGACAGCTCCTGGGTCAGTCGGCCAGCGCGATCGGGCCGATCTCGTCGAACACATCGCCTGGCCCCGGATTCTCGGGGTGGGTATGCCCGCCGAAGTGATTGATGATACCCCACACCGCATTGAGCGACGTCTGCACGGCGCCCTCCACCCAGGCAGGCGTCCAGGACACGTCGTCGCCGGCAATGAAGATGCCGCGCTGCTCGGCGGGCATGTCCTTTTGCATGAAGTGGGCATACATGCGTTGGTTGTAGCGGTAATGACCGGGCAGAGCGCCTTTGAAGGCGCCGAGGAAATACGGGTCCGCTTCCCACGACACCGTGATCGGATCGCCAATGATGTGGCCGGCGATGTCGGTCTTCGGATAGATCTTCTTCAGCGCGTCCAAGGCCAGCTGCACGCGTTTCTCGACCGGGTGTGGCAGCATTTTCAAGGCATCGCTCATCCAGGCATAGGACAGGCAGATGACCCCCGGCTTGTCGTCGCCGTTATCGAACAGGTACGTGCCGCGGGTCAGGCGGTCGGTCAGGGTCATGCTCAGCAGGTCGCGGCCGGTTTCCGGGTCCTTGTCCTTCCAGAACGGCCTGTCGACCATGACGAAGGTTTTCGACGACTGCATGTAGCGGGTGCGGTCCAGTGCCATCCACATTTTCTGGGAGAACAGCGATTCTTCGCAGTCGATCTGGGTGGTCAGCAACCACGTCTGGCAGGTGGCGAGCACGGCGCCGTACTGGCGGGTATCACCCCAGTTGTCGGTGACGGCCAGGCGGCCATCGGCAGCGCGCTGGATCCGCTTGACCCCGGTGCGGGGTGCGCCGCCATGCAGGGACCGCAAGCTGGTGCCCTCGGGCCAATGGGCGCAGCGCTCGGGCCGATGACGCCAGATACCTTGCGGTACCTGCTCCACGCCGCCCACGATCAGATGCTGATGATCATCGCAGTTGGTCATGACCACCCGGAAGATTTCCAGCATCGAGTTGGGGAAGTCAGAGTCCCAACCGCCTGTGCCGAAGCCTACCTGGCCGAACACTTCGCGGTGCAGGAAGCTGAGCTTGGCGAACGAGCGCGAGGTGGCGACGAAGTCGTAGAACGTGCGGTCGTCCCACAGCGGTACGAGTTTGTTCCACAGCGCCTTGAGGCGTGGTACATCGCGATCACGGATCGCTTGCTGGATATCGGCGAATTGCGCACCGCTTTCCAGCGCGTCAGCCCAGGCGTCGGCCACTTCATGAAACAACTGGGGAAGATCGGCAGGGGTTTCGGCGTAGTAGGTCTGGCCTTCGAGGTCGATCACCGTGCTGCTGGAGGCCGAGCTCAACGGGTTAGGGAAGGGCTTGGTCTGCAACCCTAGCTTGTCCACGTAGTGATAGAACGCCGTGGACGAGACCGGAAAGCGCATGCCACCCAACTCGGCGACGATGCCATCGGTGCCATTGAAGGCTTGCGAGCGCAGCCGGCCACCCAGTTTCGAGGCTTCGTACACCACTGGCTTGAGCCCCAGTTTCATGAGCTCGTAGGCGGCCACCAAGCCGGCGATTCCGGCGCCGATGATCGCGACTTCCTCGCCGTGACGTTGCGCCGGAATCGTGCCCAGGCCTGCCGGATGCTCCAGCCAGTCATCGAAGGCGAATGGAAAATCCGGGCCGAAAATGGTGATGGGTTTCTTGCCGTCGTCAGGGTGCCGGTTGTTCTTGTTCATTGAAGGACCTTGCCAGAGCGGCTGCGCGATGTGCTGAGCCTGAGTATAGGAGACGTCTGGCGGTCATTTTAGAGAGGGGGCGTTTCGTTATTAAGAAGCAGAATGAGGTCGAAATGTCTCAGGGTTGGTCATAGTGACGTGTCAGGTGAGCACTTTGACGATTTCGGCTTCATGAGCATGGGTTTCAAAGCGCCTGACCGCGATCCACCTTGCTGCTGAGGATGATCGACGTGGTGGTTTTTTCGACGCCCTCGACGTTGCCGATCCGGTCCAGCAACTGGTCCAGTTGCTCCGGTGACTCCGTGTGCAGCCAGGCCACGTAGTCGAACTCGCCGCTCACTGCGCACAACTGCCGCACAGCGGCCATCGTGCTTAGTCGTTTGACGACCTCTTTGCCCGAGCGTGGCTGCACCTTGATGCCCACATACGCTTGTAGCCCACCGCCCATCACCTGCTGCCCCAAGCGCACGCCATAACCGGAAATCACCTTGTTCTTCTCCAACCGCTCGAGCCGTGAGTTGACCGTGGTGCGAGCGATGCCCAACTGGCGCGCGAGCATGGCTACGCTTTCGCGGGCATTGATCTGCAACAGGGCGATCAGCTGTCGGTCGATTTCATCCAGGGCGAACGGGCGAGGGTCTGGCATGGCGTGGCTCGGCGAGCGAAAGGGGGGAGGTAGCCTAGCTAGGCTGGGTGGGTGGGGGCAAGGAGGATTGCCCCGCTGCGCTCAGACGTTCATTGAGGCTCACTGGGCTATTTGGTAACGCGTACTGCGGCCGCCACCGGGCAGGCGTTCGATGCAGCCTTTTTCCAGAAGATCACTGAGGTGGCGAGTAGCAGTGGCTTTGGAAACTTTCGCTACGGCTTGGTACTGCGCTGCGCTGATACCTTGCTCGAAGCCGCGCTCGCCACCGTCGAGCAGACGGTTGAGTACTTTTACCTGCTCTGCGGATAACCCCTGGCCGCGGTGCGCCTGCCAGAATCGCGCCTTTGCCAGTACTCGATCAATACGTACGAGAGCCTTTTCCAGGCTGTTGAGCAAGGTGGTCAGAAACCAATACAGCCAACGGGTGATGTCCAGTCCACTTTTCTGACTGGCTTCCAGGATGCGGTAATAACCGGCGCGGTCGTCGAGAATGCTCGCGGACATCGCATAGAAACGGATGGCTTGTCGTTCACCTTGCGCCAACGCCAAGTCGGTGAGGGCGCGGGTAAGGCGGCCGTTACCGTCATCGAACGGGTGCAGGGTAACGAACCAAAGATGCGCGATACCCGCACGCAAGAAAGGGTTCAGGCTGGCATCGCGGCGACTGCGCTCGAACCAGACGAGAAAATCCGCCACTTGTGTTTCCAGGCCAGTTCGCGCAGGTGCTTCGAAGTGGACCGTCGGGCGGTCGAGCCGACCGGAAACCACCTGCATGGGCTCATGGCCGCGCAATGTGCCGATATGCAGAGGTCTTGACATCAGCGGGTCATCGCTTGGAAACAACCAGCGGTGCCAAATGAAGAGCCGTTCTGTGTCTAGCGTTTGTTCATACCCCTGAGTGGCATCGAGCAGCAATGCTGCCAGGCCTTCTGATCGCGGTGTGGCTGATTGGCTTTCCTCGTTCAACCCTAAGCGCTGCGCCAGCGATGAGCGCACGGAACCAACATTCAGTTGCTCGCCCTCGATGGCGGAAGAGGTGATTATGTTCTGCAGCATGGCATCCAGGCTGCTCTGCACTTCAGTGTCGTGCCCTGCGGCATCGAGCATCCCCAACAGACGGCCCTGCGCCTGACTGCAGGCGTGCAGCAGTGGGGCGAGTGTTTCAGTTTGCCAAGTAAACCCTGGCCAACCGGGCTGCTGCCAGATCCATTGCGGGTCATTCATAGGTTACGTTCACGTGAGCCGATTAGGGAGCCTATTCGGCTCATTAAATGAGCCGATAATGCCGCCTATTCGGCTCACTGTCCAATGCATAGCGGGGAACATAGTGGCCTCAAGGGCGGTTTCAACACGGGCATCGGGCCCATGACGTGATATGAAATGCAAAAAAGCCGCACAGTTGCGCGGCTTCAAAGAAGGTGGTTCGAACCTGCCCAGCAGAGCCTTTACCTTGTTGGCTTTTCTATACGCCCTTAACATGGCAGACCCTCGCAAGGCAGGAAACACCATGTGGTTCACGAATAAAAAAACGCTCAGTGCCGAGCAGGCGACTGCGCTCAATGACCAGGGCTGGGCGGCGTTCCGAGCACAGGATCTGGACGCTGCGCAGCAGTGCTTCGAGAACCTTGCCAAGGCGTGTCCCGACGACCCGCGCTGGATGAATGGCGTTGGCGCGGTGAGCCTGGCACGTGATGATCGCGCCAATGCTCATCGACACTTCCAGAGGGCCGCCGACCGTGATTATCCCGGCAGCCACTACAACCTGGGCATCATGGCCTACCAAGACGGTGATCACGACGTTGCCCGCCGACACTTCCAGAGGGCTGCCGAGCACGACTATCCGGGCAGCCACTACAACCTTGGCAGCATGGCCTTCCAGGAGGGTGACCACGACACCGCCCGCCAATACTTCCAGAAAGCCACCGAGTACGACTGTGTCCGTAGCCACTTCTACCTGGGCAGCATGGCCTACCAGGATGGCGATCACGATGCTGCCGTCGAACACCTCAACAAGGCTGTGCGCCACGATCATCCGGAGGCGTTGAACTTGCTGGGTGACGTCCATCTGCATGCAGAGCGTTATCCGCAGGCTGAGCAGGCCTACCGGCGCGCGGCCGAGTTGGGCAATGTCGACGGCTACAACAATCTTGGCCTTCTTTACTTGCAGCTCGAAGACTATCAACAGGCCAAGCAGGCGTTGTTGCAGGCCTTGGAGTCCGACCACGTCTACGCCCAGCACAACCTGGCTGTGGCCTATCACCGACTGGGCGAGCTCGAGGCGGCCGAGCGCTGGTACCTGATTTCCTTCTCAGAGCACGGCAACCTGCAGTCGCTGGAGAACCTTGGGCATGTCTATGGTGACAGTGGGCGTGAGGTCGAGGGCCAGGCGCTGGTCGCGGCCTCCGACAAGCTCTACGAGGATCAACCGCTCAACGATTACGAGCAGGCGTTGATCGACCGGTTGCTGGCCTGAGCCACGGTGACCTTGCCGCTAGCGCCGCCGACCCAGAAAGCCGAAAGCCGCGCAGTGCGCGGCGTTGGGTATGGTGGGCCCACACGGACTCGAACCGTGGACCAAAGGATTATGAGTCCTCTGCTCTAACCAACTGAGCTATAGGCCCTCAGTAGGAGGCGCGATTATAACGAGGGTTTCGCACCTGTGCCATCCGAAAGATCCGTTAGTGCTATACGAAGAAATTGCGCAGCGAATTCCTCTGGCAGCAAGGGCAGGCTGACGATGTAGCCCTGGATCTGCTCGCAGCCTTCGGTAGCCAGAAATCGCTGCTGGGCCTGGTTCTCGACGCCTTCGGCAATGATGGTCAGCTGCATGCTGCGGCCCAGCGCGATGATGGCGCGGGCGATAGCGGCATCGTGGGGGTCGTCGGGCAGGCCGCGGATGAAGGATTTGTCGATCTTGAGGATGTCCAGCGGCAGCCGCTTGAGGTAGCTCAACGACGAATAACCGGTGCCAAAATCGTCGATCGCCAGTTGCACGCCCAGTTTCTTCAACTGGTGCAGAACCGCGAGGGCTTCTTCGGCCTGGCTCATGATGAAGTTCTCGGTGATCTCCAGCTGTAGATCGCCGGCCTTGAGTTGGTGTTGCTTGAGCAGTGCCTCGATGCGCCGTGCCAGGTTGGGTTGGCGAAGCTGCGCGCCGGCCAGGTTGATCGACAGCGGGCCAAAGGGTTCGTAACGCTGTTTCCAGGCTTGCATCTGGCGGCAGGCCTGTTCCAGTACCCAATCGCCCAGTTGCAGGATGGTGCCGTTTTCCTCTGCCAGGTGGATGAAATGCTCCGGTGGCACTTCGCCAAATGTCGGGTGGCTCCAGCGGATCAAGGCTTCGGCACCGACCAGGGTCTGGGTTTGCAGGCTAAGCTTGGGCTGGAAGCACAGGCTCATCTCGTTGCGTTCGATGGCCCGGCGCAGTTCGTGCTCCAGGGCAACACGCTCACTGGCCTGGGCGGTAAGGTCGCGGGTATAGACTTCCACCCGGTTGCGCCCCTTGGCCTTGGAGCGGTACATGGCGGCATCGGCGTTGCGGATGAGCGTGGCGACATCGCTGCCGTCGTGTGGGTAGAGGCTTATGCCGATGCTGGCGCTGGTGAAGAACTCATGCTCGCCGGCCTGGAAGGGGGCGTTGAAACACGCCAGCAGCTTGTTGGCGATGGTGCTCGCGTCACTGGGCTTGTGCAGGCCAGGCAGCAGGATGATGAATTCGTCGCCCCCCAGGCGCGCCACGGTGTCCACGTCGCGCACCTGCTCTTTGAGGCGCTGTGCGATGCCCTTGAGCAGCAGGTCGCCTACCGGATGGCCGAGGCTGTCGTTGATGTGCTTGAAACGGTCCAGGTCCAGGAACAGCACGGCGCCTTGGCGATTGGACAGTTGTCCACAGGTCAGCACGGCCTGGAGCCGATTTTCGAACAGGGTACGGTTGGGCAGGCCAGTAAGGGGGTCGTGATGTGCCTGGTAGTCCAGCTCGGCTTGTGCGTGCTTGATGCTGGAGATGTCGGCGAACACCGCCACGAAGTGCGTGATCTCGCGCTCGGCATTGCGCACGGCACTGATGGTCAGCCAGCTAGGGTACAGCTCGCCGTTCTTGCGTTTGTTGTAGATCTCGCCCTGCCAGTGCCCTTCATCGGTCAGTTGATGCCACAGGGCAGCGTAGAAGGCGCTGTCATGCTGGCCCGAGGCGAGCAGGCGAGGGGTCTGGCCCAGCGCTTCGATCTCGCTGTAGCCGGTGATCTCGCTGAAGGCACGGTTCACCGCACTGATGCGCTGGTCGATGTCGGTGATCAGCACGCCCTCGGCCGTGTTTTCGAACACTGTGGCGGCCAGTTGCAGTTTTTCCTGCATCAGGTGGCGCTCGGTAATGTCCCGGGCGATGGTCAACATACAGTCGGTGCCGGCGATTGGCAGCGGGCGCGCAGACAATTCGCACAGGCGAATCTGCCCGTCGCTACGGCGGATATGGCAGGTGAAGTCGCGTACGAAGNNCTCGGTTGAGCTGGTCGAGCAGACGCTTGCGTTCATTGAGGTCTACCCAGATGCCAAGGTCCAGCGACGTCTGGTCCAGGGTCGGGTGCAGGGCGTAGCCGGTCAGGCGGCAAAACCCGTCGTTGACCTCCAGCAGCAAGCCATCGTGCTGACGGGACAGCAACAGGCCGTCTGGTGAGGCATGAAACGCCTTGGCGAACTTTTCTTCGGAAATCTGCAGTTGTTGCTGGGTTTCCTTGAGCTGGCTGATGTCCCGTACGGCGACCACCAGCGCAGGTGTGCCGTCGAGTTCGAAGGTTTCAGCAGACGTAAGCCCTGTGAACACCTGGCCGTTGCTGCGCCTGAAGCTCATTTCCAGGTTGCGGATGCCGCCCAGGTGCAGGCGCTCCAGCAAGCGAGGGCCTGAACCCTCGACTGCCCATAGATTGAGCTCGGTCGCCGTCCGGCCGATGACCTGGCCAGGCGTCAGGCCTATCTGCTCCTCGAACGCTTCGTTGACCTCCAGCAAGCAGCCGTCGCTGTGGCGGGCGATCAGCAAGATGTCCGGGCACTGCTGGAACACCGAGGCAAACTTCTGCTCGGACAGACGCAGCGCATCTTCGGTGCGCTTGGTTTCACTGATGTCGATCATCAGGCCGCGCATGACGGGCTGGTGACCATGCTTGATCATGCTGACGATGTTGCGCACCCACAACGCTTGGCCATCGGCACGAATCACCCGGTAATCCAGGCTGTGGTCGCGCCCGGCGGCAGTTTCGCTTTCGCAGTAGGCCTGAGCCCATAACGCATCGTCAGGGTGCACGATGCTGCGCCAGAAACCGGGCTTTAGCCAATTGCTCAGGGGGTAACCGAGCAAAGCTTCGGCATGGGGCGATACATAGCTGTACGTGAAATCGTTCACGTCCGCTTCCCAGGCGATGGCTGAAAGGCTCTCGACCAGACCACGGTAATGGTACTCGCTGCTGCGCAGCTCCTGTTCCAGTGCGATGCGCCGGGAGATTTCGGAGCTCAGGCGCCGGTTGATACGCATGACCGTGGCCAGCACCAGTACCAGCAACAATACGGTGGGTACGCCGTACACCACCAGATCGGACCAGAACATGCGGGCAGTGCCGTGCTGTGCGGAGGCTTGCGGGGAGTCGGGTTGCGCCGTGGTTGGGCTGGGCATCGCCACGGCGACGTACTCGGCGACCGAACTTGGCTGTTGCACTTGCGCAACGCCCGTCGTGGTCCACAGGCTCAGGGTCACCAGCAGGATTGCCGGCATCAGGGGCATAGCGGCCTCTCGCATTCAAATGGTCTGAGTCGAGTGTAGACGGCCAATCACCTCTGGGATGGGTGTCAGGGAGGTTTTTTCAGGCTTAACAGGGCCTTGGAGACGGATGGCCAGTGGTGTGCGAAGCCTAGAAAAAACCCCGGCCTGGGCCGGGGTTAGTCATCACTCGTCGAGGAAGGAGCGCAGGTGCTCGCTTCGAGTCGGGTGACGCAGCTTGCGCAGCGCCTTCGCCTCGATCTGACGGATCCGCTCGCGGGTCACGTCGAACTGCTTACCCACTTCTTCAAGGGTGTGATCGGTGTTCATGTCGATGCCGAAGCGCATGCGCAGGACCTTGGCTTCACGTGCCGTGAGGCCCGACAGGACATCGCGGGTCGCTTCCTTGAGGCTCTCGACCGTGGCCACGTCGATCGGGGACTGCATGGTCGAGTCCTCGATGAAGTCACCCAGGTGCGAATCTTCATCGTCACCGATCGGGGTTTCCATGGAGATCGGCTCTTTGGCGATCTTCAATACCTTGCGGATCTTGTCCTCAGGCATTTCCATGCGCTCGCCCAACTCTTCCGGGGTCGGCTCACGACCCATTTCCTGCAGCATCTGCCGGGAAATGCGGTTGAGCTTGTTGATCGTTTCGATCATGTGCACCGGAATACGAATGGTGCGTGCCTGGTCGGCGATGGAGCGAGTGATCGCCTGACGAATCCACCAGGTGGCATAGGTCGAGAACTTGTAACCGCGACGGTATTCGAACTTGTCCACAGCCTTCATCAAGCCGATGTTGCCTTCCTGGATCAGGTCCAGGAACTGCAAGCCACGGTTGGTGTACTTCTTGGCGATGGAGATCACCAGACGCAGGTTCGCCTCGACCATTTCTTTCTTGGCGCGGCGAGCCTTGGCTTCGCCAATCGACATGCGACGGTTGATTTCCTTGATTTCGGAAACGGTCAGGCCGGTTTCGGTCTCAAGGTCGATCAGTTTCTGCTGGCACGCAACGATAGCTGCGTCCTTTTCACCCAAGGCCGCAGCCCATTTGGTGTTGCGCTTGGCAAGGTCACCGCTCCAGGTCTGGTCGGTTTCGTTGCTCGGGAACATGCGCAGGAAGTCGGCACGCGGCATGCGGGCATCACGCACGCACAGCTGCATGATGGCGCGCTCTTGCTGACGCAGGCGGCTCAGTGCGCCGCGAACGCGCTCGACCAGCACTTCGAACTGCTTGGGTACCAGCTTGATCGGCATGAACAGATCGGCCAGTGCCTGCAGGGCAGCAATGCTTTCCTTGTGATCACGGCCGTTCTTCTTCAGGACCTTGTTGGTGGCCTGAAGCTGATCGGATACCGCGCCGAAGCGTTGGGCCGCAACGACAGGGTCCGGACCGCTTTCGGTCTCTTCTTCGTCGTCGCTGTCGGACTCTTCTTCCTCGTCCTCGGACTCTTCCTTCGCAGCGGCAGTCTTGGCGCCTGGAATCGGCACTTCCTCTGTCGGTGCTGCGATGTTGTCATCGGGATCGATGTAACCACTGAGGACGTCCGACAGACGGCCACCTTCGGTGGTGACGCGGTCGTACTCGCCGAGAATGTAATCGACAGTGCCCGGGAAGTGGGCGATGGCGCCCATGACTTCACGAATGCCTTCCTCGATCCGCTTGGCGATTTCGATCTCGCCTTCACGGGTCAGCAGCTCGACCGTACCCATTTCACGCATGTACATGCGTACCGGGTCGGTCGTGCGGCCGATATCGGTCTCAACTGCCGCCAACGCAGCAGCGGCTTCTTCGGCCGCGGCTTCGTCGGTGTCGGCTTCCGCCAACAGAAGGGCATCCGCATCCGGAGCACTCTCGAATACGTTGATCCCCATGTCGTTGATCATGCGGATGATGTCTTCCACCTGTTCAGGATCTGAAATATCCTCAGGCAGGTGGTCGTTGACCTCCGCGTAAGTCAGGTAGCCCTGCTCACGACCGCGGGTGATCAACTCTTTGATACGAGACTGCTGTTGCGCTTTTCCGGACATAACACCCTATCCACTGAAGGTCTTGGCGGGCAAAAAACAAGCCGAGGATTATACCCGAGCATGGACCTCACGCGCCAGATGAGGTCGGGTTTTGTGCGGGAACATTCCGGCTCAACAAGGCGAGAAGCTGGGTTTTTTCCTCGCTGGTCAATTCGCTTTGACGGGATTTCCTGAGCAGTTGTTCCAGGCTTCGCTCACGTTGGCGAGCGGACAAGCTAGTAATGGTGTCGAAAAACTGTTGTTCAAGGTTGTCGGCCACGATCAACCATTCCTTCTCCGCCAAGGCCCGCAGCAGGCGACCTTGTTCGGTGCCATGCCAGCGTGCGATCAGCTGCATTGAGCTTAGCCCAGGATTTTTCTGTGCAGCTTCGATCAATGCCACCAGCAGTTGGCTGTAGAGCTGTTCTTCGTCGGCAAAATGGCTGGCGTCCTCCACCTTGCCGGCCAACAGCGGATGGTGCAGCAGCGTACGCAGCGCCGCCAGCGTAGGCGGTTCGACCGGTGCCGGCACGCGGGGCGGGGGCTCGTCACGCTGCCACGGCTTGCCGCCCTTGCGATGCTTGTCCCAGGGTTTGTCGCTCCAGGGTTTCTTGCCGCCGGCCTTTTTTGGCGTCCAGGCTTGTTCCTGATGGGCGCCAGCATAATCGGGCTGCGGCATGTCGCCGTAATCAGGCGTGTAGCTGACCATGGCATCGTAGTCATAGCCTGGATCGTAGTCTGCGCTGGGCGCCGCGGGGGCCTGCTGGGCCAGTTGCTCGACCTGCTGCGGATCGAGCCCGGTGATGTCCCGCAGGCGGTTGCGCATCAGCTGACGCAGGTTGGCGCCCGGAATTTTTTCGATCAACGGTGCAGCCAGGGTCGCCATGTGCGCCTTGCCCTCGAGCGAGCGAGGGTCTGCCTCGATGCTCAACTGCTCGAAGAAGTAATCGGCCAGCGGTTGGGCGTGCTGATTGATGCGGGCCATGAAGGCGTCGGTGCCTTCGGCGCGGACCAGGCTGTCCGGGTCTTCGCCTTCGGGCAGGAACAGAAAGCGCGCGCGCCGGCCGTCCTGCAAGTTCGACAGGGCGGACTCCAGCGCCCGCCAGGCCGCCTTGCGCCCGGCCTGGTCGCCGTCGAAGCAGAACAGCACGCTCGGGACCACGCGAAACAGGCGCTTGAGGTGCTCTTCGCTGGTGGCAGTGCCCAGGGTGGCCACGGCGTTGCGCAAGCCCTGCTGGGCCAGGGCAATCACGTCCATGTAGCCCTCGACCACGATGATTTCGTCGAGGTTGCGGTTGTGCTTGCGGGCCTCATACAGCCCGTACAGCTCCTGGCCCTTGTGGAACACGGGCGTTTCAGGGGAGTTCAGGTACTTGGGCTTGTCGTCGCCTAGCACCCTGCCGCCGAAGGCGATGATACGGCCACGGCTGTCACGAATCGGGAACATCACCCGATCGCGGAAGCGGTCATAGCGTTTACCGGTTTCGGCATTCTCGATCAGCAGGCCGGCATCGATCATGACCTTCTGCTGCAGCGTGTCGGCACCCAGGTGCTTGAGCAGGTTGTCCCAGCCCGGCGGCGCGAAACCCAGGCCAAAATCCCGCGCCACTTCGCCGGATAAGCCGCGGCCCTTGAGGTATTCCACCGCCGCCTTGCGGGTCGGGTGACTGCGCAGGGCCTGGCGGTAGAACTCCGAGGCGGCGTCCAGCAGCGGATACAACGGGGAATCGGTCGGCTGGCGCGGTTTCTGGTCGCGCCGGCCTTGCTCGCGCGGGACTTCCATGCCTGCCGCGCGTGCCAGTTCCTCGACGGCCTGGGGAAAATCCAGGTTGTCGTGGTCCATGACGAAGCCAAGGGCATTGCCACCGGCGCCGCAACCAAAGCAGTAATAGAACTGCTTGTCGGGGCTCACGGTGAAGGACGGGGTCTTTTCCTTGTGGAACGGGCAGCAGGCAGAATAATTCTTGCCGGTTTTTTTCAGTTGGACGCGGGAGCTGACCACGTCGACGATGTCGAGGCGGTTGATAAGGTCGTCAATGAAACTCTGGGGAATCAGCCCGGCCATGGCAGTCTCGTCAATCTGGCAACTGGCAAGTCTAATCGCTCACGCGCCGAATGCAGCGGGTGATGCTTGAAGCTATGCGGGGAATAAGTGCTCGTCGCCGGCCCATAAGGCCCGTCAGTCGGACGTGCACGCCTGGCCTACAGCACAATGACCAGTTCTGACGTTTCAGGCAGGTTGCCCGCATGCACGGTGCTTGAACAGGTGCATGGAGCCTTGAGCAAGTTGCTCAAGTTTGAAACGACCACTGCCATCGCCCGGCGGTTAACCGGGCAGGGCAGAAGCTTTGCGATGAACGTCTGTATTAGTACAGACGAACGGCGCGGCGCTGTTCGCGCTGAACTTTCTTGGCGTGACGTTTGACAGCGGCAGCTGCCTTACGCTTACGCTCTGCGGTCGGCTTCTCGTAAAACTCGCGGCTACGAACTTCAGCCAGTACACCGGCTTTTTCGCAGGAGCGCTTGAAACGACGCAGAGCTACGTCGAAGGGTTCGTTCTCTTTAACTTTGACGGCTGGCATCCAGGGCTACCTTAATTCATTACCGGGGTAGACGCGCTCCTGGCAAAACAAAGGTGTGCTGGAGAACGTCGGTTTTCAAGGGTTGCGGATGTTAACCCTTAGCAAGCCGGAATGCAAAGCCTCTGATCGAAAACCGCTGGTCGGCACCTTGCACGGGGACTATCATGCGCGCCTTCGAATTCAGCCCCCACAAGGGACGAGCCCATGCTAGTACTGGGATTGGAAACATCCTGCGACGAAACCGGCGTCGCATTATACGACAGTGAGCGGGGCCTGCTGGCCGATGCGCTGTTCAGTCAGATCGACCTGCACCGCGTATTCGGCGGCGTGGTGCCCGAGCTCGCATCGCGCGATCACGTCAAGCGCATGCTGCCGCTGATCCGCCAGGTGCTGGACGAAGCGGGCTGCGTGGCCACCGAAATCGACGCCATCGCCTATACCGCAGGCCCCGGGCTGGTCGGCGCACTCCTGGTCGGTGCCTCCTGCGCCCAGGCCCTGGCCTTTGCCTGGGATATCCCGGCCATCGGTGTACACCACATGGAGGGCCACCTGCTGGCGCCCATGCTGGAAGAAAACCCGCCGGCGTTTCCGTTCGTCGCCTTGTTGGTTTCCGGCGGTCATACCCAGCTGGTGCGCGTCGATGGCATCGGTCAATACGAGTTGCTCGGCGAGAGCCTGGACGATGCGGCCGGCGAGGCGTTCGACAAGACCGCCAAGCTCATTGGGCTGAACTACCCCGGTGGGCCGGAAATTGCCCGGCTTGCCGAGCGCGGCACGCCGGGCCGGTTCGTGTTCCCACGACCGATGACCGATCGGCCAGGCCTGGCAATGAGTTTCAGTGGCTTGAAAACCTTTGCCCTCAATACCTGGCAGCAGTGCCGGGAGGCTGGCGACGACAACGAACAAACCCGTTGCGACGTGTCCCTGGCGTTCCAGCAGGCGGTGGTAGAGACTCTGACCATCAAGTGCAAGCGGGCGCTCAAGCAGACGGGCCTCAAGCGGTTGGTCATCGCCGGGGGTGTCAGCGCCAACAAGGCCCTGCGCGCTTCGCTGGAAGACATGCTTGGCAACCTCAAGGGCAATGTCTATTACGCCCGTCCGCAGTTCTGCACCGACAACGGAGCCATGATCGCCTATGCCGGCTGCCAGCGACTGCTGGTGGGGCAGCAGCAGGACCTGGCGATCAGTGTGCAGGCGCGCTGGCCGATGGAGCAGCTGCCGCCCCTGTAGGGCTCAGAAGTGCCGCTCGCGGCCTGCAAACAGGTCACGCAGGTTACTGCGATGGCGCCATACGATCAGGACGGTCAGTACCGTCATCGGCAGCAGGGCCTCGGGCTGGCGCCAGGCCAGCAATGGCAGGGTCAGCGGTGTTGCGATCAGCGCAGCCAGGGAACTGGTCCGGGTGAGGTACAGGGTCAGCAGCCAGGCAACGATGGCCAGCAATGCGGCAGGCAGGTACAGGCCGACCAGCATGCCGGCCGCGGTCGCGACGCCCTTGCCACCGCGAAAGCGAAAGTACACGGGGAACAGGTGGCCCAGCACTGCGCAGATACCGATCCAGGCCTGCGCGTGCAGGTCCAGCCCGGCAAGGCGGGCGAGCATTACCGGCAACAGCCCCTTGCACAGGTCGCCAAGCAGGGTCAGGATCGCCATCTTGCGCCCTGCCAGGCGCAGCATGTTGGTCGCGCCGGCATTGCCCGAACCACTGCAACGCGGGTCCGGGCTGCCTGCAAGGCGGCTCAGGACAATGGCGAAGGACAGCGAGCCGAGCAGGTAGGCGAGCAGCGCCAGTAACCAAAACATGCTAACTATTCCGGGCGAGGACGCCCTGATTCTAACGGCGCCAGTCGCCCTTGTCGTGCTGTGGAGAGAAGTGCTTGGACAGAGTGTTCATCGAAGGCCTGGAAGTCGATACCGTGATTGGTGCCTATGACTGGGAGCGGGATATTCGCCAGTGCCTGCGGCTTGACCTGAGCTTTGCCTGGGACAACAGGCCTGCGGCCGCGGGCGACGACCTCGCCCTGGCGCTCGATTACGCGAGCGTTTCGACGCGTATCCAGGGGTTCGCCGAGCAGGCACGCTTCGAGTTGGTCGAAACCTTCGCCGAGCGCCTCGTTGCCGTGTTGATGGACGAGTTCGGCATTCCTTGGGTACGCCTGAAGCTCACCAAGCCGGGCGCAGTGCCGGCAGCGCGTGGTGGTGTTGGCGTGGAGATCGAGCGCGGATGTCTCTGAGCACGGTATACCTGGGCCTTGGCAGCAACGTCGATCGGCACACCCATCTGTGTGCCGGCCTCGATGCGCTGGCCGCCATCCTGACCGACATGCGCTGCTCGCCAGCCTTCGAAAGCCAGGCGGTGGGCATCAAGAGCGGGCCGTTCATCAATTTCGTGGTGACCGGGCAGACGACGTTGCCGTTGATCGAACTGGACCGGCGGCTGAAATTCATCGAGGCCGACAATGGCCGGTATGCCCCTGATCGACTCGGCCTACCCCTGGATATCGACGTGCTGATGTATGACGACCTGCATGGCACTTTCGACGGGTTGGTGCTGCCCCGGGCCGAGATTCTGAAAAATGCCTTCGTGCTGTGGCCGTTGTCGCTGCTGGCGCCTGAACTGGTGCACCCGGGTGTAGGCAAGACCATGGCGCAGGTATGGCAAGAGGCGCAGATCGATCAGGTGCTGGCGCCAGTCGCCTTCGAGTGGCGTGGGTTGCAACTGACGCCTGGCTGATGGAGGCTCGTACTGTCGGATGCAAGTCCCGGTATGTCAGCCATCTGCTGCTGGGGTTGCCGCGCAGGTCGAGCGAGCTGCGCGGCATCGTCGCTAGCTGCCCTTGTAGGCATCGAGCGCCTGCAGGCGCTCATTTTTCAAGGCCTCACCCAATGCCTGGCCGGTGAGACCACCCTGAACCAGCGGCTTCACATCCACGGCCCGGGCAGCGGCCATAGCCCCTTGCAAGTAGTCTGCCTGCCGGTAGTCTGTCCGCCCGTTGCCCTGCGCGATCGCCCTGCACGCTGCTAGAAAGTCCTCGAAACGCTGCGGTCTGCGGTAAACGTCGAACGTTTGCAACAGATCCAGCAGCGCCTGGGCAGGCAGTTCAAAGGCTTGATTGGCCTGCTCCAGGCACTGGCTGGTCAGCATCGACAGCTCCTGGCATTCTCGCGGGGTTTTCAGGCGCTGATTGAGCGCTTTGATCGACGCGGTGGGCAAAGGATGCAGCAGACAGGCCCAGCGTATGGGCAAAGCAAGCTGAAGCTTGGCTGCCTGTTCCAGTGAGGCCAGGGTCTGGGGGTGAGGCTCCAGTTCCGGCAGCAGCACTTGCAGGGCATTGCACGCTCGCAGGACTTCGAAGAATACCTGGGGGTGCGCTTCCATCAACGCCCGCTCGATTTCCTTCCAGGTGCGTTCTGCCGTCAACGCCAGCAACTCACCCGACGCGCTGATGTGCTGCATCAACCCCAGCGTGTCGTTGGCCACCTTGAAACCCAAGGGCGCATAGCGCGCAGCAAAACGGGCCACGCGCAATACACGCAGAGGATCTTCGGCGAACGCCGGAGAAACGTGGCGAAGCAGGCGTCGATCGAGATCGGCCTTGCCCTGGTAAGGATCGTAGAGCGTACCGCACGCGTCCTCGGCCATCGCGTTGATGGTCAAGTCGCGGCGTATCAGGTCTTGCTCCAGTGTGACGTCCGGGCTTGCGTGAAAGGTAAACCCACCGTAGCCCCTGCCGCTCTTGCGCTCGGTGCGGGCCAGCGCATATTCCTCACCGGTCTTGGGGTGCAGGAACACCGGAAAGTCGGCGCCTACCGGGCGAAATCCTTCGGCAAGCATGTCTTCAACCGTGGCGCCTACCACAAGCCAGTCGATATCACTGACCGGGCGCCCGAGTAGACGGTCGCGTACAGCGCCCCCCACTTTGTAAATGTGCATAGGTAACTCCCCCTGATTGCCGACAGCATAACCTGCCGGCCGCCAGGGGGCGCATCACAGGTGGTGAATGACCGCCATGTCCAGGCGTCCGTAGTCGGAGCCTTCGCCGTGCTCGCCACGGGGCGGCATATGATGGGTTTTCATCACCTGGTCGCCTTGCACGGTCTCCAGGTGAATATCGAACCCCCACAACCGATGCAGGTGTTTGAGCACCTCTTCGGTCGAACTCCCCAAGGGCTTGCGGTTGTGTTGCTGGTGACGAAGCGTCAGTGAGCGATCTCCGCGACGATCAACACTCCATATCTGCACGTTCGGCTCGCGATTGCCGAGGTTGTATTGGGCAGCCAGTTGTTCGCGGATGGTGCGATAACCCGCATCATCGTGTATGGCAGGCACGTAAAGCTCGTCCCGCTGGTCATCGTCCAAGATGCTGAACAGTTTCAGATCACGCATCACCTTGGGCGACAGGTACTGAAGGATGAAACTCTCGTCCTTGAAGCTGCTCATGGCGAACTTGAGGGTCGAAAGCCAGTCGCTGCCGGCAATGTCCGGGAACCAATGGCGATCTTCCTCCGTGGGTGCCTCGCATATGCGCCGAATGTCGGTGTACATGGCAAAGCCCAGTGCGTATGGATTGATACCGTTGTAATAGGGGCTATCGAAACCTGGCTGGAAGACCACGCTGGTATGGGACTGAAGGAACTCCATCATGAAGCCTTCGGTGATCAGCCCCTCGTCATACAGATCGTTCATCAGCGTGTAGTGCCAGAAGGTCGCCCAGCCCTCGTTCATCACCTGTGTCTGGCGCTGCGGATAGAAATACTGGGCGATCTTGCGCACGATACGCACCACCTCGCGCTGCCAGGGTTCGAGCAGTGGCGCGTTCTTCTCGATGAAGTAGAGGATGTTTTCCTGGGGTTCGGCGGGGAAACGCATGTCGTCCCGCTCACTGGCCTTGTCGGCACTCTTGGGAATGGTGCGCCACAGGTCGTTGATCTGCCGTTGGAGGTGCTCCTCCCGGTCCTTCTGGCGGCGACGTTCTTCCTCGGCGGAAATGGGGTAGGGGCGCTTGTAGCGGTCCACCCCGTAGTTCATCAGAGCGTGGCAAGAGTCGATGAGGTCTTCCACCGCATCGATCCCATGACGCTCCTCGCACTGGGCGATGTACTGCTTGGCAAACACCAGGTAATCGATGATGGAGCTGGCATCGGTCCAGGTGCGGAACAGGTAATTGCCCTTGAAGAAACTATTGTGCCCGTAGCAGGCATGAGCGATCACCAGGGCCTGCATGCACATGGTGTTCTCTTCCATGAGGTAGGCGATGCAGGGGTCGGAGTTGATGACGATTTCATAGGCAAGCCCCATTTGCCCGCGGCTGTAGGATTTCTCGGTACTGAGGAACTGCTTGCCGTAGGACCAGTGGTGATAACCCAGCGGCATGCCGACCGAGGCGTAGGCATCCATCATCTGCTCGGCGGTGATCACCTCGATCTGGTTGGGGTAGGTGTCCAGGGCGTAACGTTCGGCCAGGCGGCCGATTTCCCGGTCGTAGGTCCGGATCAGGTCGAACGTCCACTCTGAGCCGGTGGAGATGGGCTGGCGTCTCTGTGCTCTGGCGGTCATGTGGCTAACCTGCGCTGGAAGAGTTCACGGAAGACCGGGTAGATATCGCCGGCCGATACCAATTGCTGCTGCGCGAACGTGTCGGGGAAGGCATCGCCGATACGTTCGTACTCGTACCAGAGCGCCTGATGTTCACGTGGGGTTATTTCCACGTAAGTGTAGTACTGAACGTGCGGCATGATCTGCCGGGTGAGGATGTCGCGGCAGATGGGTGAGTCGTCGTTCCAGTTGTCGCCATCCGAGGCCTGGGCCGCGTAGATGTTCCAGTCACTGGCCGGGTAGCGTTCGGCCATGATTTCCTGCATCAGCTTCAAGGCACTGGAAACGATGGTGCCGCCGGTTTCGCGACTGTAGAAGAACTCCTCCTCATCCACTTCGCGCGCGCTGGTGTGGTGCCGTATGAACACGACTTCGATCCGGTCGTAGTTACGCTTGAGGAACAGATACAGCAGGATGAAGAAGCGCTTGGCAATGTCCTTGGTGGCCTGGGTCATCGAACCCGAGACGTCCATCAGGCAGAACATGACGGCCTTTGAACTGGGGTTCGGTTGTTTCACCAGCAAGTTGTACTTGAGGTCGAAGGTGTCGAGGAAGGGCAGACGGTTGATACGCGCCTTCAACCGCTCGATCTCCTGCTCGATTTCCTGGATGTCGGTGAAGTTGTCAGGCTCCTCGACGCGCAGGCGGGCAAGTTCTTTCTGGGCTTCGCGAAGCAGGGCACGGCTGCTGCCGGTCAATGCGATCCGCCGGGCATGAGCCGAGCGCAGCGTACGTACGATATTGATGCGTGACGGGTTACCCTCGCTTGCAATACCTGCGCGCACATTCTTGAAGGTGTCTGCACCGGTCAGGTGACGCTTGACCAGGTTTGGCAATTCCAGGTCCTCGAACATGAACTCGAGGAACTCCTCCTGGGTGATCTGGAAGACGAAGTCGTCCATGCCGTCACCGGCGTTGCCGGCCTTGCCACGGCCACTGCCGCCGCCACCACCCTGCGGACGGGGAATATGCTCGCCGGCGGTGAATTCCTTGTTACCCGGGTGTACGACGGTCTGCTTGCCGCCACGGCCATGGTGCAGCACCGGCTCGTCGATATCACGGCCAGGGATGCTGATCTGTTCGCCGTGCTCCATATCCGTGATGGAACGGCGACTGACCGCTTCTTCCACGGCCTTCTTGATGTGATCACGGTACCTGCGCAAAAAGCGCTGGCGGTTGACCGTGCTCTTGTTCTTGCCATTCAGGCGTCGGTCGATAACGTAGCTCATGGTTCCTCCTGCGGGGAGCAGCTGCAAGCCATAAGCTTCAAGCTGCAAGAAAGAGCAGCCGCCGCAGCTGCGGGCACTGGCGCCGAACGGGTGCCCGGCGCCGGCCAGCGTGAAGCCTGCGGCTTGTCGCTTGCCGCTTTATTGCGATTTCCTGACCCGCAGGTACCATTCCGACAGCAGACGCACCTGCTTGTCGGTGTAGCCACGCTCCACCATGCGCGTGACGAAGTCGTTGTGTTTCTGTTGATCCTCTTTGCTGGCCTTGGCGTTGAAGCTGATGACGGGCAGCAAGTCTTCGGTGTTGGAGAACATTTTCTTCTCGATCACCACCCGCAGCTTCTCGTAGCTGAGCCAGCTTGGGTTCTTGCCATTGTTGTTGGCACGGGCGCGCAGCACGAAGTTGACGATCTCGTTGCGGAAATCTTTGGGGTTGCTGATACCCGCCGGTTTCTCGATCTTCTCCAGCTCTTCGTTCAGGGCGATGCGGTTGAGAATCTCGCCGGTTTCCGGGTCGCGGTATTCCTGGTCCTGGATCCAGAAGTCGGCATACAGCACATAACGGTCGAAGATGTTCTGGCCGTACTCGCTGTAGGACTCCAGATAAGCCGTCTGGATTTCCTTGCCGATGAACTCGATGTACCGGGGGGCGAGGTATTCTTTCAGGTAGCGCAGGTAGCGTTCGCGTACCTCGGCCGGGAATTGTTCCTGCTCGATCTGCTGTTCAAGCACGTACAGCAGGTGCACCGGGTTGGCCGCCACCTCATGGGGGTCGAAGTTGAACACCTTAGACAGGATCTTGAAGGCGAAGCGGGTCGACAGACCGTTCATGCCTTCATCGACGCCGGCCGAGTCGCGGTATTCCTGGATGGACTTGGCTTTGGGATCGGTGTCCTTGAGGTTTTCACCGTCATACACCCGCATCTTCGAATAGATGTTGGAGTTGTCAGGCTCCTTGAGGCGCGAAAGGACGGTGAACTGAGCCAGCATTTTCAACGTGTCCGGGGCACAGTGGGCCTTGGACAGCGAACTGTTGACCAACAACTTGTCGTAGATACGGATCTCGTCGCTGACCCGCAGGCAGTACGGTACCTTCACGATGTAGATACGGTCGATGAAGGCTTCGTTGTTCTTGTTGTTACGGAAGGTGTGCCATTCGGATTCGTTGGAGTGCGCCAGCAGGATCCCGGAATAGGGGATGGCGCCCAAACCTTCCGTACTGTTGTAGTTGCCTTCCTGGGTGGCGGTCAGCAGTGGGTGGAGCACCTTGATGGGCGCCTTGAACATCTCGACGAATTCCATCAGGCCCTGGTTGGCGCGGCAAAGCGCGCCTGAATAGCTGTAGGCGTCGGCGTCGTTCTGCGGGAATTCTTCGAGCTTGCGGATATCCACCTTGCCCACGAGCGCAGAGATGTCCTGGTTGTTCTCGTCGCCAGGCTCGGTCTTGGCGATGGCAATCTGGTTGAGGATGGACGGATAGAGCTTGACCACCTTGAACTTACTGATATCGCCGCCGAATTCCTGCAAGCGCTTGGTGGCCCACGGCGACATGATGGTGTTCAGGTAGCGCCGCGAGATGCCGTACTCTTCCTCGAGAATGGCCCCGTCTTCAGTGGCGTTGAACAACCCTAGCGGTGATTCGAAGACCGGCGACCCCTTGATGGCGTAGAAAGGCACCCGTTCCATGAGTTGCTTGAGCTTTTCGGCCAGGGAGGATTTGCCGCCACCCACGGGGCCGAGCAGGTACAGAATCTGTTTCTTCTCTTCCAGGCCTTGGGCGGCATGGCGGAAGTACGACACGATCTGGTCGATGCACTCTTCCATGCCATGGAAGTCGGCAAAGGCCGGGTAGCGCCGGATGACCTTGTTGGAAAAGATGCGCGACAGCCTGGAGTTGGTAGAGGTGTCGATCAGCTCTGGCTCACCGATGGCCAGCAACAGGCGCTCGGATGCCGATGCGTAGGCGCTACGATCCTCCTTGCACAGTTCCAGGTACTCCTGCAGCGAGAGTTCTTCCTGGCGCGTGGACTCGAAGCGTTGTTGGAAGTGGCTAAAAATACTCATGACGTCACCTCGCTCGATACGTTGAGACGACGCCGGATCAGTCAGCTGATGCTGGCATGCAAGCGGCACTGCCGATTGCCATATACCCCCCAAACACCCTATAGCGCTACCGATGACCCGCACGCCGGTGTACCGGCTCTCCCCTTTTTCCGGATGGCCTGCGCTTAAGGATAGTTGGTAATCGGCAAGGTCAAGGGCGTGGGTGACGGAAGTTGCCAGCGACCGTTCGTCAGAACGGTCTCAAGCCCGCACATGACGCGGGCTGCAGTGACGATGAAAAATTTATTCTTCAGTGCCTTGGGCGGTTTCGGCAGGGTAGGTGGAGCGCCACAGCTCAAAGCCACCATCGACGCTGTAGACGTCGGAAAAGCCTTGCCCTACCAGGTAGGCGGCCGCGCTTTGGCTCGAATTGCCGTGGTAGCAGACGACCAGCGTCGGTGCGTCCAGGTCGGCATTGCGAATGAAGTCGGCGACCGAATGGTTGTCCAGGTGACGGGCACCGGTGATGTGACCTGCTGCGTAAGCCTGCGGGTCACGAATGTCGACCACGACGGCACCTTGCGCACGCAGGGCCAGGGCCTGTTCGGGGGGGATGCGCTTGAATTCGCTCATGGGGTTGGCTCTGTTCCGGGTTGATCGTTGAGGGTTGAAGTTGGCGCCGCAGGGCGCAGTGTGCCGTCATCGGCACAATCGCAATGGTGGTACTGGCCGTTATCGACGTTGTACAAGGTCATGGACCCGCCCCATACGCAGCCAGTGTCCAGCGCGATGACGCCGGGTTCCTTGACCTGGCCCTGCAAGGCGGCCCAATGCCCGAATATGATCTTCACGTGGCGAGAACGCCGGCCTTTGTGGGCGAACCAGGGCTTGTACCCTTTGGGTGCGCTGTCCAGCCCTTCCTTGCTCTTGAATTCGAGTTTGCCTTCTGCGGTGCAGAAGCGCATGCGCGTCAGGTAATTGGTAATGACCCGCAGGCGTTCGACACCCGCCAAGTTCTTGCTCCACTTGGCGGGCTCGTTGCCATACATGCCGTCCAGGTACAGCGGCAGACGGCTGTCATCGCGCAGTACTTGTTCGACTTCGCCAGCCAGTTCCAGGGCTTTGCCCAGTGTCCATTGCGGCGGAATGCCCGCGTGTACCAAGGCGATGCCGCGCGGTTCATCGTAATGCAGCAGCTTTTGCTGGCGCAGCCAGTCGAGCAGTTGGTCGGCGTCAGGTGCCTCGATGATTTCACGCAGCGTGTCGCTCTTCTTGAGGCGTTCGACGTTGCGCCAGGCTGCAAGCAAGTGCAGATCATGGTTACCCAGCACGCAGGTCAGCGACTGGCGAATCGAATACAGGTAGCGCAGCGTCTCGAGCGACTCAGGCCCACGGTTCACCAGGTCGCCAACCAGCCACAGCTGATCCACCGCCGGGTCGAAGCGCACACGTTCAAGCAGGCATTTGAGCGGCTGCAGGCAACCTTGCAAGTCACCGACGGCGTACGTGGCCATCAGTGCAGCGCCCCAGGTACTGCCAGGCGGAACGGCGCGATCTGTGCGTCGAAGCGCTTGCCGTCTTCGGCGAACATCTCGTAGCTCCCCTGCATGGTTCCCACGCGGGTGGTGATGACGGCGCCACTGCTGTAGGTGTGGCTCTGGCCCGGCTCGATCGTAGGTTGTTGACCAACCACGCCAGAGCCTTGCACCTCTTCGACCTCACCATCACCGTTGGTGATCAGCCAGTGCCGGGACAGCAGCCTGGCTTTGAGCGAGCCATGGTTATGGATGGTGATGGTATAGGCGAAAGCGAAACGGCTGCTCTCGGGGTCGGATTGTTCTTTGAGGTAACGGGTCACGACGCTGACGTCGATCTGATAGCGAGGGTCGGTCATGCAAGGGCCTTGGGAACTGACGCAATGATGCAGTCTAGGCCATAGGGAGGGGAGAGGGCCAGCGGCGCGATGGGCACGTGCGCTGGCGGACTGACCCGCAAGCAGGCGCCGGGCATCGGGGCGGCGATCTGCTTGCAGGTGCTGACTGCGTTCAGCGGGGCAGGGGGACGGTCAGGCCGCCTGATCAGCCAACTGGTCGGCCAGGCGCACGAAAGCCGCCAGGTCCAGTTGCTCGGGGCGCAGGCTGCCATCCACTCCAGCGGCCTCGATGGCGGCGCTGTCGAGCAAGCCTTTAAGGGTATTGCGCAGGGTCTTGCGACGTTGGTTGAACGCATCGCGCACCACCCGCTCAAGCAACTGCGGGTCCTTGGCCGGATGAGGCAGCACGTCATGCGGCACCAGCCGGACGATGGCCGAGTCCACTTTCGGCGGCGGGTTGAATGCGCCGGGGCCTACGTTGAACAAGTGTTCGACGCGGCAGTGGTACTGGACCATGATCGACAGCCGACCCCAATCACCGCCCCCAGGCCCTGCGGCCATGCGCTCGACCACTTCCTTCTGCAGCATGAAGTGCATGTCGCGGATCAGGCCGGCGTGGCTGAGCAGGTGGAAGATCAGGGGGGTGGAGATGTTGTAGGGCAGGTTGCCCACCACCTTGAGGCTACGTGCCGGTACCCCCAGCTGGTTGAAGTCGAACTTCAGGGCGTCGCCTTGGTGCAGGCGGAAATTGCCGCTGCCTGCAAACTTGTGCTGCAGGATCGGCACCAGGTCCTTGTCCAGCTCCACTACATCCAGTTGCGCGCCGCTGCCCAGCAGGCCTTCGGTCAATGCGCCCTGGCCCGGGCCGATTTCAAGCAAATGCTCGCCTGGCTTGGCATTGATGGCACGCAGGATGCGGTCGATGATGCCTGCATCGTGCAGGAAGTTCTGCCCGAAACGCTTGCGCGCCCGGTGTTGGTATTGCTCGTTCATGGTCGGTTCTCGGCCATCTGGTAGGCGGTGTCCAGGGCAACGCGCAGGCTGCCGGTATCGACCTTGCCGGTGCCGGCCAAGTCCAGGGCCGTGCCATGATCAACCGAGGTACGGATGATCGGCAGGCCCAGCGTGACATTGACCGCAGCGCCGAAGCCCTTGTACTTGAGGACGGGGAGCCCTTGGTCGTGGTACATCGCCAGCACCGCGTCGCAGTGCTCCAGATATTTGGGGGTAAACAGGGTATCGGCCGGCAGTGGCCCGCGCAGGTCCATGCCTTCGGCACGTAGACGGGTCAGGGTAGGCTCGATGATGTCGATTTCCTCGCGGCCCAGGTGGCCACCTTCGCCCGCATGGGGGTTCAGGCCGCATACCAGGATGCGAGGGTTGGCGATGCCGAATTTGTCGCGCATGTCGGCATGCAGAATGCGTGTCACGCGCTCGATGCGCTCGGCAGTAATGGCCTCGGCGATGTCACGCAGCGGCAGGTGGGTGGTGACCAGGCCGACGCGCAGGCCGTGGGTGGCCAGCATCATTACCACTTGGGCGGTATGGGTCAGCTCAGCCAGAAATTCGGTATGCCCCGAAAAAGGAATACCGCTTTCGTTGATGACGCCCTTGTGCACGGGCGCTGTGATCATGCCGTCGAAATGGCCGTCCAGGCAGCCTTGTCCGGCACGGGTCAAGGTCTGCAACACGAATGGCGCATTGGCCTGGTCCAGCTGACCAGCCACCACTGGGGCAGACAGCGGCGTGTCCCACACATACAGGCTGCCGGCGGGTGCCGGTTGGCTCGGCCATTGCCCTGGCATGACAGACAGCAAGCTAACGTCCAGCCCCAGCTGGGTGGCCCGCTCGGCGAGCAGGTCACGGCTGGAGATGGCAATCAGAGGGTGGGGCTGGGCGTCGGCAGCGAGCAGCAGGCATAGGTCAGGCCCTATCCCCGCCGGCTCGCCGGGTGTGACGGCGAAGCGCAGGGGCTTCACTGAGCGGCCTGGTCAGCGCCAGGCAGCTTGATTTCAACGTAGGCTTCGTCGCGGATCTGGCGCAGCCAGGTCTGCAGCTCTTCGTCGTACTTGCGGTTGCGCAGCACACTCAGGGCTTGCTGTTCACGGGCCTGTTCGGTGCTGTCGGTAGCGCGGCGGCCCAGCACTTCCATCACGTGCCAGCCATATTGGGTCTTGAACGGCTTGGTCACCACGCCTTGCTGGGCGTTGGCCATCTGCTCGCGGAACTCCGGCACCAGGGTGTTCGGGTCTACCCAGTTGAGGTCACCGCCGTTGAGCGCCGAGCCCGGATCTTCCGAGAAGCTCTTGGCCAGGGTGGCAAAGTCTTCACCGTTTTCGATGCGCTCGTAGATCTTTTCAGCCAGTTGCTGAGTGGCGGCTTCGCTGCGCACTTCACTTGGCTTGATCAGGATGTGGCGCACGTGCACCTCGTCGCGCAGCACGTTCTCGCTGCCACCACGCTTTTCCTCAAGCTTGAGGATGATGAAGCCGTTGGGGATGCGAATGGGCTGGGTAATTTCACCCACCGGCATGCTGCTCAGCATCTTGGCAAAGTCCGGAGGCAGTTGACCAGCTTTGCGCCAGCCCATCTCGCCGCCTTCGAGCGCGTTCTCACTGGCCGAGTTGGCGATTGCCATCTGACCGAAGTCCGCACCTTGCTTGAGCTGCTGGTAGACATCGCCCACTTTGCGCGCAGCCTTCTGGATGTCGCTGGAGTTGGCCGCTTCCGGGGTTGGGATCAGGATGTTGGCCAGGCGGTATTCTTCGGACATCTGCATCTTGCCCATGTCCGAATTCAGGAAGTTCTTCACTTCCTGCTCCGACACCTGGATGCGCTCGGCCACCCGGCGTTGACGCACGCGGCTGATGATCATCTCGCGCTTGACCTGCTCGCGAGCATCGTCGAACGACAGGCCGTCATGGGCCAGGGCCGCGCGGAACTGGTCGATGGACATGCCGTTGCGCTGGGCAATGGTGCCGATCGCCTGGTTCAGCTCCTCGTCGGTGATTCGGATGCCCGAGCGCTCGCCGATCTGCAGCTGCAGGTTTTCGACGATCAGGCGTTCCAGCACCTGCTGCTGCAGGGCGCCGCTGGGCGGCACGCTGCCGCCGCGCTTGGCGATGGTCTGCTGAACTTCCCGCACGCGCTGGTCCAGTTGGCTTTGCATGACCACGTCGTTGTCGACGATAGCCACCACCCGATCAAGCGGTTGCACCGCGGCATGCACCGCGCCACTCAGCAAAGCGACGCCCAGCAGCACTGGGCGCAGTCGATCAATAAGCTTGTTCTTCACGTTCACGGTAACCTTGAATGCCTTGGCCGAGGAAGGATTCGACCTTGTTGCCAACGACGCCGCCGAGGCCCTTGAGAACGACCTGCAGGAATACACCATGGTCGCCTTTTTCGTTCTGCGGCAGTGCCTGGCTGAAGTCGTCGAAGTCGAGCCAGTAACGGTTGATCAAGCGCAGCTTCCAGCAGCAGTTGTCGTACTCGAAACCGCCCATGGCTTCCAGGGTGCGGTTACGGTTGTAGTCATGCTGCCAGCGAGCGATGACGCTCCACTGCGGGACGATCGGCCAGATGACCGAGAAGTCGTGCTGCTGGATCTTGTAGTAGTCCTTGATGTAGTTCGGGCTACCCGGGGTGCCGTAGTCGCCACCACCCACTTTCCACGTACCGGTGGCCGAGTCGTAGGCGATGGTGTCGTTACGGTAGCGATAACCGAGGTTGACGATCTTGTTCGGGTTGTCTTCAGGCTGGTAGTGGAACATCGCACTGCCCGAGCGGGTGCTGTGGCTGTCCGGGTCCCAGTTGAAGTCCGAATTGAAGCGCCAGTCGCGGTTGAAGTAGTAGTTGTACACCAGCGCGTACGGCGAGACATCCGACTGCGAGTCCTGGCGGTCACGGTAGTCAAGGCCCGGCAGCTGGACCTTGCGGTCCTTGAAGTAGTAGGCCTGGCCGATGCTGAAGTTCTGGCGCTCGAAGCCGTTGTCTTCGATCCAGCGGGTAGTCACGCCCAGCGAGAGCTTGTTCTCGTCGCCGATGCGGTCGCTACCGCTGAAGCGGTTGTCACGGAACAGCGAGTCATAGCTGAACAGCGTCTCGCCAGTGTCGAACAGCGGGATGTCCTTCTGGTCCTTGTAGGGAACGTTCAGGTAGTACAGGCGCGGCTCGAGGGTTTGCTTGTAGTTGTTGCCGAACAGCGAGGTGTTGCGGTCGAAGTACAGGCCGCTGTCCACGCTGAAGATCGGGACGCTGCGGTTGACCGAGCTGCTGTAGCTGCCATAGGCACCAGGGTTGGCGTTGGCAAGGCGAACAGCGTCAGCCTTGCCTTGGCTATCGAGGTCAAGATCGTACTGGGTGTAGGCATACTTCAGCTTCGGCGTCAGGTAGCCATAGCTGGCCTGCATGGGGTAGCTGATCGATGGCGCCACGTTGAGGCGCGTGCCGTTGGCCCGTTCGATACCCTGGATGTTCTGGTCCAGACGACGACCGTCGGCGCCAGCGGTGAGATCCAGATTACCGTCCTTGTCGAACACCGGGCCGTTCTTCAGGTCACGATCGAAGCGCGCCGCTTCGGTTTCGTAGGCCATGGTCAGGCCGCCCGGCTGGTACGGCAGCACACCGTTGAGGGTGATCTGCGGCAGGCGGTCATAAGGCGTGATCTGCGAGATGGTCGCCGCCTCGTAGGCATGCACGTTCAACCGCGCGGTGTAGCTGTCGCCGCGATAGGTCAGGGCGCCCTGCTGATCGAGGAAGTCCTTGTTCTCGACGCCGATCTGGTCCGACTCAAGGTCCTGGAAGTAGAACGGGTCGCTGATGTCGGTGTAGTTCACCTCGGTCATCAGGCGCTCGTTCAGGCCACCCTTGTGCTGCCAGTTGACCATGTAGCGCTGGTCTTTGTAGTCGGTCTGGTCCTTGCGCTCGTCGCTCTTGTCGTTGAGGTAGGCGCCGCCGAACTGGCCTTCGCTCGAAGGCGTCAGGTAGCGGAACTCGCCTTCCATCAACAGGCCACGCTTGGTCATGTAGCGCGGGTACAACGTGGCGTCGTAGTTGGGCGCCAGGTTGAAGTAGTACGGGGTGACCAGCATGAAGCCAGTGTCGCTGCTGGTGCTGAACGACGGCGGCAGGAAGCCGGACTGGCGGCGGTCATCGATCGGGAAGTAGATGTACGGTGTGTAGAACACCGGGAAATCCTTGACCCGCAGCGTGACGTTGGTGGCAGTGCCGAACCCGGTGGCCGGGTTGAGGGTGATGTTGTTGCCCTTGAGCTGCCAGGCGTTGCTGCCCGGTTCGCAGGTGGTGTACGTACCGTCCTTGAGGCGGATGATGGCGTTCTCACCGCGCTTGGCGTACAGGGCACTGCCGCGAATGTGCGACTTGTGCATCACGTATTCGGCGTTGTCGACCTGGGCTTCGCCGGTGTCGAGCTGGATCTGCGCCTGGTCACCGACGACCAGCGAGCCGTTGTCACGGATCTTGACGTTGCCCTTGAGCTCGCCACGGTTCTCGGCCTGATACAGGTTGGCCTCGTCGGCCTGGGCCTGCATGCTGCCCTGGCGCATGACCACGTCACCGGCCAGGGTCGCAATCTGCTGCTCCTGCTGGTACTTGGATACCTTGGCGTTGATGTAGGTCGGCGACTCGTCCTTGGGCGTGGTGTCCGCCATGCCGGGGCGCAGCGGCTCGACATAGGCACCGCCGCAGTATGGGCCGGTTTCGGCCAGCTGCGCGGCGGTCAGCTTGTCACGCGGGACCCAGTCCAGGTGGCTGTAGTCCTCGCTGCGCGACTTCAGCCCACGGCCCTTGGCCTCGGTGACCAGCATCGGCCGGTCGGCCTCGGCTTCGCCCGTCGCTTCGGTGCCGGTACCGCCAGCAGCGGCGGCACCCTCGTGCACCGGGCGCGGTGGCAGGTTGGTGACGGCGGTTTTGGGCTTGCAGTCCCAACCACCGGAGGCGGACACTTGGCAGTCGAATTGTTCGGCTGCCATGACGTGCGACATGGCCAGAGGTTGCAGGGCCAGCAGACTGCCGGTGACGAGCAACGGAAACTTTCTACGAAACGCGGGGGATTTCAATGCCATCTTATTAGTCCGGGCTTCCTGCGTGCCATCTGCCCGCGTGTGGGGCCGCACGCCTCTCGATGGTCTGAAAAAGATGCTGGATAATAAAGCATGACCCGCTTGACGGCTAGGGCCGTCGGAGACCCTTGTAATGCCTGAACACGATGTACGCCTGCAGCAACTGTCCGCGTGGCTCGACCAGCAACTCCAAGACCTTTTCCTGCGCCAGGCCTGGGGCCCGGTGCCGGCCGGCAGCCTGACGCCTGCCAGCAGCGATGCGAGCTTTCGCCGTTATTTTCGCTGGGAAGGCGCAGGGCACAGTTTCGTGATCATGGATGCACCGCCGCCACAGGAAGATTGCCGACCGTTCGTCGCCATCGATCATCTGCTTGCCGGTGGTGGTGTGCATGTGCCGCTGATCCATGGCCAGGACCTTGAACGCGGTTTCCTGTTGCTGGGCGACCTGGGCCGCCAGACCTACCTGGATGTCATCGACGCCGACAATGCCGATGCCCTGTTCGCCGATGCCATCGATGCCCTGCTGGCCTTGCAGGCGCTGCCCATGGATGCACCGTTGCCCCGCTATGACGAAGCACTGCTGCGCCGGGAGGTGGAACTGTTCCCCCAGTGGTACGTGAAGCATGCGCTTGGCCTGGCGTTCGACGAGGCGCAGGCAGCGGCGTGGCAGCGATGCAGCCAGTTGCTGATCGACAGCGCCCTGGCCCAGCCACAGGTGCTGGTACACCGCGATTTCATGCCGCGCAACCTGATGCAGAGCGACCCTAACCCCGGCGTGCTGGATTTCCAGGATGCCGTTTACGGCCCGGTCACCTACGACATCACCTGCCTGTTCAAAGATGCGTTCCTCAGTTGGCCGCAAGCGAGGGTCGAAGGTTGGCTGCACGACTACTGGCACAAGGCCAAGGCCGCCGGTGTTCCAGTGCAGGCCACGTTCGAAGCCTTCCAGCGTGCCAGCGACTTGATGGGGGTACAGCGCCACCTGAAGGTGATCGGTATCTTCGCCCGTATCTGCCACCGTGATGGCAAACCGCGTTATCTGGCCGACGTACCGCGCTTCTTCGCCTATATAGAAGAAGTGATCGGCCGGCGGCCGGAGCTTGCCGAGCTGGGCGAGCTGATCGCTGGCCTGCAAGCAGGAGCGCGTGCATGAAGGCGATGATTCTGGCAGCAGGCAAAGGCGAGCGCATGCGCCCGCTGACCCTGCACACGCCCAAGCCGCTGATACCGCTGGCGGGGCGCCCGCTGATCGAATACCACCTGATGGCGCTTGCGGCGACAGGGGTCACCGACGTGGTGATCAACCACGCCTGGCTGGGTCAGCAGATCGAGGACCACCTTGGCGATGGCAGCCGTTACGGCCTGCGTATCGCCTATTCCCCGGAAGGCGAGCCGCTGGAGACCGCAGGCGGTATTTTCAAGGCCTTGCCCTTGCTGGGAGATGCGCCGTTCCTGCTGATCAACGGTGACATCTGGACCGAGTACGATTTCTCCCATCTACAGGCGCCGCTGCAAGGGTTGGCCCACCTGGTGCTGGTGGACAACCCCGGGCATCACGGCCAAGGCGATTTTCGCCTGGCCGGCACTCAGGTGGTCGATGGGGACGGTGCACCCGGCACGTTGACCTTCAGCGGTATCTCGGTATTGCATCCGGCGTTGTTCGAAGGCTGCACACCTGGCGCCTTCAAGTTGGCGCCCTTGCTGCGCCAGGCCATGGCCAGCGGCCAGGTGAGCGGTGAGCATTTTGCCGGGCACTGGGTCGATGTGGGTACCGTCGAGCGCCTGGCCGAGGCCGAGCGTCTGCTGGGCGAGCAGCGCTGAGATGTGGTGGCCAGGCACGTTGATCGGGACTGGGGCAGGGTTTGCCATCGCCAGCATTCCGGGTGCCCTGCTCGGTGCACTGCTGGGGCAGATGATGGACCGTCACCTGCGCCTGCAAGGCTGGGACGATGTGCGCGAGCGGTTGGGCGGGCGCCCGGCGCCAAGGGACGAAGAATTGCTGTTTGTGCTGCTGGGGCGCCTGGCCAAAAGCGATGGGCGTGTGGTCGAGCAACATATCCAGCAGGCTCGGCAGGAAATGGCCCGGCTGAACCTGGATGAAGCGGCCAGGTTGCGGGCGATCGATGCTTTCAATCGGGGCAAGGGTGGCAAGGAACGGTTGGGCAGCTATCTGCGCCGGATCCGCCAGCAGCCCCATGCGGCCGAAGGCACCTTGCGCGCCAGCTGGCGCATGGTCTGGGCCGACGGCAAGATGGGCAACAAGGAGCGTGAGCTGCTGCTGGACTGGGGACACAAACTGGGCATGAGCCGGCGCCAGGTGCAGGCCATGTCCCAGGAGTACGAACCTCGTCGAACGGCTGGCATGGCAGGGGTCGGCATGACCTATGCGGCAGCGATGCGCCTGCTTGGCGTGGACACCGATACCGACGGCGCACTTGTCAAACAGGCTTATCGCCGACTGGTCAGTCGTCATCACCCGGACAAGCTAGCCGGCACTGGCGCCAGCGAGGCGCAGCTGCGCGAAGCCACCGAGCGAACTCGCGAGCTGCACCAGGCCTACGCGCTGATCCGTAAGCGCCGGGATCTCTAGCCGGCACCGAGCGCCGGCAGTGATCCTGCCCTGCCTGCGAAATCAGGGCTGCATCCAGCCCCGCACGCGACGAAACAACTGTTCCTGGTCGGCGGCCTGATTGCCCGGCATGGCGATCAGGGACAACTGGCGGTATTGACTGTCTTTCTGCCGCTTGCTGGCCTGCAGGCGCTGCATCGCAGCGTTGCGGTCTGCGCTGCGGGTCACGTAGTAGATGTCGGCCGTGGGCACTTTCAGGGTAGGCGTCAGGCTTTCCAGGTCATGCTCGACGCGGGCAGGGGTCTGGGCGGCCACCATGACCAGCTTCTGCACCTCTGGCGGCTGCTTTTCGCTCAGGTAACGGGCTGCCCAGTAGGCGCCGCTGCCATGACCGATCAACACGATATTGCGAGCATTGTGTTGCTGGGCGAACGCGACGGCGGCGTCCAGGCGGGCGAAAATGCGCTCGGCATCGGCAGGGTCGGCCTGCTGGCTGGCGGCTTCGGCGTCGGTGCCTTGAGCCGCTTCGGGCTCGGCAGCGGTGGCTTGCGCCACGTTGGCGTTGGCGTCGGCAGGTTCGTCCTTGGCAGGCGCCGTTTGCCCATCGGCCTGAGCAGGCGCGGTGGCAGGCTTGGTTTCCACACGTGCCAATGGGCTGTCGAGCAGCAGGTCAGGCAGGCTCACGCTCAGGCTGTGCCAGCCCACATCCGGAAATTTCTGGCGCAGCGGGCCCACGGCGTTGGGCCAGTCTGCCGTTTCGCCAGCACCCGGCACGATGATCACCGCGCCCTGTGGGTCGCTGTCGTTGGCGGCCTTCCACAACGCAAGGAAACTGTCAGTACCGGCTTGCAGGGTTTGCTGCTCGGCCTTGGGCACGCGGCGTTCGAGTGCCTGGGCGTCCTCCTGGCTGCGCTCGATCAGGGGCGGGCGCGAGGGCGCAGCTTCGGTGGCTGCCGGCGCTTTCTCAGGCGGGGTCGCCGGTGCGTCGTCAGCCAGCGCAGCCACAGGAAGGAGCGAGACCAGGCAGCACATTGCCAGCGTCGTGCGATAGAGTGTGAACATGTCTCAACCCAAGGCAAGAATGATACCGGCAGCGTAATGGTATTTGCCCGTTACGGCCACGGTCGATGGCCGCCCCTGTGTGGACGAACGTGTAGATGAAGCGATTGCATCGCCTGTTGATGATCGGCTGCCTGTGGCTGCCGCTGATGGCCGTGGCAAGGCCTGAGGCGGTGCCAGAGGTCGCGCTGGAGCCGACGCAGCAACAGTGGCTCGACAGCCACCGCAGCCTGCGCGTTGGGTTGGTACTGCAAGCCCCCTATGCCCAGTTCGACCGCCGCCTGCAGCAACTGTACGGCGCTAACGTGGAGCTGGTGAGCAGCTTGGCCAAGGTGCTGCATCTGGACCTCACGTGGCGCCATTATCCAGACCAGGCCAGTCTCGAACGGGCCTTGCAGGCAGGGGAGATCGACTTCGCACCAGGCTTGACTCAGACACCGGCCACGTTGCGCCTGTGGTTGTTCAGCGACCCCTACATGCGCGTGCCGCAGCTGATCGTTGGGCCACGCAACGCGGCGCTGGGCGTTGAGCTGGAGAAACTGGACGCAGCCCAGCGCGTGGCCGTGCGCATGCCAGGGGCACTGGCCAACTACCTGCGTGCCAACTACGGCAACCTGAACCTGCAGGGAGTGCCGAACGACCGTGAAGCCTTGCAACTGGTGGTCGGAGGGCAGGCCAGCTATGCCGTCCTGGACGAGGCCCAACTGAGTCGCCTGTCCCGTGAAAGCGAGTTCAGCGAACTGGCGGTCGTGGGGGATATCGGCCTGCCGCAACTGCTGCGCATGGGTTCTCGGCCAGACTGGCCACGGTTGGCCGAGGTGTTGGAGCGTGGCTTGCAGGCATTGCCGGCCAAGGAACTGGAACAGCTGCATCAGCGCTGGTTGCAGCCCAGGTATTCCAGGATCAGCGAGTCGCCAGGGTTCTGGCAAAACCTGGCCTTGTTGCTGGGGTTGTTGCTGATCTGCGCATTGATCACCTTGGTATGGCAGCGCCGCCAGCAGAGTCAGCTGGAGCGCAGCCTGTTGGCCACCCGCGAGCGACTGGTAGAGCGGCATGCGCGCGATGAAGCCTCGCGCCTGAGTCAGTTCGCCATCGATCAGAGCACCGTGGGTATTCTGTGGGTCAATTGGGACAGCCATGTGCGCTATGCCAACCCGGCCGCTGAGCGCATGCTGGGCTATGGCGAAGGCGCCTTGCTGGAAAGGCCTTTGGGAGACTTCGAACCCTCGCTGAGCATGGAACGCTGGCTGGACCTGTGGAAAGGCGCGCGTTCAGGCGACAGCGGTGCCGGGCAGTTCGAAACCCGATGCCTGCGTGCTGACGGTTGCCTGCTGCCGGTGGAGCTGTCATTGAGTTTCCTGCGATTTCGCGATGCGGAATACCTGGTGGTGTACATGGCTGATGTCACCGAGCGCCATCGCGCCACGGCTGCCTTGCGCGAAAGCGAGGCACGCCTCAAGGGAATCGCTGGCAACGTGCCAGGGTTGGTGTTTCGCCTGGAGCGGGACCCGGCTGAAAAGGGGCTTGAATTTCCCTATGTCAGCGAGGGGAGTGAGGCATTGGTGGGTTATACGCCTGGCGAGATCCAGCACCCACAGATGGGGCTGCGCAACCTGGTGCACCCCGACGACCGCGCCGATTATCACCGGGTGCAGGACCTGGCGCTGGCCAATGAGCAGGACTGGGCCTGGCAGGGGCGCATCCTGACGCGTCAGGGCGAGCAACGCTGGGCCGACATCAAGGCCAGCACCCGGCGCCTGGGTAATGGCCAACTGGTCTGGGATGGGGTGGTCTGGGACATCACCCAGGGCAAGCGCGCCGAGCAGGCCCTGGCCCGTTCCCAGGAGCAACTGCGCGAACTTTCGGCGCACCTGGAAAGCGTGCGCGAGGAGGAAAAAGCCCGAATCGCCCGCGAGGTGCACGATGAGCTGGGCCAGATGCTGACCGTGCTCAAACTCGAAGTGTCCATGTGCGAACTGGCCTTTGCCGAACTGGACCCCGGCCTCAATGAGCGGCTGACGACCATGAAGCGCCTGATCAGCCAGCTGTTTCAGCTGGTACGCGATGTCGCCACCGCGCTGCGCCCGCCCATTCTGGATGCGGGGATTGCCTCGGCCATCGAGTGGCAAGCCCGACGCTTCGAGGCGCGCACCCAGATTCCTTGCCTGGTGCAGGTTCCTGACCAGCTGCCGGCATTGAGCGACGCCCGGGCAACGGGCCTTTTCCGTATCCTTCAGGAAGCGCTCACCAATGTGATGCGCCACGCCCAGGCGCACAGCGTGGAAATCGAGCTGGTGCGCGAGGCCGGGCATTTGCGCATGACGGTCAGTGATGACGGGCAGGGTTTCTGCCCCGACCAGCCGCGCCCCAGCTCCTTTGGCCTGGTCGGGATGCGCGAGCGGGTATTGATGATGGGCGGCAGCATGGTGCTGCACAGTGAGCCCGGCGACGGCACGCGCTTGAGCGTAGCCATTGCCCTGGAGCAGGAGGAGCGAACGTGATTCGAGTGCTGGTGGCCGAGGACCACACCATTGTCCGGGAGGGGATCAAGCAGTTGATCGGGCTGGCGAAGGACATGCAGGTGGTAGGGGAAGCCGCAAACGGCGAGCAGTTGCTCGATAGCCTGCGGCACACCCGGTGTGACGTGGTGCTGCTGGATATTTCTATGCCGGGCGTGAGTGGCCTGGAAGCGATCCCGCGCATCCGTGCCCTGCACGATGCGCCTGCGATCCTGATGCTGTCGATGCACGATGAGGCGCAGATGGCGGCCCGCGCCCTGAAGGCCGGCGCGGCTGGGTACGCGACCAAGGACAGCGACCCGGCCTTGTTGCTGGCGGCGATACGTCGGGTAGCTGGGGGCGGGCGTTACATCGATCCGGCGCTGGCCGACCGCATGGTCTTCGAAGTGGGCCTGACCGAATCCAGGCCGTTGCACACCTTGCTGTCGGAACGAGAATTTTCGGTGTTCGAACGCCTGGCCCAGGGCGCCAACGTCAATGACATCGCCCAGCAACTGGCGTTATCGAGCAAGACCATCAGCACCCACAAGGCGCGCTTGATGCAGAAGCTGAAAGTGAATTCGCTGGCCGAGCTGGTCAAGTATGCGATGGAGCACAAGCTGATCTGATTGCGACATTCAGGGCCGTGCCATCGCTGTCGTGAGCCGGTGCGTAGACCAAGGCTGCCGGCACGCACGCAGCGCCGGCGCTTGCATGGGCGCGGTCGTGCGCTCAAGGACTGACGGTCGAACGCCTCAAACTGTGTGGGCTTGTGTTCTGAAAGCGCCATGCTTGTAGGGCGTTCCCTACAACAAATCTTCCATCCGGACGATGGCATTCTCTCTGGGCGCCCGATTTCCGGGGGGATGCGGCTCTTCTACGCTTTGCCTCACGCAGTCATCCAACAATAAGGTGCAGGCATGAGCGAGGCGAAGTCGAACGCTGCCACCGGCGAAACGCTGGTCAGCTTCCGTGGTGTGCAGAAGAGCTACGACGGCGAGTCGCTGATCGTCAAGAACCTCAACCTCGACATCCGCAAGGGCGAGTTCCTCACCCTGCTAGGGCCTTCCGGGTCCGGCAAGACCACCAGCCTGATGATGCTGGCCGGCTTCGAAACCCCCACAGCCGGGGAGATTCAGCTGGCCGGTCGCTCCATCAACAATGTGCCCCCGCACAAGCGCGATATCGGCATGGTGTTCCAGAACTACGCCTTGTTCCCGCACATGACCGTGGCCGAGAACCTCGCCTTTCCGCTGACCGTGCGCAACCTGAGCAAGACCGATATCACCGAGCGAGTCAAACGGGTATTGAACATGGTTCAGCTCGACAGCTTCGCCAAGCGCTATCCGGGCCAATTGTCCGGTGGGCAGCAACAGCGCGTGGCCCTGGCGCGGGCGCTGGTGTTCGAGCCGCAGTTGGTGTTGATGGACGAGCCACTGGGCGCGCTGGACAAGCAACTGCGCGAACACATGCAGATGGAGATCAAGCACATCCACCAGCGCCTGGGCGTGACCGTGGTGTACGTGACCCACGACCAGGGCGAAGCGCTGACCATGTCCGATCGGGTGGCGGTGTTCCACCAAGGGGAAATTCAGCAGATCGCCGATCCGCGCACCTTGTATGAAGCACCCAGCAACACGTTCGTCGCCAACTTCATCGGTGAGAACAACCGCCTCAACGGCACCTTGCTGAGCCATGACGGTAACCGCTGCCAGGTGCAGCTGGCGCGCGGCGAGCGGGTCGAAGCCTTGGCGGTCAACGTGGGCCAGCCAGGCGAAGCGGTGACTCTGTCGATCCGCCCGGAGCGGGTACGGCTCAACGGCCACAGTGAGCACTGCGCCAACCGCTTTTCCGGCCGTGTGGCCGAATTCATCTACCTGGGCGACCACGTGCGCGTCCGCCTGGAGGTGTGTGGCAAGGCCGACTTCTTCGTGAAGCAGCCCATCGCCGAACTCGACCCGGCCTTGGCCGTAGGCGATGTGGTGCCACTGGGTTGGGAAGTGGAACACGCCCGTGCACTGGATCCGATCACCGAAGCCCATTGATGGTTTGCAGCACCAACCCTGAACTGTGGAGAGAATAATAATGCGCAAGCAGTTGAAACTGACCGCCCTGGCCCTGGGGCTGTTCGCCGCTGGCCAGAGCATGGCTGCGGACCTGACCGTGGTCTCGTTCGGCGGCGCCAACAAGGCCGCCCAGGTCAAGGCGTTCTACGAGCCGTGGGAAAAGGCCGGCAAAGGCAAGATCGTCGCCGGTGAGTACAACGGTGAAATGGCCAAGGTCAAGGCCATGGTCGACACCAAGAGCGTCTCCTGGAACCTGGTGGAGGTGGAATCACCCGAACTGGCCCGAGGCTGCGACGAGGGCATGTTCGAAGAGCTCGATCCTGCGCTGTTTGGCAATGAGGCCGACTACGTGCCAGGCGCGATTCAGCCTTGTGGTGTCGGCTTCTTCGTTTGGTCGACGGTGCTGGCCTACAACGCCGACAAGCTCAAGACCGCCCCGAGCAGCTGGGCTGATTTCTGGGACACCGAGAAATTCCCAGGCAAACGCGGCCTGCGCAAAGGTGCTAAGTACACCCTGGAATTCGCTTTGATGGCCGATGGTGTGGCGCCCAAGGACGTGTACAAGGTGCTGGGCACCAAAGAGGGCGTGGACCGCGCCTTCAAGAAGCTCGACCAGCTCAAGCCGAGCATCCAGTGGTGGGAAGCCGGCGCCCAGCCGCCGCAGTACCTTGCCTCGGGCGACGTGGTCATGAGTTCGGCCTACAACGGGCGCATCGCTGCGGTGCAGAAGGAGAGCAACCTGAAGGTGGTGTGGAACGGCGGCATCTATGACTTCGATGCCTGGGCCATTCCCAAGGGCGCCAAGAACAGCGACGAGGCGAAAAAATTCATCGCCTTCAGCGTGCAGCCTGAACAGCAGAAGATCTATTCCGAAAACATCGCCTATGGCCCGGCCAACAGCAAGGCGGTCGACCTGCTGTCCGAAGAGGTCAAGAAAGACATGCCGACCACGCCTGAGAACATCGCCAACCAGGTGCAGATCGACGTGGCGTTCTGGGCGGACAACAGCGAGCAGCTGGAGCAACGTTTCAACGCCTGGGCGGCGAAGAAGTAAACGTCCAGTGCAAGGGGCTGCGCTGCGGCCCCTCTTTCAGTGTGTATCGTGGAGTTCGCCATGGCCATTGCAGTGCCCCTCAACGAAGGCGCCGGTCCCAATCTCAAACAGCGCCTTAAACACGCCGAGCGGGTCAACCGCTGGAAGGCCCAGGCGCTGATCGCGCCCCTGGCGCTGTTTTTGCTGCTGGTGTTTCTGGTGCCGATCGCAGCCCTGTTGTACAAGAGCGTCGGTAACCCGGAAGTGGTCGCCGGCTTGCCGCGCACGGTCGATATCATTACACAGTGGGATGGCAAGGGCTTGCCGGGCGAGGACGTCTACCAGGCGTTGAGCCAGGACTTGGCCGAATCGCGCAAGAACCAGACCCTGGGTGACCTGTCCAAGCGCTTGAACATGGAGCTGGCCGGCTACCGCAGCCTGTTGGCCAAGACCGCGCGGGCGCTGCCCTTCAAGACCGAGCCTGCCTCCTACAAGGACGGCTTGCAGGCGCTGGACGAGCGCTGGGGCGACCCCGCCTATTGGCAGGCGATTCGCCGCAATGCCAGTACCCTGACACCCTTCTACCTGCTGGCGTCGCTGGACCACCGCATCGACGACCTGGGCGAGTTGGCCAAGGCCACGCCGGACCAGGCCATCTACCTGGACATTTTCACCCGCACCCTGTGGATGGGCGTGGTGATCACCGCCATCTGCCTGGTGCTGGCCTATCCGCTGGCTTACCTGCTGGCCAACCTGCCGACACGCCAGAGCAACCTGTTGATGATCCTGGTTTTGCTGCCCTTCTGGACCTCGATTCTGGTACGGGTGGCAGCCTGGATCGTGCTGCTGCAGTCAGGCGGGCTGATCAACAGCGCGCTGATGGCCATGGGCATCATCGATCAGCCGCTGGAGCTGGTCTTCAACCGTACCGGCGTGTACATCTCGATGGTGCACATCCTGCTGCCGTTCATGATCCTGCCGTTGTACAGCGTGATGAAAGGCATCTCCCCGAGCTACATGCGCGCGGCCATCTCGCTGGGCTGCCATCCCTTCGCGAGCTTCTGGCGGGTGTACTTCCCGCAGACCTATGCCGGGGTAGGGGCAGGGTGCTTGCTGGTGTTCATTCTGGCCATCGGCTACTACATCACCCCGGCGCTGCTTGGCAGCCCGAACGACCAGATGGTCAGTTATTTCGTGGCGTTCTACACCAACACCAGCATCAACTGGGGCATGGCCACCGCGCTGGGCGGTCTACTGCTGCTGGCCACCGTGCTGCTGTACCTGATCTATAGCTGGCTGGTCGGCGCCAGCCGCCTGCGCCTGAGCTGAGGAGCCTTGTCATGCTGAGCCCTTACATGTCGCCCATCGAGCGGGTCTGGTTCTACAGCCTGCGCATTCTCTGCGGCCTGATATTGCTGTTTCTGATCTTGCCGGTGCTGGTGATCGTGCCCCTGTCGTTCAACAGCGGCAGCTTCCTGGTCTACCCCCTGCAAGGCTTCTCGCTGCAGTGGTATCAGGACTTCTTCGGCTCGGCCGAGTGGATGCGGGCCTTGAAGAACAGCATCATCGTAGCTCCGGCGGCGACCGTGCTGGCCATGGTCTTCGGAACGCTGGCGGCCATCGGGCTGACCCGCGGTGATTTCCCCGGCAAGTCCCTGGTAATGGCCCTGGTGATATCACCGATGGTGGTGCCGGTGGTGATCATTGGCGTGGCCAGCTACCTGTTCTTCGCGCCTCTGGGCCTTGGCAACAGTTTCACCTCGTTGATTCTGGTGCACGCGGTGTTGGGTGTCCCGTTTGTCATCATCACCGTGTCGGCGACGCTGCAAGGCTTCAACTACAACCTGGTGCGCGCGGCTGCCAGCCTGGGTGCTTCGCCGCTGCTGGCGTTTCGCAGGGTGACCTTGCCGCTGATCGCACCAGGGGTGATTTCCGGGGCCTTGTTTGCGTTCGCCACATCCTTCGACGAGGTGGTGGTGACCTTGTTCCTGGCCGGGCCAGAGCAGGCGACCCTGCCACGGCAGATGTTCAGTGGCATTCGCGAGAACCTGAGCCCGACCATCGCGGCTGCGGCAACCCTGCTGATCGGTTTTTCGGTGGTGCTGCTGCTGACCCTGGAATGGCTGCGGGGGCGCAGCGAGAAGCTGCGGACCCAGCAACCGGCCTGACAGCGCTGTCTGCGCTGGCTTGTCAGCCCTTGTGGCGGCAGACAAGCCAGCGCCTGTTGCAACCGCTGCTCGCCACGCGTTGATACCAATCAGCCTTCACCCCGTTGCCTGAGTTACAATGCGCGCCACCGTGATTCTGCCCAACAGGTGCGCCATGCAGCCCTACGCTATTGCTCCCTCCATTCTTTCCGCCGACTTCGCCCGCCTGGGCGAGGAAGTCGATAATGTCCTGGCCGCAGGCGCCGATATCGTCCACTTCGACGTGATGGACAACCACTACGTACCCAACCTGACCATTGGTCCCATGGTCTGCGCCGCACTGCGCAAGTACGGCGTGACCGCACCGATCGACGTGCACCTGATGGTCAGCCCTGTTGACCGCATCATCGGCGACTTCATCGAGGCCGGCGCCACCTACATCACCTTCCATCCCGAAGCGACCCAGCACATCGACCGTTCGTTGCAACTGATCAAGGACGGCGGCTGCAAGGCCGGCCTGGTGTTCAACCCGGCCACCAGTCTGGACGTCCTGAAATACGTGATGGACAAGGTCGACATGGTGCTGCTGATGAGCGTCAACCCAGGCTTCGGTGGTCAGAAGTTCATTCCGGGCACGCTCGACAAGCTACGTGAAGCGCGCGCGCTGATCGACGCCAGCGGCCGCGACATTCGTCTGGAAATCGACGGTGGCGTCAACGTGAACAACATCCGCGAGATCGCCGCCGCCGGTGCCGATACGTTCGTGGCGGGGTCGGCGATCTTCAACGCCCCTGACTACCAGCAGGTCATTGCCCAGATGCGCAGCGAACTGGCACAGGCCCGCCCATGAGCGGCTTCGAGCAGCTGTTCCCAGGAGCGCTGCCCAGGCTGGTGATGTTCGACCTGGATGGCACCTTGGTCGACTCCGTCCCGGACCTGGCCGCAGCGGTGGACCGCATGCTGCTCGAACTCGGCCGACCCGCCGCGGGCCTCGATGCCGTGCGCCACTGGGTAGGCAATGGCGCGCAGGTGCTGGTACGTCGTGCGCTGGCGGGTGACATCGATCACGCTGGAGTGGACGATGCCCTGGCCGAGCAGGCCTTGGCGCTGTTCATGGACGCCTACGCCGAAAGCCACGACCTGACGGTCGTGTACCCAGGTGTGCAGGACACCTTGCGCTGGCTGCGCAAGCGGGGCGTGGAAATGGCCTTGATCACCAACAAGCCGGAGCGCTTCGTGGGGCCTTTGCTGGACCAGATGAAGCTGGGCAGCTATTTCCGCTGGATCATCGGCGGAGACACCCTGGCGCAGAAGAAACCGGACCCAGCAGCGTTGCTGTTCGTGATGCAGATGGCCGGCGTGACGCCGCAGCAAGCGTTGTTCGTCGGCGATTCGCGTAGCGATGTGCTGGCAGCCAAGGCAGCTGGCGTGCAATGCGTTGGGCTGACCTATGGCTACAATCATGGGCGGCCTATCGAAGAAGAGTCGCCCAGCCTCGTGATCGATGACCTGCGGGCTTTGTTGCCCGGTTGCGTAGACCCTGCCACTGGGATAACGTTGGCGGACCTTCAAGCCTCAGACCAAAAAGGGTCCAACGTGGCGGTTACTGGCAAATTCTGGATGAAAGTCATCAAGGCCCTGGCCCGATGGCGTTGGCGCGCCTGACGCCTGCCTGCCGGCGCATGCCGGCCCATCCGTTTGCCCGAACCAACGCTGTTTGCCACGAGGCTACTCATGATCCGCGAAGAATTCCTGCGCCTGGCCGCTGCCGGCTATAACCGCATCCCCCTGGCCTGCGAGACCCTGGCCGACTTCGATACGCCCCTGTCGATTTACCTGAAACTGGCTGACCAGCCCAACTCCTACCTGCTCGAGTCGGTGCAGGGCGGCGAGAAATGGGGGCGGTATTCGATGATTGGTTTGCCGTCGCGGACCGTGCTGCGCGTCCATGGCTACCACGTGACCATCCTGCAGGATGGTGTCGAGGTCGAAAGCCATGACGTCGAGGACCCCATGGCGTTCGTCGAAACCTTCAAGCAGCGCTACAACGTGGCCGACGTTCCCGGGCTGCCGCGCTTCAACGGTGGACTGGTCGGCTATTTCGGTTATGACTGCGTGCGCTACGTGGAGAAGCGTCTGGGCGCGAGCCCCAATCCGGACCCGCTAGGGGTGCCGGACATCCTCCTGATGGTCTCGGATGCCGTGGTGGTGTTCGACAACCTGGCTGGCAAGATGCACGCCATCGTGCTGGTGGACCCTGCTCAGGAACACGCTTACGAGCAGGGCCAGGCGCGCCTGCAAAGCCTGCTCGAAACGCTTCGCCAGCCCATTACGCCACGCCGCGGGCTGGACCTGAGCGGGCCTCAGGCCGCCGAGCCTGCATTCCGGTCGAGCTATACGCGCGATGACTATGAGCATGCCGTCGGCCGTATCAAGGAATACATCCTGGCTGGGGATTGCATGCAGGTGGTGCCGTCGCAGCGCATGTCCATCGACTTCAAGGCAGCACCCATCGACCTTTATCGCGCCTTGCGTTGCTTCAACCCGACGCCGTACATGTATTTCTTCAACTTTGGGGACTTTCACGTCGTCGGCAGCTCCCCTGAAGTGCTGGTGCGGGTCGAGGACAACCTGGTCACGGTGCGCCCCATTGCCGGTACTCGCCCACGCGGAGCAACGGAGGAGGCCGACCGCGCGCTGGAAGACGACTTGCTGTCGGATGACAAGGAAATTGCAGAGCACCTGATGCTCATCGACCTGGGGCGCAACGATGTCGGCCGCGTATCGTCGACAGGCAGCGTGCGCCTGACCGAGAAGATGGTGATCGAGCGTTATTCCAACGTCATGCACATCGTTTCCAACGTCACCGGCCAGTTGCGCGAAGGGTTGACGGCGATGGACGCACTGCGTGCCATTTTGCCTGCCGGTACGCTGTCCGGCGCGCCCAAGATCCGTGCGATGGAGATCATCGATGAGCTGGAGCCGGTCAAACGCGGGGTTTATGGCGGTGCAGTGGGGTATTTCGCCTGGAACGGCAACATGGACACGGCAATCGCCATCCGTACCGCTGTGATCAAGGATGGAGAGCTGCACGTACAGGCCGGCGGTGGCATTGTCGCCGACTCGGTGCCAGCGCTGGAGTGGGAAGAAACCATCAACAAGCGTCGGGCCATGTTCCGCGCGGTGGCATTGGCCGAACAGACCACTTCGCGGTAGGTGGCAGTCGCTTGAGATATCGCAGCCCATGCCCTTGTAGGCGCGGCCTTGTCGGGGCGCCGGACCGGCCCCGACAAGTTGTGCTGCGAAGCTGACATGCTGGGTCTGCTGCGCAGCCCGTCGCGGCCGGTCAGTCGCCCCGACAAGACCGCTTCTACAGAACGGTCCATGAGTGGCCTCGACAGGCGCCACAGCAGCCTCAGGATTTCGATAAGCGTCAAGTGTTGATCAGGGCTGGTCCTCTGCTAGAAGTCCACGCTAATGCCGAGGCTCACGCCTTGTTGCTTGAGCTCATCGCTCTTGCGCCAGTTGTACCCGGCACGCACATTCACGCCTGCCACCACTTCATGACTGACCCCAACGCTGGCTCGGGTCAGGTTGCTATGGGGGGTATACCCGTCGAGCGTGAAATCATTGTCCGGCAGAGCGGTGAATTTCAGGCGTACGTCCTGCTCGTCATGCTCGAACTCGTGCTCACGGGCCACCTCGCCAAATACACGGGTAGCAGGCAATACCTGCACGCTACCCAGCAGGCCCAGGCCCAGCCGTCGTGACGTGCGCTCCTGGTCATCGAACCCCAGCGCGGTCGCACGACCACTTCTTTCGTCATAGCCATCGACCTTGACCCTGGCATAGTCGGCGCTCAGGAATGGCGCCAGCTGCCAGCGGGCACTGTCCGGCGCCAGGTTATAGCCCAGTCGGCCAGACACGGCCCATGTCTCGCCCTGGGTATCGCCTTTTTCACTACGCTCGCTCACCCCCAGCGCGAAGGTGCGTTTCAGATCGTCATAATCCAGGTGCCCGACGGTCAATGCCGCATCTGCCCACCAGTGGTTCTGACGGTACTGCGCGAAGGCACTGGCCAGGTAGCTGTCGAGTGTGTAGTCCGAATCATGGCTGCCCACTTCCAGCTTCTGCCGGTACACGCCGCCAGCCAGCCCCAGCCGCCAGGCACCGTCAACCCGGTAGCTACCGCCGACGGTCAGGTTGTAACCGTGGCCGTCACCACTGGCGGCGCTGCGTTGCCCGCCGAAGTCCAGGTTTTGCGCACCAGCGGCGATGAAAGGCTGCCATTGACCAACAGCTTGCCACGGGGCCTGCCATTGGTTGCGCAGTTCATCCTGATGAGCTCTAACGCTGGCGTGGGCCATTTCGGGCAGCAGGGTGAGCTCCCAAGGGGCGGCCAGAACGGAATAGGCGTAATCGGCGATCAGTTGCTGGCCAGCAATGGTCGGGTGCACGGCGTCGTTGAACAATAACTTCGTAGGGTCTGGCGTGCTGCCATTGGCGCCGTACACCGGGTTGCCGACGCAGCTTTCGCCGCTGTAGCACGTACCGACCAGGTTCTGGTCGCTGGCCAGCCCGAACTGAGCGGGATTGGCGAGGGCCTCGCTCAGCAATAGCGGAACATTCAAGGGGATGACCTGAGCGTCGATTTGCCTGAGCTGACTGACCAGTGCCTGGTTGAAGGCACCGGACAGCAATGACAGAGGATTTTGCTGTGGCGTACCGCTGAAGTTGGGCGTCTGGCCAAGATCGGGCAACAGCCAGACCATGATGTAGCGGGCACCACCCTGTTGCAGGGCCTGAGCACTGGCGGCCAGGCGTGCGCCGGCAGCCACGGCGTCGGCTGGGCTGTTGACCAGGCCCTGCAGGAAGTCGTTGCCGCCGCCTGTCACGTAATACAGTGCATTGGGATCGGCGCGAAGGCCGGTGGCCAGATAGCCAGGTTTTTCCCGAAGCACCAGACCCGCGCCCGGGCGCCCGGGTGGGATGACCGTGCTGGAGGTGGTGGTGATGGAGTCCAGGATCTGCCGAGTGGTATAGCCCCCAACCGCCCAGTTGTTACCATCGGGCAGGCCCAGCGCCGCATTGACTGGCGATGTGGAAGGCCCAAGCGCATTGGCGTCCAAGCCCAGGCGAGCGCCCAGGATCATCGGCGACACCGGTGCATAGCTGCCATCGGCGTTGCGGTTGGTGAAGCGAAGGCCTGCGAACTGGCCGGCGTCGCTCAGGCTGTCACCGAACACGATCAATGAAGCGTATGGGTCAGGGGATGCGAATGCCTGGCCGCAGGCCAATGCCAGGGAGGCGGCGGTGACGCGCAATAACGGTACGTTGAGCATCGATAAACATCCTTTTCTTTGTTTTTATCAGGACAACCTCATCGACCTTAGCAAAACGGCGTGCATCGCACCTGATGCCATTCGTTTCCCAGTGTTTACGGGCATATTGCGCCCGTCGCCCCGGTAGGCTACTGTGCCGAGACGTATGAGCGAGACCTACCCTGTGTTGATCGTCAGCAAACTCTTGATGCGCGTTATCAAGGCCCACGCCCGTTGGCGTTGGCGCGCCTGACTTTATCCTCTGCCGGTTCGTCCGGCCCGCCCTTGTTTGCCTTCCTGTCTCAACGTCATTAGCGGCTAAGTTGCGCCTGCGACAGGTGCAGGAAGGTTCGAATCATGAAGTCAGTAGGTTCAAGAGGTTTCATTCGATGTTACTGATGATCGACAATTACGACTCATTCACTTACAACGTCGTCCAGTACCTGGGCGAGTTAGGGGCTGATGTGCGGGTCATTCGCAATGACGAAATGACCATCGCCCAGATCGAAGCCCTGGCGCCGGAGCGCATCGTCGTCTCGCCTGGGCCCTGTACGCCGAGCGAAGCCGGTGTGTCCATCGAAGCCATTCTTCATTTCGCCGGTAAATTGCCGATTCTGGGGGTGTGCCTTGGGCATCAGTCCATTGGCCACGCGTTCGGTGGCGATGTCGTGCGGGCACGCCAGGTGATGCACGGTAAGACGAGCCCGGTCCACCATCGCGACCTTGGCGTATTCAGCGGCCTGAACAACCCCGTGACCGTGACCCGCTATCATTCGCTTGTGATCAAGCGTGAGACGCTGCCTGAGTGCCTGGAAGTGACGGCCTGGACCGCACACGAAGATGGCTCGGTCGACGAGATCATGGGGGTACGGCACAAGACGTTGAATATCGAGGGCGTGCAATTTCACCCCGAGTCGATACTCACCGAGCAGGGCCATGAACTGTTCGCCAATTTCCTCCAGCAGACCGGCGGCCACCGCTAAGGAACGAATATGGATATCAAGAGCGCGCTGGGTCGCATCGTCGGCCATCTGGACCTTTCGACCGAGGAAATGCGCGGTGTGATGCGCCAGATCATGACCGGCCAATGCAGTGATGCGCAGATTGGCGCATTTCTGATGGGCATGCGCATGAAAAGTGAAAGCATCGACGAAATCGTTGGCGCGGTGTCGGTCATGCGGGAGTTGGCTGACAAGGTCGAACTCAAAACCCTGGATGGGGTAGTCGACATTGTGGGTACCGGCGGCGATGGCGCCAATATCTTCAACGTGTCTACGGCATCGGCTTTCGTCCTGGCCGCTGCCGGCTGCACCGTCGCCAAGCATGGCAACCGGGCGGTGTCCGGCAAAAGTGGCAGCGCAGACCTGCTGGAAGCTGCTGGCATCTACCTGAACCTGACACCCGTTCAAGTGGCCCGCTGCATCGACAGCCTGGGTATCGGCTTCATGTTCGCCCAGAGTCACCACAGCGCCATGAAACATGCCGCTGGGCCGCGTCGCGATCTGGGGCTCAGGACCTTGTTCAACATGCTTGGCCCGCTTACGAATCCGGCAGGTGTGAAGCATCAGGTGGTTGGCGTCTTCACCCAGGCGCTCTGCCGTCCTCTGGCCGAGGTGCTGCACCGCATGGGCAGCAAACATGTGCTGGTGGTGCATTCCAAGGATGGGCTGGACGAGTTCAGCCTGGCTGCGCCCACCTTCGTGGCTGAATTGAAAAATGGCGAGATTTCCGAGTACTGGGTTGAACCGGAAGACTTGGGCATGAAGAGCCAGAGCCTTCATGGCCTGGCGGTCGAGGACTCGCAGGCGTCTCTGGCGCTGATTCGTGATGCGCTGGGTCGACGCAAGACCGAGAACGGCCAGAAGGCCGCCGAGATGATCGTGCTCAATGCCGGTGCAGCCCTTTACGCCGCAGATCACGCCATGAGCCTGAAGGCCGGCGTTGAACTTGCCCACGACGTGCTGCACACCGGGTTGGCCTGGGAAAAACTGCAAGAGCTGGGTGCGTTTACAGCCGTATTCAAGGTGGAGAACGAAGCATGAGCGTGCCAACGGTGCTGGAAAAGATCATCGCCCGCAAGTTCGAAGAAGTGGCTGAACGCAGTGCCCGCGTAAGCCTTGCCGAACTTGAGCATTTGGCCAAGGCGGCCGACGCGCCCCGTGGTTTTGCCAACGCCATGCTGCGCCAGGCCGCGCGCAAGCAGCCAGCGGTGATCGCTGAAATCAAGAAGGCCTCTCCTAGCAAAGGTGTGATCCGGGAGCATTTCGTCCCTGCAGACATTGCCCTCAGCTACGAGAAGGGCGGCGCAACCTGCCTGTCGGTGTTAACGGACGTCGATTATTTTCAGGGGGCGGACGACTACCTCAAGCAGGCGCGAGCAGCCGTATCACTGCCGGTGATCCGCAAGGACTTCATGGTCGACCCTTATCAGATCGTCGAAGCCCGTGCCTTGGGTGCAGATTGCGTGCTGCTGATCGTGTCGGCGCTCGATGATGTGAAAATGGCCGAGCTGGCGGCCACGGCCAAGTCGGTCGGGCTCGATGTGCTGGTGGAAGTGCACGATGGTGATGAACTGGAGCGCGCGCTCAAGACGCTGGACACGCCGTTGGTGGGGGTCAACAACCGTAACCTTCACACTTTCGAAGTGAACCTGGAGGCCACGCTGGACCTGCTGCCACGCATCCCCGCGGATCGGCTCGCCATTACCGAAAGCGGCATTCTCAATCAGGCCGATGTGCAGCTGATGAAAATCAACCGCGTCTATTCATTCCTGGTGGGTGAAGCGTTCATGCGGGCTGAGAACCCGGGGATCGAGCTCCAGCGCTTGTTCTTCCCTGATCAAGTGAAAAAGACCATCCAGCAACTGGACTGAATGAACCAAGCCGGCCATGTTGCCGGCTTTTTCATGGCTGCCATTTGGCTCATGGGCGCCCCAATGCCAGTCGTACAGAGGCTGTGACGCTTACGAGGGTGGCCGCAGCCTGCGTAACTCAATTGAAGGTGAAGCAATGACTGACCAGCCTCTGGCCCTTACCGTCGAGCAAGGGCTGTCTACTGAACAGGACCTGCTGGCCGCCGTTTGCCGGGGCGAGCGCGATAACGGTGTGTTGTTCTGGCGCCCCATTGATCAGGCGCTGGTGATGCCTCGCAGGATGAGCCGGCTGGAGCACTTTGAAGCGGCGAGTTCGCAACTGGCTGGCACTGGATGGCCAGTGCTGCTGCGCGAGACCGGCGGCGAGCCTGTACCGCAGTCCCATTCGACGGTAAATATTGCCCTGGTCTATGCGGCCCCGCGCAGTGAGGGCGATCAGGGGCGTATCGAAAAAGCCTATCAGCGCTTGTGCCTGCCGCTGTGCGAGGTGCTGCAGGCGTGGGGGGGGGTCGCCTCGGTTGGCGAGATCGAGGGCGCATTCTGCGATGGCCGCTACAACGTCAACCTCAATGGCCGCAAGTTGGTAGGGACCGCTCAGCGCTGGCGCCAGAGCGTCGCAGGCAAAGGCCCGGTGGTGCTGGTGCATGGCGCATTGCTGTTGGACAACGATCGCGAGGCGATGGTAGCCGCCGTCAACCACTTCAATACGTGCTGCAACCTTGAACAGCGATGCCGCCCCGATGCCCACATCGCCCTGCATGAGGTAGTACCGGCGGCGCCGTGGTTTGCACAGCTGTCGCAAGCGTACGCGCAGGTGCTGGCTGAGGTGCCCGCAAGCTAGCGGGTGCCGTGTACCACCATGGTCTTGCCCTTGACCTGGACCAGGCTGCGCTCTTCCAGGTCCTTCAGGACGCGGCCGACCATCTCCCGTGAACAACCGACGATTCGCCCGATTTCCTGGCGGGTGATCTTGATCTGCATACCGTCTGGATGGGTCATGGCGTCGGGCTGCTTGCACAAGTCGAGCAAGCACCGGGCAACTCGGCCGGTTACATCGAAGAAAGCCAGGTCACCGACTTTGCGGGTAGTGTCGCGCAGGCGCTGGGCCATCTGGCTGCTGACGGCATAGAGCATGTCTGGCTCATGTCGTACCAGTTCGCGGAACTTGTCGTAGCTGATTTCGGCTACTTCGCATTCGGTCTTGGCCCGAACCCACGCGCTGCGATGCTGCTGCGACTCAACCGGTTCGAACAGCCCCAGCTCACCGAAGAAGTCACCGCTGTTGAGGTAGGCGATGATCATCTCATGGCCATTTTCGTCTTCGATGAGGATGGTGACCGACCCCTTGATGATGAACGACAACGTCTGCGCGCGTTCACCTGCACTGATGATGTTGCTCTTGGCGCTGTAGCGCCGGCGTTGACAGTGCACCAGCAATTTGTCGATGTTCTTGATCTTTGGGGGTAGGGCAGAGGCTACCATCGCGAAATCCTGTTCTGTGCAGTCCATGGGCATCCATGGCAGCTGGCTGGAAAAACGCCATTCGATTGGCGCCAGCTTATCAGACACTACAAAATGTTTCGGCATTAAAGCGAGTCCTTACATGCTTTTCCCACAGCGGCACAACGACTAAGCTGACACCCTTTTTGCGAAATCAGGAGTTCGGGTGATGAAGGCACGTATCCAGTGGGCCGGTGAGGCAATGTTCCTTGGCGAATCCGGCAGCGGTCACGTCGTGGTGATGGATGGCCCACCCGAAGCCGGCGGCCGAAACCTGGGCGTCAGGCCGATGGAGATGCTGTTGCTGGGCCTGGGTGGATGCAGCAGTTTCGATGTGGTCAGCATCCTGAAGAAATCGCGCCAAGCGGTGGAGAGCTGCGAAGCGTTTCTTGAGGCCGAGCGCGCAGGTGAAGACCCGAAGGTATTCACCAAGATCCACATGAATTTCGTGGTAAAGGGCCGGGGATTGAAAGAGGCGCAGGTCAAGCGTGCCGTCGAGCTTTCGGCCGAAAAATACTGTTCAGCGTCGATCATGCTCGAGCGTGCCGGGGTCGAGATCACCCATGGCTACGAGATCGTGGAACTGGGTTGAGCAAAGGGCGCGAGCTGCGTGGCGTACCGGCGACCGTCAATGGCGCAGTGCTGGCAGCGTTGCGTATAGCCAGCCTGGCAGTGCGCTTCTGACCGACTGGCTCAACGGCTCCCGGTGTTTCTGGTAAAGCAGGCCCAGCCCTATGACGCCCAGGCCGATCAAGCTGACCAACACCGGGAACAGCAATGATTCGGCAAATACGTCATACGCCAGGTACCCCAGGTAGGCGGCAACGCCAAGTGCGCCGAACACCATGAAAACGGGCCTTCGCAGCAGCACTGCCACCCCCATGAGCACAAGGTTTATCAGGCAGTAGGTGGCCTTTCCCCATTCACTGCCGCTGTCGAGCATGGTCAGCCCACCCCAGAAGGCCGCCAGACCGGCAAGATAGCCCCAGTGGGCATAATCATGCCGTGTTCTGCCATCGACCAGCAGAAACACCAGCAAGGTCGCCAACCCGAACCACAGGGATACCTCCCGGCGTTGTTCCCAACTGAATGGCGCGCCGACTACCCACTCGGTAAGGTCCATCGACATGAACCACAGGGCAACGGCAATGGGCATGACGATAAACGGGTAGGGAACTAGGCGGAGCATCACCACACCTGCAAGAACGGTAGCGGCCTCCATGGCCAGCCAACCGCCTTGTACCTGGGTGTAGTACTGGTGGTAATCGGCTTGCACGTCATCGAGCGGCCACCAACCGAGCAATCGCTCCAGTGCGAAAACGGCCAGTGGCACGATACTGACCGCGGCTGCGGCCAGTACGCCGGCCGCAACGGGTTGTTTACGCTTCTGAAGGCTGAGTGCGACCAGGGTCAGCAACCCGATGTAGGCACTGGCCACGGCCAGCAACGCGGTGTCGCCGATGCGTAGCCATGCTTCATTGAGCAGCCAGCCCATGGCCCCCATGACCAGCAGTGCGCCGAAGTAGAACGCGCCATGGGCCAGCTGCAGGCTGCCCGTCGCACTATGCCGCTGGCTGAGAAAGGCTTGCAGGGCCTGTTCCTGGTCTGGCTGGAGAATCCCCGCCTCGACCGCTCGCGCCAGGTCCTTGGCGTCGAAACGTGTTGTCATGGCGAGCCTTCAGATGCGATAGGTGCTCTTTGTCATGACCTTGGCCAGCAGGCTCATGCCAAAACGCACAGGCGCAGGGAAGCGGTAGCCACCGGCTTGCAGTGCCGCATCGGCGTGCTGTTCTTCGTCGACGCGCATCTGCTCGAGGATGGCCCGGGATTTTTCATCTTCGGCAGGGATCTGCACCAGGTGCTCATCCAGGTGCTTGCAGACCTGGTGCTCGGTGGCTGCCACGAAGCCCAGGCTCACCTTGTCACTCACCAGCCCGGCAAAAGCGCCAATGCCGAATGACATGCCGTAGAACAGCGGGTTCAGGACGCTGGGGTGGCTGTTGAGTTGACGGATCCGTTGTTCGCACCAGGCCAGATGATCGATTTCCTCATCCGCAGCGCGCTCCATGGCCTTGCGCACTGACGGCAGCTTGGCCGTCAAGGCCTGGCCTTGATAAAGCGCCTGGGCGCAGACTTCGCCGGTGTGGTTGATGCGCATCAGCCCTGCCACGTGGCGTGCCTGCCGATCTTCGAGTTCGACGGCGGGTTTGACGATGGCCGGGGACGGGCGAGAGGGTTGGCCGCTGAACGGCAGCAAGGTGCGCATGGCGGTGTCGGCCTGCAGCAACAAGCGGTCGAGCGGGGAATAGTGACGTTCGGTAGCCATCGGGCACCTCCGCAAGAATGTGCCCGACAGTTTAACCCAATCGCGCTCGAGTCGCTTGCGGTGGATCAGCCCGGTGGCCAGTTCATCTGGCGCTGGCCGAGCACGTGCATGTGAATGTGGTAGACCGTCTGGCCACCTTGTTCATTGCAGTTCATGACCACGCGAAAGCCTTCCTCGCAGCCCAGCTCCCTGGCCAGGCGCTGGGCCGTGAACAGAATGTGCCCAGCCAGGCCCTTGTCTTCTTCGGTCAGGTCGTTGAGGGTGCGGATGTGCTTTTTCGGAATGACCAGAAAATGCACCGGGGCCTGGGGGGCGATGTCGTGAAATGCCAGAACCTGGTCATCTTCGTAGATGATCTTCGCTGGGATCTCTCGGTTGATGATCTTGAGGAATAAATCGTCCACAGCACTTGCTCCATGGTGAGGGTCCGGGCCGAGTGTACTCAGGCCGGAGCCGCTCGCCCAGCGACTATTCCATACCGGCTGGGCAATAACGCCGGTGAATCACACCTGCCAGCTTGCGCACCAGCCAGTTCGGCAGCAGCCGCGGGGCGATCGCCAGCCAGCGATTGCGTCGCCCCGGCAGGATCAGGGCGCGGTTGCGGGCGAGCGCGCGAACGGTGTACAGCGCCACTTCCTCGGGGCTGAGGCAGCGGCTTTTGCCTTCGAGCCGGGCTATGCGGCGCCGTGAGGAACGTACCGGTCCCGGGCACAGCACGGAGACCTTGATGCCTGTGGGTTTGAGTTCTTCGCGCAGGGCCTGGGAGAAATTCATCACGTAGGCCTTGCTGGCGGCATAGGTGGCCATCCAGGGCCCAGGGGCCACACCGGCCAGCCCGGCAACGTTGAGGATCTGGCCGCCGCCCTGTACCGCCATCAGATTGCCGATGGCATGACACAAGCGGCTCAGCGCCAGCACATTGACTTCGAGCAGGTCCTGTTCGTCGGCCCATTCATGGGCCAGGAATGGCCCGTAGGTGCGGTGACCGGCGCAGTTGACCAGCAAATCGATGCGTCGCTCGCCTTCTTCGAGCTCGAGAACGAACCCCGACAGCCTCAGCGGTTGGCTCAGATCGCACGCACGCAACAGCACCTCGACGCCGAAACGCTGGGCAAGCTCGATGGCGACCGGCTCCAGCCTTTCACGGTGGCGTGCGACCAGGATCAGGTTGCGCCCGCGCCGTGCCAGGGCCTCCGCCAGGGCCAGGCCCAGGCCGGTGGAAGCGCCGGTGATCATGGCGTAACGGGTCATGCAGGGCTCCTGGGGCCGAAGAGGGCATCTAGTGTACAGCTTGGCAGTGGTGGATGCTGCGTTTTGCTGGGCCGCCCAAGCCTGGGAATGAGCCGCTGCAGGGCCTGTCAGTGGCGCTTATGCCGATCGGCCGCTAGCGCTGCACCGCCCAGTGCTGGGCAACACCCTCAGAACGGTTTGACCACCACCAGGATGACGACCGCCAGCAGGATCAGCACAGGTACCTCGTTGAACCAGCGATAGTAGACATGGCTGCGGGTGTTGGTGCCGGCAGCGAAGCGTTTGCGCTGGGCGCCACACACGTGGTGATAGCCGGTCAGCAGAAGCACCAGGGTGAGTTTGGCGTGCAGCCAACCCTGGCTCAGCCACCCAGGCGTGAGGTAGAGCATCCAGGCACCGAATACGTAGGTGGCGATCATCGCCGGGTTCATGATGCCTCGGTACAACTTGCGCTCCATGGTCACGAACCGGTCCTGGCTGATGCTGTCCTGGCTCTGGGCATGGTAGACGAACAGCCGTGGCAAGTAGAACAGGCCGGCGAACCAGCATACGACGCTGACAATGTGCAGCGCTTTGATCCATAGGTAGAGCATCGGGGCATTCCTTCAGGTATTCACGGTCGTCAGATAGTAGTGCCCAGGCGCCCTCAGGGACACCTGAAGTGTTGTGACAGACGCATCACGCCCCTATCATCGTGCGTTTTCCAGACGGCTCGTTGATAAGGGGCAAGCGTTATGATCAAGGTCGGTATCGTCGGCGGCACGGGTTACACCGGCGTCGAACTGTTGCGTCTGCTGGCTCAGCACCCACAGGCCGAGGTGGCGGTCATCACGTCGCGCTCAGAAGCGGGTGTAGCAGTGGCCGACATGTACCCGAACCTGCGCGGCCATTACGACGGCCTGGCATTCAGCGTGCCCGACAGCAAAGCGCTGGGCGCGTGTGACGTGGTGTTTTTCGCCACCCCTCATGGTGTCGCTCATGCCTTGGCGGGCGAGCTTCTGGCCGCGGGCACCAAGGTCATCGACCTGTCGGCCGACTTCCGCCTGCAGGACGCAGTTGAATGGGCCAAGTGGTACGGCCAGCCTCACGGCGCGCCTGATCTGCTCGACGGTGCCGTGTATGGTTTGCCCGAGGTCAACCGCGACAAGATCCGCCAGGCACGACTGATCGCGGTTCCGGGTTGCTACCCAACCGCCACTCAACTGGGTTTCCTGCCGTTGCTGGAAGCTGGCTTGGCCGATGCGTCGCGCTTGATCGCCGACTGCAAGTCCGGTGTCAGCGGTGCCGGACGTGGTGCGGCCGTGGGGTCGCTGTTCTGTGAAGCCGGTGAGAGCATGAAGGCCTACGCGGTCAAAGGGCATCGTCACCTTCCGGAAATCAGCCAGGGCCTGCGTCTGGCTGCGGGCAAGGACATTGGGCTGACCTTCGTCCCTCACCTGACGCCGATGATCCGCGGCATTCATGCCACCTTGTATGCGACCGTCGCCGACACATCGGTCAATCTTCAGGCGCTGTACGAGAAGCGCTACGCCAACGAGCCCTTCGTGGACGTGATGCCCGCGGGTAGCCACCCCGAGACCCGCAGCGTGCGCGGCGCCAACGTCTGCCGCATCGCTGTTCATCGTCCGCAAGGCGGTGACCTGGTCGTGGTGCTGTCGGTCATCGACAACCTGGTCAAAGGCGCTTCCGGGCAGGCCGTGCAGAACCTGAACATCGTGTTCGGGCTCGATGAGCGGATGGGGCTGAGCCATGCCGGCCTGTTGCCGTGAGCTGAAGAAGGCGTGCGGCAGGCTGCACTGATTCGCGACCTGCCCGTCGCCTATTGTTGACCGATTTTCTCGGGAAAGCGGATAATGGCCGTCATCGAGTTTTATGACGGCCACCGCGCCGGGAGAATCAACATGAGCGTCGAAACCTTCACCCCTACGGTTTTGGAATTTACCCACGGTGCTGCGCTGAAGGTGAAGAACCTGGTGTCCGAAGAGGGCAATGACCGGCTGAAACTGCGTGTATTCGTCACCGGTGGCGGTTGCTCGGGTTTCCAGTATGGCTTCACGTTCGATGAAGAAGTGGCCGATGACGACACCATCGTTGAGCGCGAGGGTGTTTCGCTGGTCGTGGACCCGATGAGCTTCCAGTACCTGGCCGGTGCCGAAGTGGATTACCAGGAAGGCCTGGAAGGCTCACGCTTCATCATCAAGAACCCTAACGCCGCCACTACCTGTGGCTGTGGCTCTTCGTTCTCGATCTGACGACATGCCCTCGTCAAGACGCCGCGCTCAAGCGCGGCGTTTTTCGTTGGGCAGGTCAATGGCTCAAGCCGGATAGATGGCGCCCAGAATACGCAGGCCTTTGGCCGCTGTAACGCTGGGACGGTTGGCAGGTATGCCTTCGAGGCAGCAATGCGCCAGCCAGGCGAACGCCATGGCCTCGACCCAGTCAGGGTCTACTCCCTGTTCAGCGGTGCTGGACACCTTCACGCCAGGCAGGCCTGCTGCAAGGCGAGCCATCAAGGCGCCATTGTGCGCGCCGCCCCCACACACCAAAAGGATCCTGGTGCCCTGCTGTGCGGTGCTCAGCGAATCGATGATGCTTTGTGCACTGACCTCCAGCAGCGTTGCCTGGACGTCTTCGTCGCGATAAGCAGGCAGGGCAGCGAGGTGGCTGTCCAGCCAGCGCAGGTTGAAGACTTCGCGGCCTGTACTCTTGGGCCCACTGCCGGCGAAGAATGGGTCGGCCATGAGAGAGGCCAGCAGGGCAGGTTGCACAGCCCCACAGGCCGCCCAGGCGCCGTCGGCATCGTATGCCTGGCCGCGCTTGCGCTCGATCCAGGCGTCCATCAGGACATTGCCCGGGCCGCAATCGAAACCTCGGACCGGTTTGTCCTTGGCAATCAGGCTGAGGTTGCTGAAACCGCCTACGTTCAGGATGGCCAACGGCTGTTCGAGATGGCCGAACAGCGTTTCGTGGAACGCTGGGACGAGCGGCGCGCCCTGACCGCCGGCTGCTACGTCACGGCGACGAAAGTCAGCCACGACCGTGATGCCTGACAGCTCCGCCAGGAGCGCCGGATTGCCGATCTGCACGGTGAAACCTCGGGCAGGCTCATGGCGAATGGTCTGGCCATGGCTGCCGATGGCGCGAATGTCGGTGGGCTGCAAGGCGTGGTGGTCGAGCAAATCGAGTATGCCTTGCGCTGCCACCGCCGCCCACGCGTTTTCAGCGAGGGCGACCCGCGCCACTTCATCCGGCCCAGATGTGCACAGGTCAAGCAGCGCTTGTCGCAATTCCGTTGGCATGGGCAGGTAATGGGTGGCGAGCAGTTCGACGTGCTCGCCTTGCTCGATCAGGGCGATGTCCAGTCCATCCAGGCTGGTCCCTGACATCACGCCTAGGTAGAGGCCCATGGGCTCACCGTTTGTTCATGGCAAGTAGCGTGGCTTTTTCCTGATCCATGCGTGCGATCAGCGGCTGGCTTTGCTGCAGGAAGCGCTGGCGCTCGTTCTTGGCGATCGGGTCGGACATCGGCACTTTCTGGCTCAGCGGGTCGACGTGCACGCCGTTGACCTGGAACTCGTAGTGCAGGTGAGGCCCGGTAGAAAGCCCCGTGGTCCCGATATAACCGATGATCTGGCCCTGCTTGACCGAACCCCCGGTTTTGATGCCCTTGGCAAAGCCCTGCATATGACCGTACAAGGTCTTGTACCGATTGCCGTGCTGGATGATCACCGTATTGCCGTAGCCGCCGCGCCGGCCGGCCAGCTCGATGCGGCCATCACCCGCAGCCTTGATGGGCGTGCCTCGCGGGGCTGCATAATCCACCCCCTTGTGGGCGCGGATCTTGTTCAGAATCGGGTGCTTGCGCCCGGCAGAGAAGCGAGAGCTGATGCGCGCAAAATCCACGGGTGTGCGAATGAAGGCCTTGCGCAGGCTGTTGCCATCGGCCGTGTAGTAGCTGGTGTTGCCTTGCTTGTTGGTATAACGCACGGCCGTGTAGGTTTTGCCGCGGTTGGTGAAGCGCGCCGAGAGGATATTGCCGGTGCCGACCACTTTGCCGTCCATCACCTTCTGCTCATAAACCACGTCGAACTCGTCACCTTGGCGAATATCCTGGGCGAAGTCGATGTCGTATCCCAGCACCTTGGCCATGTCCATGGTCAGGCTGTGGGACAACCCGGCGCGCTGTGCCGATGCGGAGAGCGAGCTCTTGATGACGCCATGGGCGTAGGCAGTGCGCACCACGGGTTTGCTGATTTCACGATTGAAGGTGTAGCCCTTGGCCGTCTTGGTCAGGCGGATGGTTTCCAGGTTGCCGACCTTGCTGTGCAAGCTGGCCAGCTGGCCTTGCTTGTCCAATTCGAACTGCAGGACCTGGCCGTGCTTGAGCTGGCTGAACTGCTTGGCCTGCTTGCTGCTGGCAAGAATGTCGTGGACGGCATTGGCCGGCAGTCCGACCTTGGCGAACAGCGTTGACAAGGTATCCCCGCTGGCGACGGTGACTTCCCGGTGGGCAGGGTCCTTGGCGGGCTGTGCGGCAGCTTCTGCCGGAGGGGTTTGCTGTTCGGCTTTCTGGGTGGATGCGGCCGCCTCATCGATCTGCGCAAACGGCGAGCCCTGCTCGCCGGATGCCTGCACCAGCGGCGCGGAGCGGGATTCGTCTTTCAGTTGCTCGGCTGGGGTTTCCAGCTCGAGGTTGAGGGTGGTTTTTTTGGCTTCCACGTCGCTGGATGGGAATACCAGCAATGCCAGGCTAAGCAGGGCGGCAATGCCGCTGGCGGCCAACAGGTGTGTTTTCGGATAAAGCGGAGGCGCTTTAGGCGGTTCGTTGGTCATGGGTAAGGAGACTTTGAAAAAGGTGAAATGGAATAGATGAATGACATGATGAAGATGAAATAACTGTATAAAATATAACCAAAACCATTTTCACGCAAGGGCGCGTAGACGCTGCGAGCACGTCCCCAGGTCACATTCCTTTGCAAAACTTGTATTTGACGGCCGATCTTGTATGGTTGGCTCCCCCTGAATCTGAGCCTTGCGGGTTTGTCTATGAAGTCGGTTGAAGAGCAGCTGGCGCTTATCAAGCGCGGTGCGGAAGAAGTACTGGTGGAGTCCGAGCTGGTTGAAAAACTCAAGCGTGGTCAGCCCTTGCGCATCAAGGCCGGTTTCGACCCTACCGCACCTGACCTTCATCTCGGTCACACGGTACTGATTAACAAGCTGCGCCAGTTCCAGGAATTGGGGCATACCGTGGTGTTCCTGATTGGTGACTTCACCGGCATGATCGGCGACCCCAGTGGCAAGAGTGCCACGCGTCCGCCACTGACCCGTGAGCAGGTGCTGGACAATGCCGAGACCTATAAACAGCAGGTCTTCAAGATTCTCGATCCGGCCAAGACCGAGGTCGCGTTCAATTCCACCTGGATGGATGCACTGACGCCCGCCGACTTCATCCGTCTGGCGTCGCAGTACACGGTCGCCCGTATGCTGGAGCGTGACGATTTCGACAAGCGCTATACCACCAATCAACCCATCGCCATTCATGAGTTCCTCTATCCGTTGGTGCAGGGCTATGACTCGGTCGCGCTCAAGGCGGATGTCGAGCTGGGCGGTACCGACCAGAAGTTCAACCTGCTCATGGGGCGCGAATTGCAGCGTGCCTACGGTCAGGAAGCTCAGAGCGTCGTGACCATGCCCCTGCTTGAAGGGCTTGATGGCGTCAAGAAGATGTCCAAGTCCCTGGGTAATTATGTCGGCATCCAGGAAGCGCCGGGTGTGATGTACAGCAAGCTCGTGTCGATTCCGGACACCTTGATGTGGCGTTACTTCGAGCTGCTGAGCTTCCGCTCCATGGAGGAGATCGATCAGCTGCGTATGGATGTGGCCAATGGGGCGAACCCTCGGGACATCAAGATCCAGCTGGCGGAGGAGATCGTGGCGCGGTTCCATGGGGAAGAAGCCGCAGCCAACGCTCATCGTGGCGCCGGTAATCGTATGAAGGAAGGCGAGTTGCCGGAAGACCTGCCCGAAATCGAAGTGACTGCAACCGAGGCGCTGCCGATTGCTGCAGTGCTCAACCGTGCCGGGCTGGTCAAGAACTCGGCGCAGGCGCGGGACCTGCTGGGCAGTGGGGCTGTGAAGGTCGATGGCGTCGTGGTTGACCGTGAGTTTGTAGTGGCACTGGGTGCGACCCATGTCTGCCAGGCGGGTAAGAAGTCGTTTGCGCGCGTAACGCTCAAAGCAGAGTAAGACGTTCGTTGTGCGTCTCTATATAAGCGGGGGAGGCCGAAGGGCGTCCCCCGCTTTGCTTTTGATTT